>JAHBUY010000003.1:314832-629664 GCA_019637795.1 bacterium | reverse complement strand
TGGTGCTCGACATGCGGCCGCCGCGGGCGATGCTGCAGGACAACAGCGGCATGGGCTACATCGTCACGCCGGGGACGCCCATCGGGCGTCGACACGGCGTCGTCAAGTCGATCGAACCGGGTCGCCTCGTCGTGGAGGAAATCGTCCTCGACTACTACGGGCGCCAGCAGCCGCACCAGGTCGTCGTGGAGATGCCCAGGGACGACAAGAAGGACGACAGCGGGGTGAAGCGATGAAGCGAGTGGGCAGTGGGTTGGGTGTGGAGCGTCGCCATCTCGCGGTGCTCGGCGCGGCCATGTTGCTGGCCGCATGCGCGCCGCCGCAGGCGGCGCTGGACGAGGGGGGGCCGCGCGAGCGCGCCGCCATCGAGTCATCCGAGAACGTCACCAACGTCAGCGTCGCGCCGGCGCCGGCGGACGCCGACGTGTTGCTGATCCGCGAGCTCAAGATCATCGACGACAACGGCCAGCAGGGGGTCTTCGCCAAGCTCAACCGGCCGCCGCAGGACGTCAGCCACGTCCTGCTCAGCAACCCCAATCGCCTGCTCATCGAGATCTCGGGCCCGACCGGCGAGAACGTCCTCGCCGAGCGCTACGCGGTCGAGAACCCGCTGGTGTCGCAGGTCCAGATCGGCAGCGACCCGGGCAAGATCCGCCTGACGCTGATGCTCAAGGGCGACCAGGCGCCGGTGTACACGGTGGACGATCTCAAGGACACCATCGTCGCCTTCCTCGGCGAGCCCAGGGGCACCGACCAGCCGGTGCGCGAGGCGATCGTCTTCACCCAGCGCGCCGTCCCCGGCGTCGCCGCCGCGCCCGCGCCGGTGCCGTTGGCCGCCGTCGCGCACGCCGCGGCGCCGCCGCCGCGCGCCATGGCGGCCGCGCCGCCGCCGCCGGCCCCGCCGGCGATTCCGCCGCCGCCCGTGCAGGTCAACGTCGAGAGCACCGCCAACCCGCGCGGCAAGCGCCTCTACTACGGCCAGCCGATCTCGCTCGACCTCAAGGACGCCGACGTCCACAACGTCATCCGCCTGCTCGGCGACGTCAGCGGCATCAACATCGTCGCCACCGACGACGTCACCGGCCAGATCACGCTGCGCCTGAACGACGTCCCCTGGGACCAGGCGCTCGACATCGTCATGCAGGCGCAGAACCTGGAGAGCGTGCAGGAGGGCAACGTCCTCCGCATCTCCACCGTCAAGCGGCTGCGCGAGGAGCGCGAGGAGCAGCAGAAGGCGCAGCGCGCGGCGCAGACCGTCGAACCGCTGCAGGTCGCCTACCTGCAGGTGAACTATGCCAAGGCCAAGAAGCTCGCCGATCTGATCAGCGGCGCCGCCCGCTCGCAGCTCCAGACCCAGGGCGGCCGCGGCACCGGCAAGAGCGACAACGACGAGGAGTACGGCGTGCTCTCGCGCCGCGGCAGCGTCATGGTCGACGAGTTCACCAACACGCTGATCGTGCGCGACATCGCGCGCGGCATCCGCAACGCCCGCGATCTCGTGACGCGGCTCGACGTGCAGATCCCGCAGGTGCTGATCGAGTCGAACATCGTCGAGGCGACCAGCGACTTCGCCCGCGACCTCGGCGTCCAGTGGGGGTACAAGGCCAACATCGGCCCGCAGACCGGCACCAGCACCGGCGCCAACTTCCCCGGCACCATCAACTTCGGCGGCTCCGGGCTCGGCGGCAGCAACGGCGTGCCGTTCCTGGTCGACTTCCCGGCCAACAACGTCGCCCCCGGCGCCGGCACGGCGCTCGACCTGGCGCTCGGTTCGCTCAATGGCGCCAATTCGCTCGACGTCCGCCTGACGGCGCTCGAGCGGCGCGGCAAGGGCCGCATCATCTCCCGGCCGCGCGTCGTCACCCTCAACAACGTCGCCGCCACCATCCAGAGCCTGACCATTCTGCGCGTCCGCCTGCCGTCGACCGGCACCGTGGTCAACACCGGCGCCGGCGGCAGCGCCGGCACCGCGACGACCGCCACCGAGAAGATCGAGACCGGCATCACCCTCGAGGTGACGCCGCAGGTGTCCTCGGACGGGTTCGTGCTGCTCGACATGTTCGCCAAGTCGAGCCAGGCGGACTTCACCCGCACCGTCGACAACATCCCGACCGAGATCACCCGCCAGGCGACCTCGCACGTGCTCGTGCGCGACGGCCAGACGGTGGTGCTCGGCGGCATCTACCGCGACACCCAGACCGACAACGTCAACGGCGTGCCCTGGTTCATGGACATCCCGGGCATCAAGTGGCTTTTCCAGGCCGAGTCGAAGCAGAAGCGCCGCGAGGATCTGCTCGTCTTCCTCACCCCGCGCGTGCTGCACACGGCCTCCGGCGCCGCCACGGCGCTGCCGACGGCGCAGCAACTGTGGGAGAATCGCGACGGCGACCCCAACGGATGAGTCGCGGAGCGCGATGACGATCGTGGTGCTGACGGGCATGATGGGCACGGGAAAAACCGCCGTCGGGGAACGGCTGGCGACGCGCCTCGGCGCGGCGTTCGTCGACACCGACGCCCTGGTGGAGCGCGCCGCGGGCCGGTCGGTGGCGGAGATCTTCGCCACCGCCGGCGAAGCCGCCTTCCGCGCCGCCGAGCGGCGCGCCATCGCCGACGCCCTGGCGGTGCCGCGCGCCGTGGTGTCCACCGGCGGCGGCGCCATCGTCGATCCCGACAATCTCGCCGCGCTGCGGGCGGCGGCGCCGATCGTCTGCCTCACGGCGCGGCCCGAGGTGATCCTCGAGCGGGCACGCGCCGCGCGCGTGGTCCGGCCGCTGCTCCAGGGCGATGATCCCGCCGCCCGTCTCGCGGCGCTGCTCGCCGAGCGCGCCGCCGCCTACGCGCAGGCCGACCTCACGCTCGACACCTCGGGCCGCGGCGTCGACGACGTCGTCGCCGACGTGCTCGCCTTCCTCCGCCGGCGCGGCGGATCGGAGATCCCGGCATGAGCCCGCGCGCGACCGTGACGGTCAACCTCGGCGAGCGCTCGTATCCGATCGACATCGGCGCCGGGACCCTGCCCGCGCTGGGCAGCCGGCTCAAGGACTTCGGCCTCGGTCGCCGCCTCGCGGTGGTCACCAACCCGACGGTCGGCCGGCTCTACCGCGACGCCCTCGTCCAGAGTCTCACCGGCGCCGGCTTCGAGCCGACGGTGCTCGAGGTGCCGGACGGCGAGGAGCACAAGAACCTCGCCTGGCTGACGTTCCTCTACGACCGCCTGGTCGACGCGCGCATGGATCGCGGCTGCGCCCTGGTGGCGCTCGGCGGCGGCGTGATCGGCGACCTCACCGGCTTCACCGCCGCGACCTTCATGCGCGGCGTGCCCTTCGTGCAGGTGCCGACGACGCTGCTGGCGCAGGTCGACTCGTCGGTCGGCGGCAAGACGGCGGTGAACCACGCCGGCGGCAAGAACCTGATCGGCGCCTTCCACCAGCCCTGCCTGGTGTGGGTGGACGTGCGGACGCTGAAGACCCTGCCACCGCGCGAGGTCAGGGCCGGCATGGCGGAGGTGATCAAGCACGGCGCCATCCTCGGCCCGGCGCTGTTCGCCCTGCTCGAGGAGCGGATCGAGGACGTGATGCGCCTCGACGAGGCGCTGTGCATCGAGGTGGTGCGGCAGAACTGCGCCATCAAGGCGGCCGTCGTCGCCGCCGACGAGCGGGAGGGCGAGTACCGCGCGGTGCTCAACTTCGGCCACACCATGGCGCACGCCATCGAGGTGCTGACCGACTACCGCGGCTACCTGCACGGCGAGGCGGTCGCCATCGGCATGGCGTTCGCGGCCCGGCTCTCGGTGGCGCGCGGCATCTGCGCGCCGGCGGTGGCGCAGCGCATCGAGGGGCTGCTGCGGCGCGCCGGCCTGCCGACCGAGATCCCGGCCGAGTTGCTGACGCCGAATCTCGCGCTCGCCGCCGCCGCCGACAAGAAAGCGGCCAACGGCCGGATCAAATTCGTGGTGATCGAGGACATCGGACGCGTCCGCTTCGAGCTGGTGAGCGGCGAGGAGGTGCTGGCGCACGCCAAGGCGTGAGCGGGCACCACATACCGTCCCGGCCGCCGACCGGTCGCCGGGATCTGTTGGGAGGTTGTCATGCGGTGGATTTCTATCGTGCGGGTGACGTGCGCCCTGAGCGCGGCGGTGGCGGTGGCGAGCTGCGGCAGCTCGGGGTTCGACTCGAGCGGCGGCCAGGACTCGCTGACCATGCAGTTCATCACCTTCAGCGGCGAGGGCATCACTCAGCAGGATCTGGTCGGCAACACCGACGCCGACGTGGACGTCTGCCAGAGCATCTGCAACTTCACCGGCGACCTGTTCAACATCGAATTCGAGACGTTCACCCAGACGCGCGCCAACGCGATCTTCATGAACATGGGCGCGTCGCCGATCCTGCTCGACAAGTACACCGTGTCGATCCCCGGCAGCGGCGTGCCGCCGCGGACCGCCAGCATCGCCGCCATCCTGGCCGGCGGCTCGTGCAGCAACTCGAGCCGGCAGTGCGGCAGCGACAGCGACTGCGGCGTGCTGGGGACGTGCCAGCACGTCGAGACCTCGGTGGAGGTGCTGCTCTTCGATTTCGTGACCAAGGAGCTGGTGCGCGGCGATCATCGCTGCCCGCGGATCAACTTCGACACCGGCACCATCGACCAGGGCAACGTCGTGCCGCAGACCTACCAGACCAACGTGACGTTCTCCGGCAGCGACGCCAGCGGCAAGCGCTTCACCATCAAGGCGGGCCTGGTGGCGGGATTCTTCGACGCCAACAACTGCCAGAACACCAACAGCGGCAACTGAGCATTCGGCCATGCGGAACGGCGGGCGGACGAGGCGCGGGGCTGTGATCGTGGGAGGTGTCAGGATGAGCCGACGGGGAATGAGTCTGGTGGCGGGGGCGTCGCTGATGCTGCTCGCCGGGTGCGGCGGTGGTGGCGGCGGTGGTGGCGGTGGCGGCGGTGGCGGCGCGCCGACGCCGTTGCCGAATCAGCTCTGCGACAGCAGCAACCGCATCTGCATCGGTCTCGCCAATCTGATCATCCTGCCCGGGGCGGGCAACGCCACGACCTTCTCGGTCGTCACCAAGGCGGGCGGCAGCGCCCAGGGCGGCGTGCCCGTGACCGTCACGAGCTCGACCCTGAGCGTCAGCGTCAGCCCGACCAGCGGCAGCACCGACGGCGCGGGACTGTTCGGCGGCACGGTCACCGGCAACTTCGGCGGCAACGCGACGATCACCGCGACCCGGACCGATCTCGGAATCGCGGTGCAGATCCGCGTCGCCGTCCAGGGCACGCCGCCGACGCCGGTCGGCACGCCGACCGCGACGCACGGCAGCGGGGGGACGCCCACCGCGACGCCGCAGGACATCGGCGAGGTGACGACGATCTACATGGAGGCCGATCCGTTCTCGATCAGCTCGCAGAACGGCGGCACGGTGAACGTCTACGCGATCGCCTTCGACAAGAACAATCGTCCGCTCGACAACATCAGCATCATCTTCGACTTCGATCCCAAGGTCGGCTACCTGCGCCCGATCGCGACCACGACCCGCACCGTCGTGCTGCCCGACGGCGCCGTCCAGGAGGGCGTGGCGCAGGTGCAGATCGTCGTGCCGCCGGGCGTCGCCGCGCCCGGTGAGATCACCGTCAACGCCAAGGCGGGCGACAAGCAGGGGAGCGTCAGCTTCCGGGTCAATCCGGGCGCCGCCACCCGCACCATCGCCACCGTGCTGGCGCAGGTCAGCGACGCGACCTGCGGCACCGACCTCGGCGGCAGCGTCACCCTGCGCGCCATCGTCTTCGATCCCGACAACAAGCCGATCGACAACGTCAATGTCCTCTTCGTCTCGCCGCTCGGCCAGGTCATTCCGCTGGTGGCGACCACCGGCGAGGTGAACGGGCAGCGCGGCACCGCGACCACGACGCTGCAGGTCCCGGCGGGGTCGCCGGTGCTGCGCGACGACAGCGGCAACATCCTGCCCTACAGCATCAAGGCTCGCGCCGGCGGCGTCGAGGGCGAGGTCAACCTGTTCGTCGTCCCCGGCCGCGACGAGTGCCAGCGCGGCGACACCGGCGCCACCATCCGGGGCGAGGCGGCGAGCGCCACCATGAGCGCCAGCCCGAACCGCATCCGCGTCCGCGGCAGCGGCAACCGCGAGCTGAGCAGCGTCGTCGTCAACGTCTTCGACAACCAGGGCTCGAAGCTGCGCGACGCCGAGGTGCGCTTCTCGCTGTCGTCGCTCAGCAGCGCCGCTGGCGCGGTGCTGCTGCCGCTCAACCAGACCGGCGGCTACTGCACGGTGTCGCACCTGATCTGCGAGGACGACAACGGGTGCCCGCCGGGCGAGACCTGCGACCTCAACCCGGCCAATCGTTTCATCGCCTACACCGACCAGGCCGGCAACGCCCAGATCCAGTTGCGCTCCGGCACCGGGCTGGGGACGGCGGTCGTGCAGGCGGAGATTCCGACCACGATCGGCGCCGAGTTCAGCGAGCCGTGCAGCAATCCCAAGACGCCCGGCGAGCAGTGCATCATCAGCCGGGGGCTGCTGGTCACCGTCACCGCCGGCCTGCCCGGCCGGCTGTCGCTGACCGTGAACCCGCTGGCGATCGACAACAACGACGGCACCCAGTTGAGCACGTTGACGGCGATCGTCACCGACGCCTTCGGTAACACCGTGGAGAACGGGACGCCGGTGTCGATGACCGTGGTGCCGTTCGGCCCGACCGACACGCAGTCGCGACGCACCAGCGTCATCGGCTTCCCGACCACCAACGCGCCGCCGCCCTGCGATGTCACCCAGTACGTCTCGCAGACCGGCTCGCCGGTGATCGCGCAGCCCGGCAACGCCACCACCTGCCTGATCTTCCCGCGGGACATGGCGGGCGCCGAGCTGCAGGTCCAGGTCGAATCGGCCTCGGTCACCAGCATGCGGACGATCACCCTGCCGGGCGTCGTCCAGGACTTCCTCGCCCTGGCGAACCCGAGCGAGGTCGTCGTCACCGACCTCAATCCGGGTCTCTCCCTGATCACCGCCCTGGCGCGCAATCGCAACGGCGACCCGGTGCCGAACGTGAAGATCAACTTCGAGACCACGCTCGGCGCCTTCCGCAGCACGCCGCCGGTGTTCACCAGCAGCGCGCTGACCGATGCCAGCGGCCTCGCCAACGCGACGCTCACGCTCCCGGCGGGGACGCCCGACGGGACCGAGGTCACGGTCACCGTCTACGGCGGCGGCCTGCCGCGCAGCGCTGGCCTCACCGAGAAGCTGACCGTCGCCTCCAGCGGCCCGAGCCCCGGCGCCGGACCGGCGGTGATCACCCTCGAGGGCGCGACGCCGGAGGTCATCGGCGTCCAGTCCTCCGGCCGACCCACCCAGTCGGTGGTGTCGTTCGCGGTCAAGAACCGCCTGAACCAGACGATCGCCAACGTGCCGGTGCGCTTCTTCCTCGCCGCCGTCGGCGGCGCCAGCATCACGCCGGAGGCGATCAGCGATGCCGACGGCATCGTGCGCACCACCGTGACGTCCGGCACGCTCGCCTCGGCGGCGCAGATCACCGCCACCATCGACGTCAACGGCGACGGCATCAACGAGGTGGTCAACGTGTTCACGCCGGTGAACATCGTCGGCGGCCCGCCGAGCGCCGACCGCTTCAGCCTGGCCGCCAACTTCGTCAACATCGCCGGCCGCGTCACCTTCGGCATCGAGAACGAGATCACCGCCTTCCTCAACGACCACTTCGGCAACGCGGTGGCGCCGGGCACGGTGGTCAACTTCACCTCCAACGGCGCCAGCGTCTTCAACCAGGAGCAGACCGACGACGCGGGCCGCGCCACCACGACGCTGATCAGCGAGGGCGGCGTGCCGCCCGACGGCATCGTCACCGTCCTCGCCACGACGCGCGGCGAGGAGTCGTTCGTCGACAGCAACGGCAACGGCATCCACGATGCCGACGAGGTCTTCGTCGACGCGCCGGAGCCGTTCATCGACGCCAACTTCAACGGCCGGTACGATCCGCCCGAGCCGTTCACCGACACGAACCGCAACGGGCGCTGGGACGCCGAGGAGCCGTACTCGGACACCAACGGCAACGGCGTGTTCGACGTCGGCGAGCCGTACGTCGACACCAACCAGAACGGCCGTCACGACGACGCCGAGCCCTACACGGACACCAACGGCAACGGCCGCTACGACAGCAACGCGGCCGAGCGTTTCATCGACGTGAACGGCAACGGCGTCTGGGACAGCGCCCAGTCGCCGGGGGTGTGGGACGGCAACGCGCTGCTCTCCGCCTCGATCCCGGTCACCTTCTCCGCCCCCACCGTGCTCACGCTGGAGCCCCGCACCTTCACCATCGCGGACGGCGGCGAGCAGCAGTTCACGCTCACCGTCTCCGACCGCGACCTCAACCCGCTGGTCGGCGGCTCGACGATCTCCGTCGAGCTCGCCGGCGAGGGCGCGAAGCTCTTCGGCATCCCGTCCGAGATCGTGCTGCCCGACTCCGAGAGCTTCGGGTCGTACATCGCCGGGCTCAACATCTTCACCTTCCGCGTCGTCGACGAGAAGGAAGGCGAGCCGACGACGCGGCAGAACCTGTCGGTGAACGTCAGCGTCGACTCGCAGGCCAGCGGCAGCGCGCCGGGCGGCAACGGCTCGCGCTTCATCTCCGCCGCCGGCGTCCTCCTGCCGGCGCCGACCGGCACGCCGGTGCCGACCGACACGCCGACCCCGACGGCGACCTTCACCTTCACGCCGACCTCGACGCCGACGCCCACCGACACGGCGACGCCGACCGCCACCGCGACGTTCACGGCGACGCCGACCGACACGCCGACGCCGACCCCCGGCCTGCCGGCGATCGCGCCGCCGCAGGCCGACCTCCTCGCCGGCGTCAGCGGCGCGCCGTCCTGTGACGGCACCAGCCAGACCTTCACCATCACCGGCGCGCGGCCGCCGTTCACCCTGTCGGCGCCGAACCTCTGCCTGAGCAGCAGCTCGGTCGGCGACGGCGGCACGGTCACCGTGCGCGCCGGCTCGCAGGTCGGCGACGCGAGCCTGACGGTCACCGACGCGCTCGGTCGCACCACCGAGGCGCCGATCGCGGTGCACGGCAGCAACGCCGCGTTCATCAGCGTCGACCTGTTCGTCAACCAGCGCTCCGACAACGGCGACGGCACGTTCACCAGCGTGCTCGGCGCCCTGGTCACCAACTCCCTCGGCGTCACCGTCGCCGACGGCGTGCCGGTCAGCTTCAGCCTGGTGACCCCGGTGCCCGGCGTGTCCGTCACCAGCCCCGGCTTCACCAACGGCCAGGCGCCGTGCGATGTCGGCTCGCTGACGGTGATCCCGCAACCCGGCGACGCGCTGTCCTGCATCAAGTACACGCAGAGCCAGCAGGGCACTTCCGTGCAGGTGCGGGCGCGGGTGCGCACCGCCGCCGGCATGGTCATCGAGGACGTCACCACCATCGTCCTCCCCGACTCGCGGCCGGCGACGCCGACCGCGACCCAGCCGACGGCCACCGCGACGCCGACCGGCACCAGCACCGGCACGCCGACCGAGACGGTCACCGGCACGCCGCCGGCGACCAGCACCCCGACCGCGACCGCGACGCCGACCCTGCCGGCCGCGGCGGTGGCCTTCGTCAGCGCCCAGCCGACCCAGATCGGCGTCCGCGCCTCGGGCCTCACCGAGCAATCGGTGCTGACCTTCAAGGTCACCGATCAGCACACCAACCCGGTGCGCAACCTGCCGGTCACCTTCGTCGTCACCGCCATCGGCGGCGAGACCATCGCGCCGCTGTCGGGCGTCACCAACGACCAGGGCCTCGTCAGCACCACGCTGACCAGCGGCATCCGCACCACGTCGGTGCAGGTGATCGCCCAGGTCGACGCCAACAGCGACGGCACCCCCGACCTCTTCGCCCAGTCGACCCAGGTGAAGATCGTCGGCGCGCCGCCGGCGCAGACGCGGTTCAGCATGGCGGCCGAGAAGCTGAACGTCGCCGGCCGCGTCCGCTTCGGGATCGAGGACAAGGTCTCGGCCTACGTCAACGACCGCTTCGGCAACGCCGTGCCACCGGGGACCTCGGTGTCCTTCACCACCAACGGCGCCTCGATCGTCGACCCGGTCTCCACCAATTCCGCGGGCGTCGCCTCGGCGACGCTGATCACCGAGGGCAACATCCCCGACTCGGGCATCGTCACCGTGCTCGCCTTCACCCGCGGCGAAGAGGGCTTCCTCGACAACAACGGCAACGGCAGGTTCGACGCCGGCGAGCTCATCACCACCGACATGGTGCGCGAGCCGTTCATCGACTACCGGCCGCTGCCGTCGGACCTGGCTCGCCCGATGCGGCCGACCGACACCCTGTGCAACTACTTTGCGCCGAGCTCGCTGTGCAACGGCGCCTTCGATCCCGACACCGAGTTCGAGCTCTTCATCGACACCGGGTCGCTCGACGGCGTCTGGGGCATCCAGGGCACGCCCGGGGTCTGGGACAACAACATCCTGGTCTTCGCCCAGTTCCCGGTCACCTTCTCCGGGCCGACCCAGTCGCCGCTGGCCTTGCCGACCTCGTTCGACATCCCCGACGGCGGCGGCCAGACCTTCGAGCTGCTGGTGCACGACGACCTGCGCAACCCGCTGGTCGGTGGCTCGACGATCTCCGTCGAAGCCAACGCCGGCCAGGTGATCGGCGGCGACATCACCATTCCCGATGGCCAGTCGTTCAACCAGTTGGTCGAGGGTCTCACCCGCTTCCACTTCACCCTGCTCGACGACACGCCGGGCCAGGGCGATGCGGACACGCCGGTGACCATCACCGTGAAGGTGACCTCGGAGAACGGCAGCCTCTCGGCAATCGTCGCCTCCGGCGTCATCCGCAAACCGGCGGCGCCGTAACTCGCCCGTCTCCTCCAGGCTGCGCGGGGTGCCGGTCGCCGATCGGCACCCCGCGCGCGTTTCGGCCGGCGAGCCGGGCGCGGCGGCGGGCCGCTCAGCGGCGCCGCTCGGCGACCCAGCTCGTGGCGGCGTAGCCGTCGAGGCGCACCCGGCGGTGGGCGAAGCGCCACCCCTCGGCGCCGCGGACGTAGCGATCGCGGTAGCGGCCCCAGTGGTCGGGGCCGCGCTCGGTGACGACGAAGAAGTAGGCGGCGCCGGTCGCGTCGTCGGCGCCGCTGACCGCGATGCGCAGGTTGCTGACGTGGTGGCGGATGAGCGGCGCCGCGGTGACGCTGGCGAGGGCCGCGCCGGTGCCGCCGAGAAAGGCGCGGATGCCGTCGCGGCCGCGATGCTCGACACGGTCCGGCGTCTCGAGCACGCCGTCGGCGGCGAAGAGTCCGGCGACCTCGTCGAAGCGCCCCGAGTCCGCCGCGTGCGCGTAGGCGGCGACGAGCTCGCGGATCGCCTCGCGCGCCGCCAGTTCCCACGGTTCCATGCCGGGAACATGCGCCGCGCCGGTGCCTCATGCAACGCGCCCGTCCCGTCTGGCGGGAGCCGGCGCGCCCCTTGTCCGTGCGCAGCCGGCCGTGCACACTCCGCCCATGGCGAACCCCCAGCATCCCGACCATTTCTCCCGCCGCACGCCGGACGGCGACAACCGCGAGCGGCTGGTCTGCGACACCTGCGGGTTCGTCAGCTACGAGAATCCGAAGGTCGTGGTCGGCTCCGTGTGCACGTGGGGCGACCGCATCCTGCTCTGCAAGCGGGCGATCGAGCCGCGACGCGGGTTCTGGACCCTGCCGGCGGGGTATCTCGAGGCGCGGGAGGCGACCGTCGACGGCGCGGCGCGCGAGGCCTGGGAGGAAGCGCTGGCGCGCATCGAGATCGACGCCCTGCTCGCCGTCTACAACATCCCGCGCGTCAGCCAGGTGCAGGTGATCTACCGCGCCCGGCTGCTCAGTCCCGACGTCGCCGCCGGTCCGGAGAGCCTGGAGGTCGGGCTGTTCACCTGGGACGAGATCCCCTGGGGCGACCTCGCCTTTCCCACCGTGCGCTGGGCCCTCGGCCACTTCCGCGAGGTGCAGGGCCAGCGCGAGTTCGCGGCGCGGACGAATCCGCCCGGCGAGCACGGCGACCACTGAACCGGCGGCCTTCAGCCGTCGGCCGGCAGCTCGCAGGCGACGCGGTCCGCGCCTGGCGCCGACGGGCGAGGCGGATCGCTAGCGCAGCAGTCGCTGGTGCTCGCGCAGCATGCAGCGGTCCATCACCACCAGCAGGCCGGCGGCGCGCGCGCGCGCGGCGGCGTCGGCATCGGTGACGCCGATCTGCATCCACACGGCGCGGGCACCGGCGGCGATGGCCTGGTCGACCACCGCGCCGGCGTGTTCCGAGCGGCGGAAGATATCGACCACTTCGAGGGGCGGCGGCACCGCGGCGAGGTCCGGGGCGCAGACGAGTCCCTCCCAGGTGGCGAGCGCCGGGTTGACCGGCAGGATCTGGTAGCCGGCGTGGCGCAGATAGGTCGCGACCTCGTGTGAGGGCCGGCTGGGGTCGGCGGAGATGCCGACCACCGCGACGCGGCGGAAGCGCCGCAGGATCGCCTCGGCGGTCGCGTCGTCGTTCATCCTCAGCAGCCGGTCAGCGCCGCGTTGACGGCGGCGATCAGCTCGTTGATCGACACCGCCCCGTCGCCGTTGCGGTCGAACGAGGGGCAGGCGTCGGCGGCGCTGTTGCCGAGGGCGATGTTGACGCCGGTGATCAGCTCGTTGACGGTCACGCTGCCGTCGCCGTTGCAATCGCCGGCGCACGCGGGCGGCGCGCTGGTGGCGGTGGCGCTCGCCGTCGCGGACGGCTCGAGCGTGGCGCTGGCGGTCGCGGTGGCGGTCGGCGGCGGCGTGACGCTGTCCACCGGCGTGGCGGTGGCGAGCGGCGTCGGCGTGTCGGCGGCGGTCGCGGAGGCAGACGCGCTGGGCGTTGTGGTGCCGGTGGCGGTAGCGGTTCGGCTCGCGGTGGCGCTGGCGGAGGCCGTGGCGCTCGCCGTCGCGGTTGCCGTTGCCGTGTCGCTTGCCGTCGCCGTGGCGGTCGGCGTCGCCGTCGCGGAGGGCGTCGCAGACGGGGTGGGCGTGGCGCTCGGCGGCACGGTGGCGCTTGGGGTCGCGGTCGGGGTCGCGGTCGGAGGCGGCGTCGGGGTCTCCGTCGCCGTCCGCGTGGCGGATGGGGTGGTCGTCACGGTGGCCGTGGGCGGCGTGCCGGTGGCGGTCGGGCTCGGCGTCGGCGGCTCGGTGCACGCCGGCGTGACGCGATGGCGGCAGCCGATGGTGGGCAGGCACTGATCGCCGGTGCAGGTCAGGCCGTCGTTGCAGTCCTCGATCTGGCAGAACGCCGAGCATCCGTTGCAGCTCGTCGGCGGCATGACGCCGAGGTCGCAGGTCTCGGGGTATTCCACCTGGCCGTTGCCGCAGGTCGGGCAGGGGTCGAGGCAGGCCGGCATCGTCGGTCCCTGGGTCGGGCAGGTGGTGAACGCCTGGATCTGCGGCGCCGGCCGGAAGGTGGCACCCACCAGGTTGGGGGATTTCCGCGCCGTGTGCTGGAGGAGGGTCTTGCCGTTGAGGCCGCTGCCGAGGGTACGGGTGGCGTCGACCAGGCCCTGGATGCTGAGTTGCTCGCGGGCGGTGAGGGTGTGCTGGCCGCCGTACGGCGCGGTGGCGAGGAGAGACGCGGCGTTGGTCAGGGTGACGTTGCAGCCGAACAGATCGGTGCTGCCGCCGGTCCCGTCGTCGAGCGAGCAGGCGCGGGCGCTGCTGACGTCGATGGTGGCGCCGAGGGTGAGCTGGCCGGGGCCCTTGTTGCCGGCGCGCAGGACGGCATCGCCGCCGTAGGCGCATTGTTCGCGGCCGCGCAGGTCGACCTTGCCGTTCACCGTGATGTCGCGTCCGGCGATCATCTCCAGCGCCCCGCCGGCATCGCTGCCGCTGGCATCGAGCGTCGCGTTGTTGGCGTTCGGTCTGGCGTTGACGGTCGCGTCGAGTCCGGCATCGATGCAGATGTCGCCGCCGCAGGTGCCGCCGTCGATGCCGCCCGTCGGACCGCGCGCCTGGATGGCGCCGCTGACGACGACCGAGCCGGCGCTCACCAGCGACACCTGACCGCCGCCGCCGTCCGGCGAGGCGCCATTGGCGTTGATGGCGGCGCTCGACGCGACGGTCAGGGTCCCCGCGTCGCCGTCGATGCAGATCAGGCCGCCGCAGCCGCCGCTCATGAAGGAGCCGGTCGTGCCGTTGGCGGTCACCGTGCCGGTGATCGTCGTCCCGGCGCCGCCGCTGAGATCGATGCAGCCGCCGCTGCCGGCATCGCCGTTGCCGGTGGCGTCGGCCGCCGCGAACGTCAGGGCGCCCTCGGCGCGGACCTCGACGAAGCCGCCGTCGTAGCCGCTGACCCGGAGCTGCGGCTGGACCGTCATGTTGCCGCCGGCGGTGAGGTCGATCTCGCCGCCGCCGTCCGAGTCGTTGCCGCCGCGGGCGGAGACGGTGCTGTCGCTGGTCAGGGTCATGTCGCCGCCGGCGGTGAGATCGATCACGCCGCCGGCGGCGCCGGCGTTCAGATAGTCCGCGAGGATGATGCCGGCGATCACCACCGTGGTGCCGGCGCGGACGATGAGCGTGCCGCCCATGCGATTGCCGGAGAGATTGATGCGGCTGCTCTTGGCGGTGCTGAAGCTGCCGGTGACCTCGACGATCACCAGGCCGCCGGTCTCGTCCGCCGCCTGGCCGATGCCGTCGATGAAGCCGCTGGCGGCGATCGCCAGGCTGCCGGCGCGAATGGTGGCGCTGCCGACGTGCTTGCGCTCGTCGGGCGTGCCGCTCATCACGTTGGTGATGTTGAGGCGTCCGGTGAGCGCGACGGGGCGCGGGCCGAAGTCGAGCGTGCAGCCGTCGTTGACGCTGTAGGTGGCGGAGATGGTGCAGGGGCCCGTGCCGGCGGGACAGCTCGGGTCGACGCCGACGATCTGCGACGCGGTGCAGATCGCGCCGGCGCCGCGCGCCGCGAGCAGCAGGAGCGAGACGGCGGCGAGCGCGCGGATCAGCGGACGGGCGGGCATGGAGCGATCGGCTCACGCATAGCGGCTGCGCCGGGCTAACGCACCCGAATTCTGCGCGGCGATCGACCGGCCGGCGATCAGGCCGCCGGTGGCGGCCCGTCCAGGGGAAGGAACCGCTTGCCGGCGCCGACCAACCCGGCGGCCGGCAGCCAGATGCGCCGCTCGGCGTCGGGGGTCGCGTAGCCGATGACCTGGGCGCGCTGCCCGTGCTCGGCGGCGATGCCGATCGCCCGCTCGGCGGCGGCGGGCGGCACGACGACGCCGAGCCCGGTGCCCATGTTGAAGGTCCGGTACATCTCGGCCTCGCTCACGTCGGCGGCGCGCTGGATGAGCGCGAAGATCGGCGGCGGCGGCAGGGGGCGGTCGATGACGAACCCCATGGGCGCGGCGATGCGCGACAGGTTGAGCAGTCCGTCGCCGGTGATGTGGAGCAGCGCTTTCACCGGCAGTCCGGCGTCGAGCATCGCCATCGCCGGTCGCACGTACATGGTGGTCGGCTCGAGCAGCTCCTCGCCGAGGGTGCGCCCGAGCTCGGCGATCCGGCCCTCGAGGCGCAGACCGGCGCGTTCGAGCAGCGCGTGGCGGGCGAGCGTGTAGCCGTTGCTGTGCAGGCCGCTGCTGGCGATGCCGACGACGACGTCGCCGGCGTCGACCGCGGCCCCGATCAGCAGGCGCTGCGGGTGCAGCGTGCCGATGCAGGTGCCGACCAGCTCGAACGGATACCCCTCGCTCTCGTGCACCATCTCGCGCAGTTGGGCGATCTCGCCGCCGGGGATGTTGAGGTCGGCGAGGCGGGCGCCGTCGTGCAGCCCTTTGGCGATGGCGGCCAGCGCGTCGCCGTCGACGTGATGGACGGCGATGTAGTCGACCAGCGACAGCGGTCGGGCGCCGACGCAGATCACGTCGTTGGCGTTCATCGCCACGCAGTCGATGCCGACGGTGTCGTAACGCCCCAGCCGCTGGGCGATCAGCAGCTTGGTGCCGACGCCGTCGGTGGAGATCGCCACCGCCAGCTCTGCGCCGACCGGGAGCACGTTGGCGTAGTATCCGAGCGGCAGCATCGGCCGCGCCGGATTGAAGGCGAAGGTGGCGTTGATCCACTCCGCCAGGCGGCGCAATCCGCTGTCCACGCCCTCGGTATCGACCCCCACCGCTTCGTAGGACAGCGCCATCGCCGGACCATTAGCGCGGATCGCCGTCGGGCTGCCAGTGGGGAGACGACGCCACTTGCTTTGCCGGATCGATCGGGCGAGGATCGGCCGCGCCGTGGCCCGGCGTCCGCTCTACATGATCGTCCGTCTCACCAGCGTCGTCCTCGGCGTCGCCGCGATGGGCGCCCTGGTGGGCGCATTGCTCTTCGGCATGCGCCCCGAGGCGCAGGAGCCGGCGCCGTCGCCGGGCGAAGACGTGACGCCCGAGGAGCTGCAGCTCTACATCGACGTGTACACGGCGATGCAGGCCAACCACGACCTGACGCTGGACCAGGAGCTGGCGACGAAGAACGTGCCGCTGGCGCAGTTCCGCAGCATCGAGCGGCGGGTGCAGCAGCAGGATCGCCTGGTGCACAAGGTGCGCGAGGCGCTCACCGCCCAGGCCAAGGCGCGCGCCGACCAGATCGCGCCGTTCGCGGCGCCGGGCACGCCGGCGCCGCAACCCCGGCCGACGTCGTGAGCGGGCGACCCGTGCGGGTCGACGTGGCGTGCAAGAAATGCGGCCAGCGCCAACGGGTGGACCTCGGCCTGCCGCCCGGCGGGGACCTCGCGACCCATCGCCATCTGCTCACCGAGCGCCTCGCGCACCAGCCGAGCTTCCAGTGCTTCGGCGGCCACTTCGAGCTGCGACCGGCGATCCCCGAGTTCTGGGAGATCGACTGGGACTCGGTCGGCGACTGACGGGCAGGGGACGAGCGGCGGGACACGATCGGCGTCGGTCGATCGGGCGGTCGCCGTTCCACGGCGGGCGCAACTCGGCTTGCACTGCGTATGGTGGCGTGACAGCTTCGCGCTACCCGGCGACGGTCGGGCCCAGGGAGGACGCGATGTCAGACGAGCACCAGGATGAGGGGCCGATCGATGCCCAGGAGGTGCTGCGGACGCTGGAGGACGTGCGGAGCCGGTTGCGCACGACCATCTGGGCGCTGCACGGCATGCACCAGGACGTCTCGGCGCTGACCGTGGACGACCTGTCGGATCTGGAACACCTGCTCACCGAGACGCTCGACCATCTGCTGTCGCCGGCCTACGACGCCGTGAGCCAGATGCTGGGCGCGACCTCGGGCGGAGCCGTCACCACGCATTGAGGATTGCTGCCATGGCGCGCGTCTGGTTCGTGCGACGTCGCGGCGGACAGTGGATCGCACCCGGCGGCGCGCCCGCCCACGAGATCCCGTTCGCCGATCTCATCTTTCCCCTCGACATCGGAACCCACCGGGCGGTCTCCGACGAGCGGCCGGTGCCGGCGCCCGACGAGCCGGCGGCGCTGCCGGAGGGGTTGCAGCGGGTGTTCGTCGAGGTGGACGCCCACGACCTCGAGGGGTTGACCTTCACCGGGTACCGCCCAGGCGTCTACGACTCGCCCTATTCGCCGAGCGAGGTGGCGCGCCGCCTGGCTCGGTCGCGCCGTCCGGCGCGTTCCGCCGCGTAGATGGCATCGCGGCGCTGGCCCGCGGCGGGCGCGGCGCTGGCCGTCTGGCTGCTGCTCGCGGCTCCCGGGTGCGATTCCGGCGGCCGCGGCGGCTCGCCGTTCCGCAATCTCGGCAAGCGCGGTGACGGCGCGCTGCGGGCCGGCGCGTCGCGGCCCGCGCCGCGGTGAGGACGTCCGGCGGCTGCGGTCCATGGCCAACTTCCGCCACCGCCTCTCCCGCGCCCAGCAGCGCGAGTACGACCGCAGCAACGCCGTCGCCGCCATCCCGGTGCGGGTGACCGCCCGCCTGGCCAAGGCGGTGGCGCTGCTCGAGTGGGCGTTGGCGCACGCCGATCGCCCGCGCACCGCGCGGGTCGCCCAGGTGATCTGCGACGAGCTGTGCGCGACGCTGCGGGTGCGGTCGCTGCGCGTCGAGGTGAAGGCCGAGCGCCCCTCCGACGCGCGCGGCGAGTTGCACGGGCTCTATCAGTCCGCCGGTCAGCGCGAGGTGATCAGCATCTGGATGCTGACCGCGAAGCGCGGCCAGGTGGTGGCCTACAAGACCTTCCTGCGCACCCTGGTGCACGAGATGGGGCACCACCTCGACTATCAGTTGCTCGGACTGCGCGACTCGTTCCACACCGACGGCTTCTTCAAGCGCGAGTCGAGCCTGGTCACCCAGCTCCTTCGCGCCGTGCCGCGCGCCGTCCTCGACCCGTCGGGCGATGGCGCGGCGGCCACGGCGGCCGACGCCGCGGCCCCCGCCGACCGCCCGTCGCTTTCGCGCCGCTTCTGAGGTACGCTGCGGGCGTGCGATCCACCACGGCCGTTGGGGTTCGAGCAACGCGCACGGAAGTCACGGACAACCTCGACCAATTGCTCGCGGTGCTGCCGCCGCGGGTCTGCGATGCGCTGCGGGCCGACCCGCGTGCCGCCGAGGTGATCGAGGTCGTCTGCGACCTCGGCCGCCTGCCGGAAGCGCGCTTCGCCGACGGCGTCACGCCGCTCGCCGCGGACGTGGTGACGCGCGAGGACCTCGACTACGTCGCGGCGCGCGTCGGCCAGTTCAACGCCGACAACCGCGCCGGCATCGAGCGCACCCTGCACCGTATCTCGGCGTTGCGGAACCGCATGGGCGACATCGTCGGCGTCACCTGCCGCGTCGGCCGCGCGGTCTACGGCACGATCGACGTCGTGCGCGACGTCGTCGAGGCCGGGAAAAGCATCCTGCTCGTCGGCCGCCCGGGTGTCGGCAAGACCACCTTGCTGCGCGAGGCGGCGCGCGTGCTCGCCGACGACCTGCAGCGGCGGGTGATGATCGTCGACACCTCGAACGAGATCGGCGGCGACGGCGACATCGCGCACCCGGGCATCGGTCGCGCGCGCCGCATTCAGGTGCCGGCGCCGGAGCGCCAGCACGCGGTGATGATCGAGGCGGTCGAGAACCACATGCCCGAAGTGGTGGTGATCGACGAGATCGGCACCGAGGCGGAGGCGCTGGCGGCGCGCACCATCGCCGAGCGCGGCGTGCAACTGATCGCCACGGCGCACGGCAACTCGCTCGAGAATCTGGTCGCCAATCCGACGCTCGCCGATCTCGTCGGCGGCATCCAGCCGGTGACGCTCGGTGACGAGGAGGCGCGGCGGCGGCGGACGCAGAAGACGGTGCTCGAGCGCAAGGCGCCGCCGACCTTCGACGTCGTCGTCGAGATCCGCGACCGCGAACGCTTCGCGGTGCACGTCGACGTCGCGATGACCGTCGATCGCCTGCTGCGCCACCAGGTCGTCGAGCCGGAATGGCGCGTCCGCCGCCCCGACGGCAGCGTGTCGGTCGAGGCCCCGGCACCGTCCCCCGCCGTGCCGCAGCCGGCGCACGCCGTTGCGCCGCAAGGCGAACGGCCGCTGCGCATCTTCCCGTACGCGCTCCGGCGCGAGCGCGTCGAGCGCGCCGTGCGCGCCCTGCAGGTGCCGGCGGTGGTCGTCGACTCGCCGCAGCAGGCGGACGTCGTGCTGACCCTGCGCGCGATCGTTCGCAAGCAGCCGCGCCGCCTGCGCGACGGCTTCGCCCCCGGCGCGCGCGTGCACGCGGTGGCGTCGAGCAGCCCGGGCAAGATCGAGCTCGCCCTGCGCGAGCTGTTCGACCTCGACGCGCCGCATCCCGACCAGGACGAGGCGCTGCGCGAAGCGGAGGGCGCGGTGATCGAGGTGATCGCGCAGCGCCGCCCGGTGGAGCTGTCGCCGCGCCCCGCCTACCTGCGCCGGCTGCAGCATCAACTCGCCGACGCGTACGGTCTCGATTCGCAGAGCGTCGGCCGTGAGCCGTCGCGCCACGTGCTGATCCGACCGGCCGCGGACTGACGGGGCGCTCAGGTCCGGTTTCACCTACGGGCACAAGCGAATCCGCGCCCCGTCAACAACAAGAATACTCTTGACAGGAGGTCCGGGCTGAGGGCAAGTAAGGACCGATTTTGCCGGGCAGTTAGGACAACGGTTTACTCAACTGAAAGGTGGGGATCATATGACGAAGTCGCAGCTGATTGAGCGGTTGGCCAAGGCGGGAGATGTGACGAAGAAGCAGGCGCAGCAGATTCTGGAGGGGTTGGTGTCGACCGTCGTCAGCTCGGTGAAGAAGGGCGACCCGGTCAAGATCCCCGACCTCGGTACCTTCCGGAAGGCGCAGAGCAAGGCGCGCATGGGCCGCAACCCGCAGACCGGAGAGCCGGTGAAGATTCCGGCGCGCAAGAAGGTTCGCTTCACGGTCGCCAAGAGCTTCAAGGAGCAGGTGCTCGGCGCGAAGAAGTAGGCCGGGCGCCCTCGCGCGACCACTCTCGCGCCGCCGCCGACAGACACAGCGCGGCGCGGCGCTCGTCATTAGGACGGGCGCCGCGCCGAGCTTGACGTTTTCATTTGTCCCGGTTCGGGTCTTCAGTAGAGTGGCGGACGTTTCCAAGTGTTGCGGAGGTGGGGGCTTCTACGATGACCGATCGCTCGTTCGGACTCTTCGAGCCTGACGCGCTGTTGCCGGCCCAGTTCTATGCGGCATTCCGGGGCGGTAGCGGGGTGCGCGGGGAAAAGCGGCTGATGTTGGCGGTGCTTGAGGATGCGCTCGACTGCTTCCAGAAGTATGCGGTGGCGCGCGACGGGCACGGCCAGCAACTGTTCGACGAGGCCCAGCAGTGGATCACGTCGAACGATCGCGGGTGGTTCTTCTCGTACGAGAACATCTGCGAGACGCTGGAGATCAATCCGGAGTACCTGCGTCGCGGGCTGGCGACTTGGCGACACGACGTCGCCACCGGCACGCGTCCGGCGCCGCGCAGTGCCGCCAAGCCCGAATCGCCGGTCCTGCAGGCGGCGGGCTGATCGGACGGGAATCGACCGGAACGGCGCGCGCGCCGCGGGCCGTCCGGTGGCTTCCGGTCACTCGACCGGTGTGCGGGTGTGCCGGTGAGCAGCCCAGTTCGCGTCATCGGCGTCACCGGCGGCATCGGTTCGGGCAAGAGCAGCGCGGTTCGACTGCTGGCCGGGCTCGGGGCGACGGTCATCGACGCCGACCGCGTCGGCCATGAGGTGTACGCACCCGGCACGCCGGGATTCGACCAGGTGGTCGCGGCGTTCGGGAAAGACATCGTCGGCGCCGACGGCGCCATCGATCGCAAACGGCTCGGCGCCATCGTCTTCGGCGATGCCGCGGCGCTGGCGCGACTGAACGGCATCGTCCATCCGCTCATCCGCGACGCGGTCGCGCAGCGGGTCGCGGCGGCGCGGGCGAGCGGCGCCGCACCAGTCGTCGTCGAGGCGGCACTGCTCATCGAGGCGCGCTGGGACACGTTGGTCGACGAGGTGTGGCTGGTGGTGGCGCGCCGCGAGGTCATCGTGGAGCGCCTGGCCGATCAGCGCGGGATGGATCCGGCGGCGGTCGCGGCGCGGATGCGGGCGCAGCTCTCGGACGAGGAGCGGCGCGCGCACGCCGTCGTCGTCATCGACAACAGTGGCAGCCGCGAGCAGTTGCGCGAGCAGATCGAGCGCCTGTGGCGCGCACGCCTGAAGGCGTGAACGCCGGCCGGCGCTCACGCGGCCTGGCGCAGAGCCTTGCCCTTGGCGAGCGGGCGCTGCTTCAGCCGCCGGCGCACCTCGCCGCGAATGGCGCTCGACGAGAGGCGGAACTGGGCGCACACGGAATCGAGGCTGAATGCGCTGCTGTCGGCTTCATAGGCCAGAAAGTAGGCCTCGGCATCCGCGCGCACCGCCGGACAGCCGCTCTCGAGATCCGAAAAGGCCTGTTCCAGCACGGCCAACATCAGCACCTCTTCGGACATGAGGCTGCGGGAATCGATCTGCGGGGTGAGAATCCGTCCACGAACCATGCGCCGTCCCTCCACTGGACGCCGCGTTGGAGCAGGACGCATGCCAGCGTCACAGAAGCGTCGCTTGTCATTCGAGAACCAGGGAGCGTGACAAAATTGTCACGCTCGATCCGTCGGCGAGCCGCAGAGTGACGAAAAAGTGCGATGTCGAGTCGCTCAGCAAATGGTGGGTGAGCCGCCCTGCGCCTGGCGCCGGGCCTGGCTCAATTGACGACTCGGATCACTCATTTACAGTGCCGAAGCGGCCAGCGGGCCGGTGCGCGGGGGCCGGCGGGGTTCATGCGCTGGGGGATACCGAGGTGAGGACATGGCGGAGTCGATAGGGCTGCGGGTGGACCATCCCAGGTTCTGGGACGCCGCCGACCTGCGGCAGGAGGTCGACCGGATCTTCGATATCTGCTGGGGCTGCCGTCTCTGTTTCAAGTTCTGCGGCAGCTTCCCCACTTTGTTCGAGCTGATCGACGGCAAGACCGAGCGCAAGCGCGCCGAATACCTGGCCGTCCATCCGGAAGTCGCATCGGCGGCGGAAGCGAAGCGGCGCGAGGCGGCCGCCGCGCCGGCGCTCGCGGAGCATCACGACGGTCGCGAGGTCGGGGTCACCTACGGCGACGAGCTGCCGGAGCTGCAGGCGCACGCCCGCGACCTCGGGAGCCAGGAGGTCGATGCGGTCGTCGACCGCTGCTTCCAGTGCAAGCTCTGCTACCCCAACTGTCCGTACACGCCGCCGCACGAGTTCGCGGTCGACTTTCCGCGCCTGCTCCTGCGTTGGAAGGCGCATCGCACGCGGCGCGAGGGGGTCCCGCTGCAGACGCGGCTGATGCGCGACACGGCGACCATCGGTCGAGTCGCCAGCGCCACCCCAGCGCTCACCAACTGGGCGCTGCGCAACCCGGCGAACCGGGCCGTGATGGAGCGCGTGGTCGGCATCCACCGCGACAAGCTGATGCCGACCTATCACCGCGAGACCTTTCCGCAGTGGTGGGGCCGGCACACGCCGCGCGTCGAGGCGCTGCAGCCGTTGAAGGAGGGCGTGACGCAGGCGACGCCGACCAGGGTGGCGCTCTTCTCGACCTGTCTCATCGACTACAATGACCCCGCCGTCGGCATCGCCGCGGTGCGGGTGCTCGAGCACAACGGCATCGAGGTCGTGCGGCCGCCGCAGCAGGCGTGCTGCGGCATGCCGTTTCTCGACGGTGGCGACGTCGACGCCGCCGGGACGAAGATCCGCGCCAACCTCGACGTTCTCGCCGCATACGCCGAGCAGGGCTATGCGATCGTCATCCCGTCGCCGAGCTGCAGCCTGATGGTGCGCGAGGAGTTTCCCCAACTGGTCGCCGATCCGCGCAGCGCGCTGATCGCCGGCCGCGCGCACGATCTCGACGAATACCTCTACCGGATCGCGCGCGAGGGGCGGCTGAAGCGCGACTTCGTCCGCCGCTTCGGATCCGTCCGCTACCACGTCCCCTGTCACATCCGGGTGCAGAACATCGGCATCCGCGGGCGCGACCTGCTCGGGCTGATCGCCGACGAGGTCACGACCGTCCAGGAGTGCTCCGGACACGATGGCACCTGGAGCATGCAGAAGGCGCACTTCGCCGAGTCGCTGCGCTGGGGCGAGAAGGCGTTCGCCGGCATGCGCGCCGACGCCGGCGAACCGTGCGCGCTCGCCTGCACCGACTGCCGCCTGGCGGCCCTGCACATCGAGCAGGGAGCCGGCCGCGCGACCGTCCACCCCGTCGTCGCGCTCGCCCACGCCTACGGCTTCGACGTTCCCGGCGTGGCGCTGGAGAGTCGCCCGGCGTCGTAGACAGGTCCTGCCGGTCCGCTAGCGAAGGACCCAGGGGGCGGGCCAGAGGGACAACTCGGCCTTGGCGAGATCGGCGGTGGGGTCGACGAGCGGCCGCTCCGGCTGGCCGTTGAGCGAGCAGAGCCAGGTGACGTTGATCACCGGGTCGGCGCCGGAGGCGCGCAGCTCGTCGCGCTTGTAGTGCACGTACTGCAACAGCATGTCGGGGAACGTGAACACCTTGCGCAGTTGGCGATCCGTGAGATCGTCGCGCGGATCGAGCTGGAAGGTGGTGTGCGTGGCCGGCAGCGTCGCGATGATCATCATGCGGCTCTGTTTGCCGCGCAGCTTCATGTGCCAACTGAAGCGGTGCCCCTCCTCGGTCCAACTGACGTAGCCGGGGTAGAGGAAGTGGCGCAGCGGCACCAGGATCTGGAACGCCACGTAGGCGCCGAGCCCCGCCAGCACCAGCCGCCGCGATGTCGCGCGCGGCGCCGCGGTGATCGCGGCGGGCGCCGCCGCGGCTGACACCCAGCCCCAGCGCGCCGCCAGGCGGCGCGGCCAGTCCGGCTCGAAGAAGATCGTGTCGGCGACACTCATCAGATACGAGAAGATGCCGATGCTGAGGAAGATCTCATTCAGCAGGTGGAACACGAGCGCGCACAGGAAGCCGAACACGCGGGTACGACGGAACGAGAGCATGATCGGCACCAGCGCGTCATTGAGGATGCCGCCGTAGGCGATGGCGTAGGCGAGCAGCGCCGGCGGGAAGTGCGACGCGATCTCCGGCACGCCGGGGACGCGGGCGGTGATCGCCGACAGCATCGGCTCGCCGCGCAGCCAGTCCGGATTGATCTTGGCGATGGCACCGTAGAAGTACACGACGAAGAGCTGGAAGCGCAGCAGGTACACGGTCCAGCGCGGCACGGTCTGCGGCCATTCGGGATGGCGGCGGCGATCGAGCGACCAGGTGTGGTGGGCGGGAATGAAGATGAAGAGGAAGCAGAGGAGCCCGATGAGATAGTAGTGGTTCATGTACACCGACTTCTCGATCAGGAACTTCCAGGTGTAGAGGAACCACACGACGATGATCGCCGGCCGGTAGAACAGGCCGAGGCAGACCAGCGTCGCCGCGATGCCCATGACCGCGAAGTGGACGTACATCCAGTCGCCGGGCAGCGGACGCACCCACTCCAGGTAGATGTACCCGAAGTGGTACTTGGGGCGGATGTAGTACTCGTGGATCCAGCCGTACTGCCAGTAGCGGACGACGTCCCAGGCGATGACGAAGCCGAGCGCGATGCGGAACACGGCCATCGAGCTGCCGTCCACCGGGTCGAACAGGCTCCTCGCCCACCGCCGCGCGCGCTCGCTCATGTTCCGCCTGCTAGCGTTCGGCGCGCGGCATTTCCAGGGCGCGAACGCGGCCAGCGGCTTACATTACCGCGACGCGTCACCTATCGTTCGCCCGACCGTGCGCGCGCTCGCCTGCATCGCTCTTGCCGCTCTCCTCGCCGGCCCTGCGGCCGGCGTTTGTGTCGGCGACTGCGACGGCGATGGTGCGGTGCGGATCAACGAGCTGGTGGCCGCCGTCGCCATCGCGCTCGGCCAGGCGCCGGTTGCGAGCTGCGCCGCCGTGGACGTGAACGCTGATCGCGAGGTGTCGATCAGCGAGCTGATCGCCGCCACCAACGCGCTGCTCTCGGGCTGTCCGGTCGATGCGCCTACCCCGACGCCGAGTCCGAGTCCCACCGTGCCCGGCAACCACCCGCCGCTGCTGCCCCCGCCGTTCGTCTACCGCGGCGTCGTCGGCCAGGCGATCGCGCGTCCGATCGGCGCCGTCGATCCCGAGGGCGGTGCCGTCGCCTGCGCCGCCGAGGCCCTGCTCGCCGGCATGACGCTCGAGGACGACGTCCTGCGGTGGACGCCGGCCGACGAGCAGCTCGGGCTCGTCGCGGTGCCGGTGCGGTGCCAGGATGCCGCCGAACCGCCGCTGAGCGCCAGCGGCGATCTGCCGTTCCGCATCGCGCCGCGCGATCCGTGCACGGTCCCGGTCTGCGATCCGGCGAGCGGCTGCGGCGAGTCGGTGGTGGGGCTCGCGCAGCGCTGCTGCGACAACGTCGATCTGCCGCGCCTGCCCGAAGCCGAGGTGTTCTGCCCGCAGGGCCGGCTGCTGCAGATCGGGACCAATACGCTCGGCTTCGGCCCCTTGCAGAGCTGCGACCACCTGCGCTTTCGCCAGCGCGCGCAGACCAGCGCCGATGTCCGCGTCCACATCCGGGTGAGCTGCGTCAATCCGTTGAATCGCGTCGCCGTCAGGATGCGGCTCGACAGCGCGGTGCTCGGCGTCCTGGTCGATGCGCAGGCGAACGTCTTTCTGCCGACCGTTCCGACCGATGGCTTCTACGAGCGCCGCGCCCTGTCGTTCCCCTTCGACCGGAGCGGACCCTTCCTCGCCATCGAAGAGACGGAAGCCAACCTGACCGTGACCGTGCGCGATTCCGACGACGTCGAGGTCAGCAAGACGGTGCGCGTCATCCTGACCTCGGACGCGCTGCTGCCCGATCTGCCGGATCCCTGAGCGGCGCCGGCCCCTCAGCGCGTGCAGGACGCCGGGCAGGCATCGCCGTCGTCCGTGTTGCCGTCGTCGCAGTCCTCGTTCGTCTCGACGACGCCGTTGCCGCACAGCGGCGGCGCGCACAGCACGCGATCCTGGATGTAGAAGGCGCCACCGACGCAGTCGGCGCGGGCGGCCACGGTGGTGAGCAAGTCCCCCGGCGAACGGCCGGAGCGACTCACGAAGTCCGGGCAGCGAGCCGCCAGGCGCAGCGCGGCCTGTTCGACGGCACGGCTCAGGTGGCGGTCGGCGCCCGCGAGCAGCGGCCCACGGGACGCGGCGCCGCCAGCGCTGGCGGCGACCCGATCCATGCAACGGCGTCGGCTGCGCAGCGCGTACTGCATGACGTCGCTGACCGCGGCAGCGGTGGCCGATGCGCAGGCGTTCCCTGTCCCCAGCGCGCCGAAGGCGGCGGAATCGGCGGCGCGCTCCCAGTCGCGACAGAAGTCGATGAGGTCCTGTTGCAGATCGAACGAGCCCAGGAACTGCAGGGTGGAGGCCTGGCGTTCGGTGCAGGCGGTGGCGACCTCGTCCTGCGACCGACGGCGCGCCTCGGCGATGCGCGCCGTCGTCGCCGCCTCGTCGCAGACGCCGCCGTCGAGTGCGGTCTCGCGACAGGCGCGGCGCGCCGCCCAGGCGTCGGACGCGCAGCGCGCCGCTGCCCGTGCGATCACCCGTTGGCAGCGCAGCACGTCGCCGGTGAACCCGCCCCAGGAGTCGAACGGCAAGCGCCCGCCATGGGCCAGCGCGGAACCCGCGACGGCAAGTGAGACGACCAGCGAGGCGAGCTCGGGCCGCGCCGCCCGGATCCATCGAGCCATCGGTCGGACGAACGCTACGACAGGCAAAATACTGTGGCAAGCACGCGTCGCGCAGGGGGTTTCACGCTTGAGGCAAATTTGACTCGATGGAACCCCTCCTCTAACGTCGGCTGCATTCATGCGGTCGGACCGAATGATTCCGCGCCGTCGTGCGACGCCGGTGCGGCACGTGCCGCAGGTCGGACGGGCCGCGGCGCGCTGACGGCGGCCGTGGAGGAGGGGCGCATGACGACTCGGAGTGCCCGCTGGTCGGCGGGCTGGCTGGTGGGCATCGGTGCCGCTCTGCTGCTCGGCGGCGCGGCCCCTGCGGCGGCGTGCTGCGGCGATTGCGACGGCAACGGCGAGGTTGCGGTCAACGAGCTTCTGCAGGGCGTCAACATCGCGCTCGGCGCACAACCCATGTCCCTCTGTCCGGTCTTCGACCTCGGCGGCGACAACCAGGTCGACATCAGCGAGTTGCTGACCGCCGTCAAGGCGGCGCTCGAAGGCTGCCCGGCGCCGACCATCACCACGATCGCTGGTACCGGCATCGCCGGCATCACCGACGAAGGAATCCCGCCGCTCGAGTCGAACCTCTACCTGCCGCAGGACGTGACCGTCGGTCCGGACGGCTACGTGTACGTCGTCGACTGGAACAATCACCGCGTCCGCCGCATCAGGAACGGCATCCTCGAGACCGTCGCCGGCACCGGCGAGCTCGGCGACGCCAAGGACGGCGTCGCCCTCTACACGCAGTTCAATCATCCCACCAACGTCGCCTTCGACCACGAAGGCCGGATGATCATCGCGGCCTGGCACAACAGCCTGGTGAAGCGGCTCGACCTCACCACCGGTCTGGTCACCAATCTCGCCGGCACCGGCGCCCGCGCCTTCGGCGGCGACGGCGGCCCCGGTAACAACGCGCTGCTCGATCTGCCGAGCTCGGTCGTCATCGACAGCAACGACAACATCATCATCTCCGACCAGGCGAACTACCGCCTGCGCATCCTCGAGCCGAGCGGCATCATCAACACCTTCGCCGGCATCGGCACGCCGGGCAGCGCCGGCGACGACGGGCCGGCGATCCAGGCGCAGCTCAATGGGCCGAAGGGCCAGTCGGCTCCCCCCGCGAGCCGCATCGCGATCGACGACCGCAATCGGATCTTCATCGCCGACACCGGCAACCACAAGATCCGGATGATCGACGAGGTCGGCACCATCCACACCGTGGTCGGCACCGGCCAGCGCGGCTACGGCGGCGACAACGGGCCGGCGCTCGCGGCGACGCTCGACACGCCGAGCGACGTCGCGGTGGCGCCGAACGGCACGCTCTACATCGCCGACACGATGAACAACGTCGTTCGCGTCGTGAACCCGGCCGGCATCATCCATACCTTCGCCGGCACCGGCACGCGCGGCTTCAGCGGCGACGGCGGTCCGGCGGCCGCGGCGCAGCTCGATCGCCCCTACGGCGTCGGCCTGGCGCCGAACGGCGACGTCTACATCGCCGACACCCACAACCAGCGCATCCGCGAGGTCACCGGCCTCAACCTGCCGCCACCGCCGACGCCGCGGCCGACGCCGACGCCGGAGATCATCCCCTGCAGCGACGTCGTCGGCTCGATCTGCACCTTCGCCGGCAACGGCGGCGAGGGCTACGACGGCGAGGGCAGGGATCGCCTGCTGACGACGCTGTACTGGCCGTTCGACATCTCGTTCCTGTCCAACGGACGGCGCATCTTCCTCGACTGGAACAATCACAAGGTGCGCGAGATCCTGCCCGACGACACCATCCAGACCATCGCCGGCTCCGACTTCGTCGGCGATGGTCCGGCCGATCTCAGCGACCTGACGCCGGCCGGCGCGCCGCCGCTGACCGTCGACCTCAACCATCCCACCGACGTCCTCGAATTCCCCAACCACGACGTCATCTTCATGGCCTGGCACAACCACAAGATCCGCGTCATCGACCACGAGACCGGACGGGTGCGGGTGCTCATGGGCGCCGGCGCCGCTTTCGCCGGCGACGGCGGGCCGGCCAAGGACGCGCGCGTGAATCAGCCGCCGCACGGCACCTGGGACGACCGGGGCAACTTCTTCATCATCGATCAACGCAACCAGCGCATCCGCGTCCTCTACGATTTCGCCACCCAGCGGGAGAACGCGATCATCGATACCATCGCCGGCACCGGCACCGCCGGCTTCAACGGCGACGGCCCGGCGCTGGCGACGCAGCTCAACTTCCCCGCCGGCGGCAATCCGGAGCCGTCGGGTGGCCTGTCGTTCGGTCCGGACGGCGCGCTCTACTTCTCCGACAGCAACAACAACCGGATCCGCAAGATCGTCTTCGGCGGCGCGGCTGACTACAAGGACGGCCAGATCGTCACCGTCGCCGGCACCGGGGAGCGCGACTTCGGCGGCGACGGCGGGCCGGCCGTCGAGGCGAGGATCGCCTACCCGGAGGATCTCGAGATCGGGCCGGACGGCAACCTCTATTTCGCCGACACCAACAACAACCGGGTCCGCAT
The DNA here is from genome assembly GCA_019637795.1 of bacterium. NCBI lineage: Bacteria > bacterium. Next base: position 599,914 of record JAHBUY010000003.1, on the reverse strand, counting down.
GATCGACCTGGCGACCGGCGTGATCAGCACCGTCGCCGGCACCGGCGAGAAAGGCTATGCCGGCGACGGCGGCCAGGCCGTCGACGCCAAGCTCAACCGACCGTTCGGGGTCGCCTTCGACGACGACGGTGACCTGTACATCTCGGACACGTTCAACAGCCGCATCCGCAAGGTGAAGCGATAGAAGCAGCGATCGTGACGCGGCGGCGCGGAGTCGACGAGAGACGCCGCGCCGCCCCGCGCCGCCGCGATTCTCCGTTGATGTCCGTGAAGCGATTTCTTCTCGGGGTTCTCCTTCTCTTTCTCGCGGCGCCGGCCACTGCCGCCTGTCCCGGGGACTGCAACGGCGACGGCAGCGTCGACATCGGCGAGCTGATCCGCGGCGTCAACATCGCGCTCGGCAGCGCGCCGGCGTCGGTCTGTCCGGCGCTCGACACCAACGGCAGCGGCTCGGTGTCGATCTCCGAGCTCATCGCCGCCGTCAACGTGGCGCTCACCGGCTGCCCGGTGGTGACGCCGACGCCGATTCCCACCGCCACGCCGACCGGCGGCGTCGATGCGATCTTCCCCGCCGACTACCGCGACACCTTCATCGAGGTGCGCGACTGCCGGCTCAGCGTCGAGCACGGCGGCGTCAACATCCGCGTCCTCGCCAATCCGATCGCTGCCGAGCCGTACCTGCGCAACGAGAGCCCGCTGCCGGTCGGCAGCATCGTCGTGAAGGAGGAGTACGACGGATCCGGCTGCGCCGACCGCGATCTCAGCCGCTGGCGGGCGATGCGCAAGGAGGAGCCGGGCTTCGATCCGGACGACGGCGATTGGCACTGGCAGTGGGTCGACGCGCCGTCGCGCCGCGTCCGCTTCGACGACAAGGCGACCTGCATCGGTTGCCACGTGCAGCCCGAGTGCCTGGCGCGGGACCACATGTGCACCGTCGGGCAGACGCGCGGCCGGCTGCGCCCAACCTTGGAGAACCTGCCGGCGGCGCTGCTCTCGGTGTCGGGCACCGGGCCCAAGGACGTCTACGCGGTCGGCGCCGATCCGCACGACGGCAGCGGCCCCCTGATGTTGCACTACGATGGCGCCGGTTGGGATCGCCTGCTCACCGGCGCCACCGGCGACCTCTGGTGGATCGGCGTCGCGCCGATCGGCAACGCCTTCTACCTCTCCGGCGATGGCGGGCTGATCCTGCGCTACGACCTCGCGTCGCGTCAGGTGAGCCGCGACACGACCCCGGGTCGCGAGCGCATCTACGGGACGTGGGGCGCCTCGGCGAGCGACGTCTGGGCGGTCGGCGCCGACATCGACCGCCCCGACGCCGGCGGCGTCATCTGGCACTACGACGGCGTCGCCTGGGCGCCGGTCGACCTGAGCGGCGTGCGCCCGAGCGGCATTCCACAGCTCTTCAAGGTGTGGGGGCGGGCGGCCGACGACGTCTATGCCGTCGGCTTCCGCGGCGTCGTGCTGCACTGGAATGGCCGCGCCTGGTCGGTGGTGACCACGCCCAACATCAACGACCGGCAGCTCTTCACCGTGCACGGCAATGCCAGCCGAGTCGGCGCGGTCGGCGGCTTCTTCGCCGAGGCGTTGCTGCTCGAGCGCGAGGGCGCGGGCGACTTCCTGCTCGCCAACCCCGCCAACAGTCCGCAGTTGAACGGCGTCTTCTACTCGCCGGACGATCGCGCGGTCGCGGTGGGCAACAGCCTCGCGGTGGCGACGCGGGACGCCGCCGGCTGGGTCACGGTGGACGAAGGGAGCGACGACCAGGGGCGCGATTTCCACGCCGTCTGGGTCGACAGCGAGGACGGCATCTGGGCGGTCGGCGGCGACCTCGCGGACCTGAACAACGGCGTCCTCCGCTATGGCGGCCCGCAACTCGTCAGCGGGACCGTGCGACCGTAGGTTCCATGCGCAGGGTGCGTGTCGCGGCGCTGTGCGCCGGCGTCTCGGTGCTGCTCGCCGCGTGCGGCAGCGGCGACGCCTCGGGGCCGGTCGCGACGCCGACGGGAACGTCGCCGGCGACCGTCACCGCCACCGGCACGCGTGCCGCCAGCGCAACGCCGGTCGCGACGGCCACCGCGACGGTCGCCCCGAGCCGCACCGCGACGCCGGTCGCGACGGCGACCGCGACCGCCACGCCGCTGGCCACCGACACCGCCGCGCCGACGCCGACCGCCGGGCCCGACTGCGCCGCGCTCGGCACCATCTGCACCGTCGCCGGCACCGGCAAGGCGCAGTTCGACGGCGACGGCCGCCCGGCCCGCGACACCTCGCTCTACTTCCCGATCGACGTCCTCTTCGACCGCGCCGGCCGCCTGCTGATCATGGACTGGAACAACCTCCGCCTGCGCCGGGTGAACGGCGACGGCACGGTGGAGACGATCATGGGCACCGATTTCGAGGACTTTCCCGCCGACGGCGCCCTGGCCAAGGATTCGCCGCTGCACCACGCCAGCAACATGGAGTACGACGTCGCCGGCAACCTCTACATCGCCGGCGACCACGTGCCGGTGGCGTTCATGGTCGACACCACCGACCACGTCTACACGGTGGCCGGCAGCGACGCCTACGGCTACGCCGGCGACGGCGGCCCGGCACGCGAGGCGGCCCTGAGCACGCCCTTCGGCGTCCTGCCGGACTCCGACGGGGGCCTGTTCATCAGCGACGTCGACGCCAACGTCATCCGCTACGTCGACGCCGCCAGGATCATCCACACCGCGGCGGGCACCGGCGACCGCGGCTACGCCGGCGACGGCGGCCCGGCGACCAGCGCGCTGCTCAACGGTCCGTCGCGCCTGCAGTTCGGGCCCGACGGCGCGCTGTACTTCTGCGAGATCAAGAACCACGTCATCCGCCGCATCGACGCCAGGGGCGTCATCTCCACCATCGCCGGCACCGGCCAGCGCGGCTATAGCGGCGATGGCGGCCCGGCGACCGCCGCCCGGCTCGACACGCCGTACGACATCCAGTTCGCCCCCAACGGCGACCTCTACCTGGCCGACACCGGCAACAACGTCATCCGCCGCATCGACACCGCCGGCGTCATCTCCACCGTCGCCGGGAACGGCGAACCGACCTTCGCCGGCGACGGCGGCCCCGCCGCCACCTGTTCGCTGCGCCGACCCTCCGCGCTGTTCCTCGACCCGGAGGGCTCGCTGTGGATCGCCGACACCTCCAATCACCGCATCCGCCGCATCTCCCGCTTCCTCGACGCCGTCCCCGGCCGCCGCTGATCGACCGCCGCGATCCCGCCCCTCTGCGCGGCGCCGCGGTGGAATGCGTCTTGACAGAAAATGCTCAGACCGTGCTAACCAGGGGCAGGGGGTCACCTGCCACGGCTGGCACCCGATCGGTCGGTTGAGTCGGTTCGGGGACGGAGGACAGCACGATGAGCGAGAAAAAGGGGGGACTGCCCTCCCTGCGGAGGTCGCCGTTGGATTTCCTCAGCCAGGAGGAGGCGCGCCAGGCGGTGAAGCCGGTGGCCGCGCTGGACGCCGACGAAGCGGCGCGGGCCCTGCGCACGGAACCGAACAGCGAGAAGCTGTTGCTGGCGCAGCACATGTCGCACGCCTCGCACGGCAGTCACGGCTCGCACGGCTCCCACGGCTCGCACGGCAGCCACGGCAGCCACGGGTCGCACGGCTCGCATGGCAGTCACGGTTCGCACGGCAGTCACGGCTCGCACGGCAGTCACGGCTCGCACGGGTCGTGGTGAGCGGCGTCGCGAGAACCGATCGTCGATGAGGGGGATCCTCCCCGTCCGCCCAGGCCTGCTGCTGGGGATCGTCGCGGTGCTTGGGGTGGCGCAGGGGGCGTCCGCCCTGATCATCACCGGTGGGCCGGTCTACAGCCTGCCCGGCGGCGGCACGTGCGCGGTCGCCAACCAGCCGACGCGCGGCACCGGCGCGACCGTCACCTGCACCGGCGTCAACCTGGCGGCGCACACGAAGGTGTACTTCGGCCTGCGCGTCGACCAGTCGGTGAACGGCAACACGATGACCGGCGCCGCGCCGGCGGCCGCGAACCGCTTCACCTATTCGACGACCTCTGGGAGCACGATCACCTACACCGGGTCGACCTCGGTCTCCTCGTTGTCGGGGTTGGGGGCGCCGAGCGTCACCAACACCCTGAACATCACCCTGATCGGCGGGTCGGCGTCGATCGTGGCCACCGGCGGCACGCCGGCCAACAACGGCAGCAACGGCGACATCGAGCGGCTGTTCCAACTCACCAGCGGTTCGAGCTTCACCTTCGACGTCGACATCCTCGCCAATGCCACCGGCATCGGCTCGGGGCAGGCGTGTCCGGCCGTGTACGACCCGGCGCACGCCAGCGCCGGCAACAATGGCGACATCAGCCGCGTCGACCTGGCCTTCTACTACTCGGACTGCGGCGATGGGGTGGTGGACAGCCCCGAGCAGTGCGACGGCGGGGCGTGCTGCACGAGCGCCTGCGCGTACGCCTCGGCGAGCACGGTCTGCCGCTCGGCCGGCGGCGTGTGCGACGTGCCGGAGACCTGCACCGGGTCGAGCGCGGCCTGTCCGGCGGATGCCAAGAGCACGGCGCAGTGCCGCGCCTCGGCCGGTGTGTGCGACGTAGCGGAGTCGTGCGACGGGGCGGGCAACGACTGCCCGGCGGATGCCAAGAGCACGGCGCAGTGCCGCGCCTCGGCCGGCGCCTGTGACGTGGCGGAATTCTGCGACGGCGCGAGCAACGCCTGCCCGGCGGATGCGAAGAGCACGGCGCAGTGCCGCGCCGCGGCCGGCGCCTGCGACGTGGCGGAATTCTGCGACGGCGCGAGCAACGCCTGCCCGGCGGATGCGAAGAGCACGGCCCAGTGCCGCGCCGCGGCCGGCGCCTGCGACGTGGCGGAATTCTGCGACGGCGCGAGCAACGTCTGCCCGGCGGATGCGAAGAGCACGGCCCAGTGCCGCGCCTCGGCCGGCGCCTGCGATGTCGCGGAGTCGTGCGACGGCGTTGGCAACGACTGCCCGAGCGATGCCCTGCAGCCGAGCGGCACGGTCTGCCGCACGTCGGCCGGCGCCTGCGACGTCGCCGAGGCCTGCACCGGATCGAGCCCGACGTGTCCGGCCGACGGCTTCCAGCCCAACACCACGGTCTGCCGCGGTGTCGCCGGCGTGTGTGACGTGGCCGAGACCTGCACCGGGACGGGGCCGACGTGTCCGTCGGACAGCTTCCAGCCGAACAGCACGGTCTGCCGCGGGGCGGCGGGCGTGTGCGACGTCGCCGAGACCTGCACCGGGGCGGGCGCGGCGTGTCCCAGCGACGCCTTCGCTTCCAGCAGCGCCGTGTGCAGGTCCAGTGCCGGCGTGTGTGACGTGGCCGAGACCTGCACCGGGACGAGCGCCGCCTGTCCAGCGGACGCCAAGAGCAGCGGGGTGTGCCGCGCCTCGGGCGGCGTCTGCGACGTGGTCGAGGTCTGCGATGGCGTCGGGAACGACTGTCCCGCCGATGCCAAGAGCACCGCGGTGTGCCGTGCCGCGGCCGGCGTCTGCGACGTCGCCGAGGTCTGCGACGGCCTCGGGAACGCCTGTCCGAGCGATGTCTTCCAGTCGAGCAGCACCGTCTGCCGCGGAGCCGCGGGGGCGTGCGACGTTGCCGAGACCTGTACCGGGACGAGCGCGGCCTGTCCCGCGGACGTCAAGAGCACCGCGGTGTGTCGCGCCGCGGCCGGTGTCTGCGACGTCGCGGAGGCGTGCGACGGCCTCGGCAACGACTGTCCGGGCGACGTCAAGAGCACGGCCCAGTGTCGCGCCTCGGCCGGGGTCTGCGATCCCGCCGAGGTCTGCGATGGAGTCGGCAACGCCTGTCCCGCCGACGCCTTCGAACCGGCGAGCACCGTCTGCCGCGGCGCTGCCGGCGTCTGCGATGTCGCCGAGCACTGCACCGGATCGAGCGCCGCGTGTCCGGCGGATGTCTTTCAGCCGAGCGGCACCGTGTGCCGCGGCGCGGCCGGCGCCTGCGACGTCGCCGAGACCTGCACCGGGGCGAGCGCCGCCTGTCCGGGCGATGCCAAGAGCACCGCCGTGTGCCGCGCCTCGGGCGGCGTCTGCGACGTCGTCGAATCGTGCGACGGGGTGAGCAACGACTGTCCAGCGGACGCCAAGAGCACCGCCCAGTGCCGCGCCACGGCGGGCGTCTGCGACGTCGCCGAATTCTGCGACGGCCTCGGCAACAACTGCCCGGCCGACGCCTTCGTCCCCAGCAGCACGGTGTGCCGGGGCGTGGCGGGCATCTGCGACGTCGCCGAGCACTGCACCGGGGCGAGCGCCGCCTGTCCGGCGGACGCCTTCCAGCCGAGCAGCACCGTGTGTCGCAGCGCCGCCGGCGTCTGCGACCTGGCGGAGACCTGCACCGGGGCGAGCGCCGCCTGTCCGGGCGATGCCAAGAGCACCGCCGTGTGCCGCGCTGCTGGCGGGGTCTGCGACCTCGTCGAGTCGTGTGACGGCATCGGCAACGACTGTCCTGCGGATGCCAAGAGCACGGCGGTGTGCCGCGCCTCGGGCGGGGTCTGCGACCTCGTCGAATCGTGCGACGGCGTCAACAACGCCTGTCCGAGCGATGCCAAGAGCACGGCGCTCTGCCGCGCCGCCGCGGGCGTCTGCGACATTGCCGAGTGGTGCGATGGCATGAACGACGGCTGCCCGACCAATGCCGTCGAGCCGGCGACCACCGTCTGCCGCGCCGCGGCGGGGGAGTGTGACGTCGCCGAAACCTGCGACGGCGCCGGCGTGGCCTGCCCGGCCAACGCGTTCGCGCCCGCGACCACCGAGTGCCGCGCCGCCGTCGACGTCTGCGACGTCGCCGAGCACTGCACCGGCGCCGCGGTGGCCTGTCCGAGCGACGGCTTTGCGCCGGCAACCACGGTCTGTCGTGCCGCCGCCGGCGTCTGCGACCTGGCGGAGCAGTGCACGGGATCTGGCGCGGTCTGTCCCGGTGACGCCAAGAGCAATGGCGTGTGTCGCGCCTCCGCGGGGATCTGTGACATCGCCGAGAGCTGTGACGGCATTGGCGACGACTGCCCGGCGGACGCGGTCGAGCCCGCCGCCACCGTGTGCCGGGCCAGTGCCGGCGTCTGCGACGCCGTCGAGACCTGCGACGGGGTCGGCGTGGCCTGTCCGGCCGACGCCTTCCAGCCGAGCAGCGTCGTGTGCCGTGCCAGCGCCGACTTCTGCGACATCGCCGAGTACTGCACCGGCAGCGGCGTCGCCTGTCCGAGCGACGCCGTCGCGCCCGCCACCACCACCTGCCGCGCCAGCGCCGGCGTCTGCGATGTCGCCGAGCAGTGCACGGGGGCGAGCGTGAGCTGCCCTCCCGACGCCAAGAGCACGGCCGTGTGTCGCGCGGTCGCCGGGGAGTGCGATGTTGCGGAGAGCTGTGACGGCATCGCCGACGACTGTCCCGCGGACGCCTTCGCGCCGCCCAGCGTCGAGTGCCGGGCCAGCGCCGGCGTCTGCGACGTCGCCGAGCACTGCTCCGGCGCCGCCGCCGCGTGTCCGGCGGACGCGTTCCAGCCGGCCACCCTCGTCTGCCGCGCCGCTGCCGGCGTCTGCGACCTGGTCGAGCAGTGCACCGGCTCCGCCGCCGCCTGTCCGGCCGACGCCAAGAGCATCGCCCTCTGCCGGAGCAGCGCCGGCGTCTGCGACGTCCTCGAGGTGTGCGATGGCGTCGCCGACGATTGCCCGGCCGACGCCGTGCAGCCGACCAGCACGGTCTGCCGCGCCAGCGCCGGGGTGTGCGACGTCGCCGAGCACTGCGACGGCGTCGGGACCGCGTGCCCGCCGGACGCGTTCGAGCCGGCGACCACCACCTGTCGCGCCGCCGCGGACGTCTGCGACCTCGCTGAGCAGTGCACCGGATCGAGCGCCGCCTGCCCGGGGAACGCGTTCGCGCCGGCGACCACCACCTGTCGCGCCGCCGCCGGCGAGTGCGACGTCGCCGAGCAGTGCACCGGCACCAGTGCCCCGTGTCCCGCCGACGCCAAGAGCACCGCCGTCTGCCGCGCCGCGGCGGGGGTCTGCGACGTGGTCGAGATCTGCGATGGTATCGGCAACGCGTGTCCGGCGGACGCCAAGAGCACCGCGGTGTGTCGCGCCGCGACCGGCGTCTGTGACGTCACCGAATCCTGCGATGGCAGCGGCGATGACTGTCCGGCCAACGTCCTGAAGCCCGACGGCACCTCGTGCAGCGACACGCTCTTTTGCAACGGCGCCGAGACCTGCCAGGCGGGCACCTGCATCGACAACCCGGACCCGTGCGTGCTCTGCGACGAGGTCTACGACACCTGCCTCAACGACCTCTGCCCGCTGGCGCCGCAGTCCGGCTGCCGCCACTCGGCCAAGTCGCTGCTGATCATCACGAACAAGGAAGACGACGCGGCCGACCGCTTCACCTGGAAGATGATCAAGGCCGAGGCGACCTCGTTCGCCGACTTCAGCGACCCCATGGGCAGCGCCGACTACGCGCTGTGCCTGTACGCGGGCACCAGCGGCGCGCTGGTGATGGAGATGGGCGTGCCGCCAGGCCCGGCCTGGACGGTGCTCGGCGCGAACAAGGGCTACAAGTACTACGACCCGCCGGCGATCGCCGGCGGCGCGCAGAAGATGACCCTCAAGGCGGCGAACGCCAACAAGGCGAAGCTGATCGTCCGCGGGCGCGGCGTCAGCCTCGGCGATCCGCTGACCAACCCGCTGCTGCCGCTGCCGGTCACGGCGCAACTGACCAACTTCCAGACCGGTGTCTGCTGGGAGACGATGTACGCCGCCCCGTTGCGCAACTCGCCAAGTTCCTTCCGGGCGAAGGAGTGAGGATGCGATCGCGGGCGATCGGGATGGGCTCATGCGCGGCGCTGAAATTGGCGTTGCGCCTCAACTCAGCGCTGTGGTAGGGACCCGTTCAGGGGAAGGAGGAGCAAATGCTGTCACGCCGGGACGTCGTAGGAAAAATTGCCGCCAGTGGGGCCATCATCGTCGCTGCCAAGGCGGCGGGGGCCAGCATGGCGCCGCGTCAGGGTATGGTGGCGGAGCCGAATCGGCTCGAGCCAAAGGCGCCGCAACCGAGTGTCGACATTCCGGAGCAGCCGAGCGCCCTGGCGCCGACCGGTGCCGGTGGCCTTCCCGAGACCGCGCTCGCCGAGGCGCCGTGGGATCTCCTGCGGCCGCTCGAGATGGGCTCCTCGCTCGGCAGCGGCTGGCAGGTGTCAGGTCTGACCGGCGCGGTCGACGGCACCTGCGTGTTGACGCTGCAGAACGAGCGCGGCCGCACGCATCGCATTCACCTGTGCCGCAATGACGGCCGCCCGCAGGGGCTCGTCTTCACCGACGGCATCGACTTGGTGGTGATGAACGGTGGGCAGGGCGACCTCGCGACCGACGAGAGCCTGGCCCAGGCCATCGCCCAGGTGGCGCACGTGTTGGCGGCCAACGAGCGGAAGCAGGCGACCGTTCTGGCCGCGCTGCTGCCGCACGAGGAACGGCTGCGCCGCTTCACGGGCGCGGATCACCGTCTGAGGTAGGTGGTGAGCAAGGAGACGCGTCTCGGATTCTCCCTGGGTCAGGATCACATCTCGTTCGAAGTCGACGAGAGCGTCTACCCGCTCGAAGCGCTCTACGGAGCCTGCTACCTCTTCCTCGAACGCTGCTACGTCTTCCTGTCCCGCACGTCGTCGGGCGCGGTGCTGACGCGTCTGACGGCGCGCGAAGAGGCCAGTGAGCAAGCCCTGGAAGCGCTGGCTGGGGAATTCGCCAACGAGCTGCTGGCGCAGGCGACGCGGCTGCAGCTTTCCCAATCGACCGCCCGCATCCGCGAGTATTACACGGCGGCGGCGCTGCGCGCCGTGACGGCGGCGCCGTCGGTGGACGAGCTGCTCGCCGAGCTCGAGTCGGAGGAGCTGCTCGAGGATCCGCTCGAGATCATGGTGCCGTGGGAAGAGAAGCACGGGAAGACGCCCGGCGACGCCGAGTCGTGATCGCCGGCACGGGTCTCTCGCGATGACGGAGCGGATCACCTTCGATCGATCTCTCTATCTGCCCGAAGCGGTGGTGGCGGCGGCTGAGGTCTACAATCCGTATGCGACGGTGGCGGTCGAAACCGCTGCCGAGGCGACGGTGGCGGTGATCTCGGACGCCCGCGAGTACGATCTGGCGACCGTGGTGCACGCCTTCGCCAACCACGTGCTCTACGAGACCATCGCGCGGCGCCGCCAGGCAGCGCTCGACGAGGGCGCGGCGTGACGGAGCGCAGCCTGACGTTGACGGCGCCGGAGCTGGTCCCGGAAGCGCTCGGGTTCTTCCGCTGGGGGCGGGTCGCCGACCGCGTCGTGGTCACCACCGATGGCGGCGATTGGGCCCTGCTGAGCGAGGCCGAGTTGGCCGATCTGCTCGCCGGGCGGATCGTCGAGGGGCATCCGCTCTTCGCCGAGCTGCAGCGTCTTGGGGTCCTGCGCGACGGGCTCGACCTCGACGCGCTGGCGGCGCGGATGGCGCAGCGCAGTCGCACGGCTCGCCGCGGCGCGGCGCTGCATGTGGTCACCGTGACCCTGCGCGGCACGCCGGGCAGCACCGGCGCGGCGGGCGGGGACGCCGGGCTCGACATGGACCTCGACACCGCGGAGCGGATCGCCGAGCGCGCCCTCGAGAGCACGTCGCCGGCGGTGAGCCTCGAGCTGCAGGGACAGTGCGGCGAGCCGTTGCGCAATTTCGACGCCGTGCGCCGCCTCGTCGAGGTCGCGCGGGAGCGCAATGCGCGTTCCACGGGCAAGCAGTTGACGATCGGGGTGCTGACCAACTTCGCCGAGATGACCGAGGAGCGGGCGGAGTGGCTGCTCGCCAACGACGTGCAGATCACCACCAGCCTCGACGGGCCGGCGGCGCTGCACGACGCGGTCCGCGCCTGGAAGGGCGGCGCCGCGCACGCCGACGTGGTGCGCTGGCTCGACTATTTCACCCGCCGCTACGCCGAGCTGAAGCGCGATCCCGAGCGGTGGCAGGTGCGGGCGCTGCTCACCGTGACGCGGGACACCCTGGGGCGCGGGCAGGACGTGGTGGACGAGTACGAGGCGCGCGGCCTGCGAACCATCCACCTGCAGCCGCTGCCGGCGTGGCGCGTGCCGGCGGCGACGTGGCCGAGCGTCGGCTACGCGATGGACGCCTACCTCGACTTCTACCGCCGGACGCTCGACGATCTGCTGGCGCGCAACCGCCGCGGCCTCGATCTGCGCGAGCAGACCGCGTCGATCGTCCTGACGAAGATCCTCAGCAGCGACGACGTCGGCGCCGTCGACCTGCAGTCGCCCTACGGCGGCGGCACGGCGCAGCTCGCCTACGGCGTCGACGGGCAGATGTTCCCCGACGACGACGCGCGCCTCGCCGACGCGATGGGCGACGCGCTGTTCGCGATCGGCAACGCGCGCGATCTGGCGCTGCCGGACGTGGTGAAGCATCCCACCGTCCGCGCCATTGCCGCGGCCTCGCTGCTCGATGCGCAGCCGATGTGCGCCACCTGCTGGAACAAGCCCTACTGCGGCTTCAGCCCGGTGCAGAACTATCTCACCCAGCGCGATCTCTTCGGGCACCGGCTGCGCTGTCTGCAGTGCAAGGAGCACTTCGCCATCTCGACCCGGCTCTTCGAGCTCCTGGGTGACGAGAGCGACGCCGCGACGCGCGAGATACTCGGTCGCTGGTCGGCGGCCGCGTTGCGCGTCGCGGCGCCGACGCGCATTTCGATCCCGCCCCCTTGAGTCCGTTTCGGGCACCGCTTGGGTGCCGGGACAACCGCCTGCGACCCGGTCCGGCGCGGCGATCCGTTGGGAAAAAGCGGCGCCCGTTGGTCACTGGTCGTACCACCAATTCGACATCGCCGATCAGCTTTTTCGTGGACTTGCGAGGGCGGGCAGTGTTAAGGGACCGGCGAGGGGGAATGCGAGTGGCGAAGCGCAAGGTGTGGGCCATTGCCGCGACGTTGCTGGGCGGATTGATGTGCGCCAGCGCAACGACTGCTCAAGTCTCACCGCTCGATCAGCGGTGTATCGCCGCCTTCAATCAGGGACTGAGAAAAGTCGCCGCGGCGCAGAGCAAGATCGTCAGCCAATGTCTGGCTGACTTCGCCAGCGGGCGGCTCGCGTCGATGACGCCCGAGGATTGCGTCCGATCGGACGTCAAGCACCGATTGGAGAAGGCGGCGACGAAGGCCGCCACCAAGGCCGCCCAGCTCTGCAACGGCAGCACCCCCGCGTTCGGCATCAGCCCAATCGATGTCGGATACCCGCGAGCCGCGTTGGCGCAGATCGACCTCGCGCACGAGACGATCGCGCGCAACCTCAACACCGGACTGATCGGCAACGCGATCGGCGCCTCCTGTCAGGCGAGGGTCGCCTCCACCCTGCTCAAGTGTACCGACCGACGCCTGCGGGAATATCTGAAGTGCCAGAAGAACGCCCTGCGCAAAGGGATCGCGACCGACGCCGCCAGTCTGACCGACGCCTGTCTCGGCATCGGCACCGCCGGCCAACCCGATCCGCTCGGCCACATCCTCGCCGATTGCGACTCGAAGATCGGCGGCGCGATCCTGCAGAACTGCGCCGCGGTGAATGTCGGCGCCGCCTTTGGCCCCTGCGATGCGAGCGATGCCAATGCCGCCACCGACTGCCTCAAGCGCGAGTCGGCCTGCCAGCTCTGTCTGACGATGAATGCCGTCAATGGGCTCTCGCGCGACTGCGACCTGTTCGACGACGGCGAGTCGAACAACGGTAGCTGCGGCAGCGAGTGTCCGGACGGCATCCTGCAGAACGGCGAGTCCTGCGACGACGGCAACACGAACGACAACGACGGTTGCTCGAGTCACTGTTCGATCGAGGGCGGGTGGTCGTGCAGCGGCCAGCCGAGCGTCTGCACCCAGCAGTGCGGCAACGGCGTGCTCGACGCGGGCGAGTCGTGCGACGACGGCGGCACGGCCAACGGCGACGGCTGTTCCAGCGGCTGCCTGGTCGAGAGCGGCTACGAGTGCAGCGGCGCCCCGAGCGTCTGCCAGAAGAAGTGCGGCAACGGCACCGTCGAGGAGGACAACGGCGAGGCCTGCGACGATCACAACCGCAACAACGGCGACGGCTGCTCCAGCACCTGCCAGGTGGAGGACGGCTACAACTGCACCGGGACGGCGCCGAGCGTCTGCACCTTCGTGTGCGGCAACGGCTCGATCCAGCCCGGCGAGACCTGCGACGACAACAACGCCGCGTCCGGCGACGGTTGCAGCAGCACGTGCAAGATCGAACCGGGCTGGTTGTGCTCGGGCGTGCCGAGTGTCTGCGCGCCGAAGTGCGGCGACGGCCTGAAGCGCGGCGCCGAGGGGTGTGACGACGGCAACCTGATCAGCGGCGACGGCTGCTCGTTCCTGTGCCAGGTCGAGCCCGGGTTCCAGTGCACCGGCACACCCAGCAACTGCACCGCCGTCTGCGGCGATGGCTTCATCCGCGGCTTCGAGACCTGCGACGACCACAACACCGTGAGCGGGGACGGCTGCTCCGGACAGTTCTGCCGCCAGGAGCCCGGCCACACCTGCTTCGGCCAGCCCAGCGTCTGCACGGCGGACTGCGGCAACGGTCTCCTCGACCCGGGCGAGGAGTGCGACGACGGGAACCACGTCAACGGCGACGGCTGCCGCGCGAACTGTCGCGTCGAGGCGGGCTATTCGTGCAACGGGCAGCCCAGCCTCTGCGTGCCCACCTGCGGCAATGGCATCCTCGAAGGGGCCGAGCAGTGCGATGACGGCAACACCGTCAGCCGCGACGGTTGCTCGGCGGGATGTCGCAACGAAGCCGGCTGGCTGTGCATCGGGACGAGCTGCAACCAGTACGAAGTCGTGATCGATTCGCCGGCCAACGGCACCTTCACCACCGCGGGCACGCAAGTGATCACCGGCCATTACACGCTGCTGCCGCCCGGCCAGGTGGCGATCACCGTCAACGGCGTCCCGGCCCAGTCGGTGAACACCGCCAACCGGACCTTCTCGCACACCGTGACGCTCAACTCGTCGGCGATCTTCAACCCGGTGCGGGTGCGCGCGACCAACACCGCCAACGGCGACGGCGTCAACGATCGCATCGTCATCATCAACGGTCAGTCGGTCGCCAACGGGGCCTTCTCGCCGCAGAGCGTCGCCCTGCGCATCAACGACAGCGGCCTCGACTCGCTGGAGCCCCTGGTCGCCGGGCTGGCCGCCGGCCAGTTCGACTTCGCGCAACTCCTGCCGCCGGGCACGGTGCTGATCGATCAGTGCTTCATCTCCGTCATCGGCTGCTGGGGCAGCGCGCAGGTGAAGATCGCCAACCCGCCGCCGTCGTTCGGCAGCTTCCAACTGTTCATGGACTCGCAGGTCAACTCGGTGTTCGGCGACATCCGCATCAACAACCTGCGCGTCGACGTCGACATCGTCGGCAGCGGCCTGGTGCCGAATTGCGGCCTGCGCCTGACCGCCAACCAGTTGCGATTGTCGGGCAACTTCACGCTCGAGCCGGCGGGCAATCCGCACAACGACATCGACGTGAACCAGATCACCAACCCGCTCAACACGCAGTTCTCGGGCTTCAACTACTCGTTCACCTACGGGTTGTGCAGCGCGCCGGTGATCGGCGACATCATCCAATCGCTGCTGCCCGACATCCAGCAGGCGACGACCGATGGGATCGCCGGCTTCCTCAAGGACCCCGACGGCCCCGGACCGCAGGACAGCCCGATTGCCGCCGCCATCCAGTCCACGCTCGCCGGCATCTCGATTTCCGGCCCCGTGGGCGAAGGGCTGGGCCTGAATTTCGAGGCGCCGATGTTCCTGGTCGCCGAGGACAACGATGGGATCACCATCGGCGCCCATTCGCGCTTCACGGTGTCGGTCGGGACCGGGCCTGGCCAGTGCATGCCGCCGCCTGGCGCCCCGATCCTGACGCGCTCGTACTCGAAGGCGGAGGCGTTCCCGACCTTCGGTCCCAACACCCCGGTCGCGCACGTGCCCTACGGCATGGGGATCGCCATCTCGACGGCGGGATTCAACCAACTGCTGCGCGGCCAGACCGAGTGCGGCATCATGCGCACCTCGCTCACCGAGATCGATCTGGACGGCCCGGGCGGTGCGCCGCCGCTGCCGCTCGACTCGACGCTGCTGTCGCTGATCGTGCCCGAGTTCGCGCAGCTCCCGCCGGCGACGCCGCTGCGCATCGATGTCCTGCCGACGATCGCGCCGATCGTCACCGGCAACAATGGCCCGGCGGGCGAGCTGACGGAGCTGAAGCTGGCCCAGGTGCTCATCAACATCGTCCAGCCGGGACCCGAAACCGTGTGGATGTCGGGCGCCTTCGATGCGCGCCTCGGTCTCAGCCTCACCTTCGGAGGGTCCGGTCTGTCGATCAACCTGACCCCGCCGCCGCTCAGCGATCTGACGATCGCGATCATCGACAATCCGATCGGCGCCAGCGAGGCGCAGGTCGAGGCGGTGCTCCCGGCGCTCGTGCAGCCGCTGATCCCGAGTCTGGCCGGGGCGCTGTCCGGATTCCCGTTGCCGCAATTCTTCGGGCTCAGCCTGCAGGGCGTCGAAGTGTCGCGCAGCGGCCAGTTCATGTCCCTGTTCGCGAATCTGACTCCAGCGCCCTGAATTGCGTCTGATCGTTGAACCCTAGGCAGAGCCGAAGAGGACGAAGAGGACACCATGAGTGAAAAGAAGAACACGCTGCCCTCGCTGCGAAAGCAGCCCTTGGACTTCCTCAGCCGCGAAGAAGCGCAGCAGGCCGTGAAGCCGGTTGCGAATCTCGACACGGCGGACGCGGCCAACGCGCTGCGCAGCGAGCCCAACAGCGAGAAACTGCTGCTGGCCCAGCACATGTCGCACGCCTCGCACGGCTCGCACGGCAGCCACGGCTCGCATGGCTCGCACGGCTCGCACGGCAGTCATGGGAGCCACGGCTCGCACGGCTCACACGGCAGTCACGGCTCGCACGGCAGTCACGGGAGCCACGGCTCGCACGGCTCGTGGTGAGCCAGCACCAGCCGGCGAAGTGGATGATCGCACCGGAGGCACAATGATGGGAGCTCGGTTCCAGGGGGGATGCACGGCCGCCAGGCGCGCCGTGAGAGGAACGGGAAACCGGCGCCGCGCTGTGGCGGTCGCCGTCGGGCTGATCGCGCTGATCGGCTTCGCCGCCAACGCTTCGGCGCTGATTCTGACCGGTGGGCCGGTCTACAATCTGCCCGGTGGCGGTAGCTGCACGGTGGCGGGCACGACCGGCATCGCGAGTGGCGCGACGCTGACGTGCACCGGTGTGAATCTGTCAGCCCACACCAAGGTGTATTTTGGGCTGCGCAACAACACCAGCGCCAACGGCAACACGATGGACAACACCCAGCCGTCGGGGGCGTCGATCTTCCGCTATCTGACGAGCTCCGGCAGCTCGATCACCTACTCCAGCACGACCAGCATCAACGACGTGCTCAACGGCATTCTGGCCGTCAACAATCGGCTGGTGCTGACGTTGACCGGCGGGAGCGGAACCGTGGTCTCCACGGGGGGAAATCCTGCCGACAATGCCAATGGCGACATCCAGCGTCTCTTCCAGATCACCAGCGGCAGCAGTTTCACCGTGCGGGTCGACGTGCAGGCCAGCAACGTCAACTTCGCCCTCGGCTATGCGCTGAGCGGCCTGTACAATCCGACGCACACCAGCTCGTCCGCTCCCCCGTCGGACATCAGCCGTGTCGACGTCGCCTTCTATTACTCCGACTGCGGCGACGGCGTGGTCGACAACCCCGAGCAGTGTGACCAGGGCGCCGCCAACGGCACCCAGGGCTCCTGCTGCACATCCTCCTGTACGTTCCGCTCCGCGGGCGAAATCTGCCGCCCCGGCGCGGGAGCGCCCTGCGATCTCAGCGAGCAGTGCACCGGCGTCAGCGCTCTCTGCCCGGCCGACGATGCGCCGCTGAACATGGGCAACGTCTGCCGCGCCGGCTCGGGCGACATCTGCGACCAGAACGAGCTCTGCACCGGCGTGCCCGGCCAGGGCTGCCCGCCCGATGACGCCCCGACGAACACCGCCGTCGTCTGCCGCGTCGGCTCGGTCGGCGACTTCTGCGATCTGCCCGAAACCTGCACCGGCGTCCCCGGCGCGACCTGCCCGGCCGACGACGCGCCGACCAAGATCAACGTCATCTGCCGTCCCGGCTCCGGCGACGTCTGCGATCCGGAGGAGCGCTGCACCGGCATCCCGGGTCAGGGCTGCCCGGCGGACGTCGTCGCCAACCCGTCGACCATCTGCCGCGTCGGCTCGGGCGACATGTGCGACCCGAACGAGTACTGCACGGCGATCCCGGGGCAGGCGTGCCCGGCCAACGTGGTGCTGTCGAGCAGCACGGTCTGCCGCGCCTCGTCCGGCGCCTGCGATCTGGTCGAGCAGTGCCCCGGAAGCGCCGGTCAGAAGTGTCCGGGCGACGCGAAGGCGGTGGCGAACACGCCCTGCAACTACGACAACGACGTGTGCACGATCGACGCCTGCGACGGCAATGGCGCCTGCGTCTTCGGCAGCAACCGCGATTGCTCCGATGGCAACTCGTGCACCCAGGACTCCTGCGATCCGCTGCAGGGCTGCCAGTACAGCGGCCAGCCGTCCAACACCTGCACGACGGCCAGCAAGGCCGTGCTGAAGATCCGCGATGCCTCGTCCAACAGCGGCGACAGCGTGAAGTTCCTCTGGAAGGGCGGACCGGCGTTGGTGCCGGACATGGGGAATCCGACCCAGAGCACGCGCTACGAGCTCTGCATCTACGATGGACGCGGGGTGCAGATGGCGATGGGCGTTCCGCCGGGCGTCGGGTGGTCGCCACTCGGCCCGCCGCTGGCGCCGAAGGGCTACAAGTACCTCAACAGCACCGCGACCGCGGACGGGGTCAAGCTGATCAAGACCAAGGGCAGCAATCTGGACCGCGGCCAGGTGAAGTTCGTCGCCAAGGGCAACGCGCTGCCCGATACCGAGGATCTGCCCTTCCAGTACCCGGTCATCGCGCAGGTCTACGCCAGCGACGGCATGTGCTGGGACGCGCAGTTCTCGCTGCAGCAGACCAAGAAGAACGACTCCGGCAAGTTCGGAGCCATCGCGCCCTGAGGCGCCACGGGATCAGGGTGGGCGCGCGCCGCGCGCCCACCCTGCGTACCCCGACCCCCACGAGCGGTCCGCCGTCTTCACCGCGACGGCGTGGAGCCGGGCCGCCCGACCGACGTCGCGCTCACACGCGCTCGAGCACCAGGATCCACTGATTGGTGGATGCGAAGCTCGACGGCTCGTGGGTGACGACGCGCATCCGGTGCCGTCGCACGAAGGGCAGCACCTCGTCGCTGGCGACGTTGCGGAAGTGCTGATGCCCGGCGCGCGGCGCCCGGTCGGCGGCGGCAACCTGCTCCGGCCGGCGCACCATCGCAAATGGCGTCGTTTCCACCATCAACAAAGCGCCGCCGGGTTTGAGCAGCCAGGCCATGCGCGCGAACGCCTCGTCGAGATCGAAGACGTGGTTCAACGAGCGCAGGCACAGCAGGTGGTCGTAGCGCCCCCGGGGCGCCGTGAAATCCTCGATGCCGCCGAGTTGGAATCGTCCTCCCGGCAGTGCGGCGCGCGCGCGTTCGAGGCTGCGCTGGTCGGGGTCCAGGCCGGTGTAGCGGACGACGCCGGAGCGCAGCAGCGGCGCCAGCACCTCGCCGTACGGCTGCTCGCCGCAGCCGACGTCGAGCACCTCGCCGCAGAGTCCGGCGACGTAGTGGCCGATCCATGCCTCCTGGCGCGCGAACGGCGCTTCCTCGACGAGGCGGAAGCGCCGCCCGCAGCCGGCGCGCTGGATGCATGAGCCGCACAGCGGGTCGGGCAGGATCCGCCGCATGCCCTCGCTGATGTCATCGAGCGTTCCCGGCGCGGCGCGGTCGAAGAACAGATGGCTCGAGCGGTCCTTGACGGCCGCGATCTCTCGGTCGTCGAAGTCGCCGGTGTCCGTGACGTGCTGGAGCAGGCGGTCGCCCTCGATCAGCCAGAGCTGGCGCAGGGGATCGATGCCGGCGCCCTTCGCGTACGCGTCGCAGGTCGCGGCCCGATCGGTCGCCGCCACGCTCAGCCCGCTGCGCACGTAGTTGAAGGAGTTCGCGCGCGGCCGCGCATCGGCGGGCGCGCCCGCGCGCGCCAGCGCGGCGCTGGCGCCGAGGCACGTCGCCGGCGGCGCCGGACCGATGAAGACGGGGCGCGGCGGCGCGATCCGCAGCGACAGCTCGGCGAGCCCATCGGCCGCGACCTCCCAGACGAGGAGCGGTCGCGATTCGTCGGCGTTCCAGTCCGCCAGCGCCGCGGCGCCGCGCCGGATCGCCGCGCCGGCGGCCGGGTCTCCGGGGTCGACGGCGACGACGATGGCGGCCTCCGCGGGCTCGAGGTCGGCCGCCAGTTGGCGCAGGGCCGGGAGCAGTTGATCGAGGTCCGCGCCGCGCGTCGACAGCGCGACGTCGACGTCACACGCCCCCGCCCCCTCGCGCTGCCACGCCTGCAGGCCCGCGATGGTCTGCGCGTAGGCGCCGGCAGTGGCGGTGGCGCGATCGTGGGCCTCGCCGACCCCGAACAGTTGCACGCGCAGATACTCGACGCCGGCGCGCCGGAGGCGCTCGCGCCATTTGGGATACACCAGCGCCCGTCCCGTGGTGACGAGTCCCGGCACGCCACCCGCGGCACGGATCATGGCCAGCAGCCGCGGCAGATCGCGCCGCAGCAGCGGCTCGCCGCCCAGCAGCACGACCAACCGTCCCGGTGCCGCTTGCGCCAGCAACGGCCACAGGGCATCGGCGGCCATGGCGTCCGCGCCTGGTGGGGAGGCGATGATCGGACAGGCCGGGCAGCCCGACGAGCAGGCCCCCCCAGTCCAGACGAACAGCGAATCGCCGTGCGGTCTCATCGGCGGAGCAGGGGGAAAGCGGCGCGATGGCTTCCGCCAGGGAGGCCGGCCGGGAGGCGGAGGGCGGGGTGGCCGGGCGTGTCCCCCGACCGGCGCCGCGCCGTCCCCACCCCCACCCCTTGGCGGAGCTCGCTCATCGCTGTCGTTGTGTCACATCGCGCGGCGACTCGAAACGCAATCGTGCATCGCCGGACGCGTGACGCGCTCGGCGCTCCCGCGCCCCAGCGACCCCCACGCCGCGGCGATTTGACCGCTTCCGTCCGGTCCGGTTAGACGGCGCCGATGCCGCGCGTTCTCCCGCCGCTGCTCACCGGCTGCGCCGTGATGGCGCTGGTCGCCGGCGGCGCCGCTCCTCACGCGACGCTGGCTGTCGATGGCGATGGGACGGAGGACGTGTTCATCCCGGCCGGCCTCGAGCCGCTGTTCGCCGACATGCTGGGCACCGGCCAGACGTTGCCCGGGAACTGCACGCTCGCGCACGGCGAGATCGCGCGCACCGCCGTGTCGGCGACGTATGCCTGTCCGAGCGGCGAGGTCGTGGTGCAGCTCGTTCACCCGGACGTGGCGCCGGCCGCGAGCCTGCGCACCGACCGCTTCGCGATCGCGGTGAAGAGCGGCGGCCCGCCGCCCGGGCTGGTCGACGCGCTGGCCCAGCGCGTCCGCGAGCGCGAACGCGACTTCGCGTGGATGCGCACGGACGGCGCCGGGCCGCGGCCCTCGTCGAGGATTCTTCCGACTGCGGTCGCCGGCGCCATGGCGGTGATGCTGGCCTCGGCGGCCGGCCGCGCCCTATTGCGACTCTTCGGGCGCCGGCGCGCGAGGGGGGATCGGCGGCCGGCGGCGAACGACCACTGACCCGCGCCGCCTGCGGCGTCGGTGTGACCGCGCGCACTCCTGCTGGTCGCGCGGTCGCTCAGGCGACGGCGCCAGGCGCGGCTACGTCGTCCGATGCCGTGAACGGCACCAACTCGGCGTCGCCGTGGCGCCGCAGGTAGGCGAGCGCGACGCCCGGGCAGCGGCGCAGCGCGGCGCAGTCGCGGCAGTGCTCGCCGTAGCCGGAGAGCTGCGCCTCGATGTGGCGCATCGAGTAGACGCGATCGCCGGTCGCGTCGTCGAGATAGTGCGATTCACCGAACGCCGAGCGCCCGAGGTTGTGGGCCCTGGCATCGCCGAGCACGCAGCTCGGAAACGATTCGAAGAACAGCCGCGTGCCGCGCGCCGCCGCCTGTGCGCGCAGCCGCTGCATCGTGTCGCGCACGTCGCGAAAGCGCAGGGCGGCGATGGCGGACCAGCCGCCGCCCTTGCCGATCGTCGACGGGAACACGAGCTTGAACGTGGTCCGCGGGCCGAAGCGGTCCCGCGCCCACGAGACGTATTCCTCGAGGTGCGGCAGGTTGAGCTCGTTGAGCACGCAGTTGACCATCACCGCGACTCCGGCGGCGAGGAGCTGCTCGATGCCGGCGACGGTGCCGTGGTGGGACGCCTCGCGGGTGCCGAAGATCGCCGCGCTCGTCGCCGGGATGTGCGAGTGCAGCGAGACGATGGCGCGCCGCAGGCCGGTGCTGACGGCTCGGGTCGCGAATCCCGGCGTCGCGTACGTGCGGCCGTGGGTGTTGGTGTCCCAGACCATGCCGTAGCCGAACAGGCGCTCCACCACGGTCCAGAACCCGGGATGGATCGTCGCCTCGCCACCGGTGATGACGGCGCGCCGGAAGCCGAGCCCGTGCAGGAAGGCGGCACGGCGCAGCAGCTCATCGGTATCGCGGAAGAACAGCGCCCGCTCGCCGGTGTTGCTGCACATCGGGCAGTGGTAATTGCACTGCTCGCCGAAGCGGAACAGCACGGCGCTGCGGGCGGTGATCGGCGCGTCGTCGCTGACGCGCTTGCGCAGCACCTTGAGGGTCTGCGGCGCCGGGGGGCGGTCGGTCGCGGGCATGGTGCCGCGGTCGCACGGGGCGGAGGCCCGTGCCTGAGCGTTCAGCCCGGCTCGTCGGTGCGCGGCGGCGTCGCGGCCGTCTCGCGCGCGCCCAGTCGGCGATCGAGCTCGTCGGCCACGACCTCGCGCACGTGCTCCGCAACGCGGCGGACGATGAGGTCGATGATGCGCTTCTCGTCGCCACCGTCGTGACGCTGCCCGGCCGCCCGACCCTCCCGGTCCTCGAGCAGGCGATCGACGCGCTCGGCGACCAGGTGGACGATCGTGTCGATGACCCGCTTCTCGTCGAAGTCGCGATCGTCGCGGTGATGATCGTCGCGATGGTCATGGCCACCGCGATGGTGGTGGTCACAACCGTGCTGGCCGTGGCCACAGTCGTGGCGATCCCGGCCGCGGTCGCGGTGCTCGCCGTGGTCGCCGCAGTCGTGATGGTGATGGTGACAATCGTCGTGGCCGTGCCCGTAGCCCATGTGCGTTCCCTCTCAACCGAGCTAGCCCACCGTGGCGAAGCCGCGCAAGCCATTTCTTCCCCCGCCGGCGCGAATCCCTGGGATGCCGCGCCGGCGGCCAGGGGGCGCGGGCCGGCGGTGCGCTAGCGGGGCGGCTCGACGCTGGCGTGGTACCGGCTGTCCGGGCAGCGGGGCGGGGCGGCGCCTGGCCTGCCTGGCAGGACGCGGTACAGACCGTAGGTCCGCGTGTTCAGGCCGACCTCGATCGCCGGCACGAGGCTGAACCGCCGCAAGATCCCTTCGCAGGGCGCGCCGCCGACGGGGTAGCCGGGCTCGCAGAACATGTCGCACAGGAAGTACACCGGCCGCGGGGAGGCGACCGCCCCTGCCAGGCGGGCGTCGTCGCCGAGCGCCTCCGTCAGTGGCATCACCGGCGGCAGGCCGCTCGCCGCGAGCACCGAGGGGTGCGGCGCGATCAGCAGCGCTCCGGGGGGCAGCGGCACCGCCGCCGCGCTCACCGCCACCCGTGTCTCGAGGACCTGCGTCTCCGGCACCTCCGACAGGGCGCGCAGCGGGGTCGACCACAGCGCGCCGGCCAGGACGACGGCGACGCCGGCGATTGCCGCGTCGGCCCGTCCCGCCACCCGCCCTCCGGTGCAGCAAGCCAGCGGCAGCAACAGCACCGTGGCCGCCAGCAGCATGCGCTCGTCGAAGCGGTCGTAGGCCAGCACGACCAGGGCCATCGCGATGCCGGTGGCCAGCAGCAGCGCCGCGGCGGCGGCCCGTCGCCGCGCCAGCAGCCCCGCGCCGACGCCGGCCAGCAGGAGCACCGGCGCGTGCACCCGCAGCCCAGCTCCGCCCGCCAGGCGCGCGATCGCGGGGACGATGTTGCCCGCTGACAGAAAGGCGCCGCCCGACAGCGATGCGTTCATCGTCCACAGCGGCAGGCCCGACAGCGCCGCGAGCAGCGCCACCGCGACGACGGCGCCGGCGACGCCGCGCCGCCGGCGCCGCGGGAGATCGCCCGCGCCGGCGATGACCGCGCCGGCGATCACCGCCGCGACGAGGGATTCGGGGCGCATC
This sequence comes from bacterium, assembly GCA_019637795.1. Lineage (NCBI taxonomy): Bacteria > bacterium. The sequence goes on along the minus strand of JAHBUY010000003.1, from coordinate 576,476 downwards.
GCGGTCGCCGTGCCGAGCCCGGTGATCGCCAGGGCGGCAGCGGCGGGGCCGCCGCCGTCGAGCAGGCGCAGGGCTCCGGCGATGCCGGCGAGCAGCGCCAGCGCGGAGGGGACGTTGGTCTCGCCGGTGGCCGACCAGGCGACGTGCGTCGGATGCAGTGCCAGCAGCGCGGCGGCGGCGACCGCCTGCCACCACCGCGCGCCCGCGCAGCGGGCCGCCACGGCGATCAGCAGGATGCTCAGCGTGCCGAGGATCCGGTTGAGCTCGATGCCGAGTCGCGTATCGCAGCCCGCGAGCCGCGCCCATCCGGCCAGCACCAGCGGCCAGCCGAGGCCCTTCTCGTAGGGGGTACAGACCGGACCGTTCCAGGTTTCCGTGCACAGCGACGCCTCGCCGGTGCGCGCCAGCGCGCACGCCGCCTCCGCGTACCAGGGCTCGTCCAGGTACATCGCGTGGTGCGGCGGGACCAGGGCGTAGCGCAGCCACCCGCCGCCGCCGATGACGCACGCGAGCGCCACCGCCACTGCCCACGATGGCGCGGACGCGGCGCGGCCGTGGCGCCAGATCTCGACCACGCACCACGCGCCGCTCGCCATGGCAGCGACGACCAGCGCTGTCACGAACAGCGCGGCGGCCGGCGGCATGCGGTCGGTGTCAGGACAGGGCGGCAGCGCCTGCCGCCGGGCGGTCGGCGGCCGGGGTGCGGCGCAGCAGGGCGACGAGCTGATCGACCACCGGTCGGGCGCGCCCATCGGCGGCGGGTTCGTTCACCCCGAAGTCGATGCCGACCTGCGAGCGGGTCCCGCGCACGCCGAGGCTGAAGCGCACGGTGATGCTCGAGCCGGTGGGGCCGCGCGCGATGAGCTCGGCGGTGGTGTCGTGCGGCCAGCGCAGGGGGTCCAACCGCCAGCCGGGGGCGGCGAACCCGTGTTGCAGGAGGCTCGTCAGGCGGGCGATGCGCTGCCGCCCGTGCGCCAGCAGGGCGTTGCGGCGGGCGCGCGCGACCGCGTCGTCGGCGCGGGTCACCTCCACGCCCGCGCTCGTCAGCCGGGTCCGCAGCCAGTCGAGGAGGGCGGCGATCGCCTCCTCCGGGACGGCGAGATCGGCGTCGGCGGCGACGTCATAAGCGGCGCTCGTCAGCACCGGCCGTTGGCCGCGGCCCGGGGCGACGAAGGTGACGCGCATCTGACCGCCCGACGCCGGATGGGCGACGGTGACCTCGATGCGGCGGCGCCGGTCTTCGGTGGCCTCGCGCTCGAGACGCCACCCCGCCGGCATGGCTCCGGCTGCGAACGCCTGGCGCAGCGGCACGAGGAGCGGCTCGACGAGGATGACGAAGCCGCGCTGCTCGGGATCGATCGCCAGCAACTGCTCGCGGCTGATCGGCTGGAACTCGTCGCCGCCGTGCAGCTCGAGATAGACGCGGAAAATGCCCGTGCAGCGCGAGCGGAACACGCAGGACGCACAGCCGGGCAGATGGGTCCGCAGCGAGGCCTGCCAGTCGTACTTGTTCATCGCGTCCTCGAGCCCGGTGGCGTCGGAGGACTTGGTGACCGTCTGCTGCCCGCCGTGATGAATGCGCGACGCCCAGTCGGGAAGGATGCAGTACGGCAGGTTGCCGACGTTGACGTCGAAGTCCGGGTCGCGGCGCTCGAAGCCGGCGAGCATCGCGGCGTAGAACGGCGCCATGTCGGAATAGCGCGGCATGATGTCGCGCAGATAGGCCTCGTCGCGCTCGCCGGTGCTCTCGGGGCGGACGATGTCGACGTGGAGCTGGCGCACGCCGTAGTGCGTGAGCAGCTCCGGGTAGTGCGGCAGCGAGCGGTAGCTGCGCTCGTTGACGCACATGTTCGTCGTCACCAACTGCCCCCGCCGCTGCAGCTCGCCGAGGCCGTGCACGATGCGCTGGAACGAGTCGGGGCGGCCGGTGGTGGCGACGTGCGCCTCCTCGGTGGCGCCCTGGATCGAGATGCGCCACTCGAACTTCCCCAGCGCGGTCACCGAATCGATGAATCCGGGATGGGGGAACATGACGCCGTTGGTGAAGATGACGATGTGCTCGAAGCCGAGCGCCACCGCCTTGGCGACGGCGTCCAGGAAGCGCTTGTGGATCGTCGGCTCGCCGCCGAGGAAGGTGAGGTGGTTGGCGCCGCTGGCGCGGGCCTCCTCGAGCGCCTGGGCGATCGGCTCGAACGGCACCGGCCGGGCCAGTTTCATCTGCGTGAGCTGGCCGCTGGAGCAGAAGACGCAGCGGTTGTTGCACAGATGGCCGAGCTGGATCTCGAAGCGGTGCCCCGTGCCCGACGTCGTCACGACCGCCGCGGCGCGGCGATCCTCTTCGCTGATGTGCACCCCCATTGCGCATCCGGGATCGTAGACCAGCGGGGTTCCGTATCGCAAGAAAATAGCACTACTTAGCCGGGGCTGGGCGATCATCCCCGGGTGGTCCGTCGGGGCCGTGCGGCGCCGTCGCGGGGGCGGCGGGAGGCGCGACGTCGTCGCGCGATGTGAGGCGGAAGAAGCCGATGCGGTAGGGCGGTGGCGCGTAGGCCATCGCCGAGTAGCCGACCGCGTCGAGCTCGCTGACCGCCAGCGGCTGCAGGTGGTAGCGCTCGTGCACGGCGCGGCAGGGCGGGCTCAGGGGCTGCGGCGGGGCCTCGTCGGAGAAGGCGAAGTAGCAGAACATGCCCTGGTACCAGAGCAGGTCTCCGTCGCTGGCCGGCCAGGGCACGTCGCCGGCCGTGGCCCGCCGCACGTCGATCAGCTCGTAGTGCTTGCCGGCCCGGCGCAGCAGCAGGTCCGGAAAGGCGTCCAGATTACGGCCGCCGATCTCGACCGTGGTCAGCAGCCGGCCGCGCTCGGGCAGCGCCGGCACCGTCCGTTCGAGGAACGCCCACTGCAGTTGCTGGTCGCCCAGGGCGGTGATGAAGCGCCGCGCCATGGCGACCTCGACCGTCGCCAGCGCCACCAGCGCCAGCGCGCCGACCGCGGCCGCGCCGCGCCGGCCGCGCCATGACGCCATCCACAGCGGCGCCACGGCGGCGGCGATGAGTACGGTCAGGCAGGTGGGCAGGAGCTGCGAGCGCAGGTTGTAGGGCGGGTTGTCGAACAGCGACAGCGCGAAGACGGTGTAACCGGTGAAGACCCCGGCCACCCACAGCAGCAGGGCCGGCCGACGGACGGCGGTCCACAGCGCTCCCAGGGCCAGCAGCGCCAGGTAGAGCGGCGGGGTGACCGCGGGATCGAACAGCACCAGGTGGCTGGGGAAGCGGTGCCGGTCGGGCAGCGCCGCCGCCGGGGCGTCGCCGACCGCGTGTGACAGGTCGAGCAGGCGCGGGATCAGCAGGGCGGTGAGCAGCGCGAGCGCCGCCAGCGACCGCCAATCGCGCAGCCGGCGCCAGGCGCCCGGCGCGCACAGGAGCAGCAACGCGCCGAGGGCGACGGGGAAGAACAGCCCCTCCGGTCGCATCTGCACGGTCAACGACAGGGCGACGGCGGCCATCAGCGCGTCGAGCAGGCGGCCGCTGCGGGCGTAGGACATCGCCAATGCCGCGGCCCACAGGGTCAGGGTGACCAGGATCACGAACAGGTCCTCGGCGGCGGCGTAGCGCAGGCGCAACGGCAGCGCGCCGAGCAGCACCGCCGCCGTCAGGGCGCGCGGCCAACTGGCGAAGATGGTGAGGTCGAGCACGGCGATGGCGGGGATGGCGAGCGAGGAGACGACCGCCGTGGTGAGGAAGATCATCGCGACGTCGTCCGGCCGTCCGCTGAGCGCGGCGACGGAGCGGAAGAGCGCCGGACCGGCGTTGCCGTAGGTCGGTGGATTGCTGCCCGCCAGGTAGGCCGAGATGGTTTCCGCGACGTGGTAGTACTCGTGCAGGAAGGTGCGCGGCGACAGCAGCAGTTGCAGCGCGAGCCCCGCCGCCCAGATGGCGAGCAGCGCCAGCGTCGCCGCCGGCGGCGGTCGACGCGCCCGCAGCTCGCGCAGCAGGATGACGATCGTGCCGACCAGCAACAGGAGGTAGCTGGCGGCGAGCAGGCGGTCGTTCACCTGCGCCACGCGGTGGCGATCGACGCCCAGCGGCCGGTCGGGCAGCGCCGTCTCGGCGAGGATGCGCTCGACTGCCGCCAGGGTCGCCGGGCAGTCGCGCGCCAGCTCGTCCGAGACCGCCAGCGCCCACGGCCCGACGCGGCGCGCGTCGCCGTCGAACATGCTCGCCGTGGCAAGCTCCGCGCGCCGCTCGCCGCCGGCGGGCGTCGCCCACCCCATGGCGATGCGGAAGCGCGTCGTGTCGAGCCGGGCGAGCGTGCAGCCATCGGCCTCGCGCAGCGGTCCCAGGCGCGCGAACAGGAGTTGCGCGACCTCGGGCGAGATCGCCGCCCCATCGCGGACGGCCGCATCGCCGCCGTCGACCGGGCCCGCCGCCCGGCCGCCGGCGGGGAGCAGCGCGAGCACCGCCACCGCGAGACCGACGACGTGCAGCGTGCACGGCCACGCACCGCCGCGCCTCGGGTGCGCCATGATTCGGCCGCATACCCGCTCCATCCCGGGAAGGAAAGCCGGCGCACCGGCGGGAGCGGCGCGCTTGCGAAACCGCCCCCGAGCTGCCACTCAACGCGGACCACCCGGTTTCCGCGTCATGCCTCCACGCGTGCGTCTCGGCCACGGTCCGCTGGAAGTCGCGCCGCTCGGCGTCGGCTGCTGGGCGTGGGGCGATCGCGAGTACTGGGGATACGAGCGCGATCTCGGGCCGCGAGACGTGGTCGAGGCCTTCACCGCGAGCATCGACGCCGGCCTCGACCTGTTCGACACCGCCGAGGCGTACGGCTGGGGCAAGAGCGAGCAACTGGTCGGCGCTCTGGCGCGGCGCAGCGGGCGGCCGTTGGTCGTGGCGACCAAGTATGCGCCGCTCGCCGGGCGGGGCGGCCCGGCGGCGATCAACAAGGGGATCGACGGCAGCCTGAAGCGGCTCGGCCGGCCGCGCGTCGACCTCTACCAGATGCACTGGGCCGATTCCGGCGAGGTGCCGATCGCGGCGGCAATGGACGTGCTCGCCGCGGCGGTGCGCGATGGCCGCATCGCCGCCGTCGGGGTCAGCAACTACCGGGCTGGCGAGATGCGCGAGGCGCACGCCGCGCTCGCCCGCCACGACGTGCCGTTGGCGAGCAACCAGGTGCGCTATTCGCTCCTGCACCGGGCGCCGGAGGTCGACGGCGTGCTCGACGCCTGTCGCGAGCTCGGCGTCGCGCTCCTCGCCTACAGCCCGCTCGAGCAGGGGCTGCTGACCGGCAAATACCCCCCGGGCACGGTCCCCGAGGGGCCGCGCGGCGAGGCGGGGTGGTTCGCCGCCGACAATGTCGCCGCGGCGCAGCCGCTGCTCGCGGCGCTGACCGCCATCGCCGCCGCGCACGCCGTCGATCCCGCCGCCGTCGCCCTCGCCTGGTTGCTCGCCCAGCCCGGCGTCGTGCCGTTGGCCGGCGCCAAGACCGGCGAGCAGGCGGCAGCCAACGCCCGTGCCCTGGGGCTGCGGCTCGGCGAGGCGGAGCTGGCGACGCTGGACGCCGCCAGCGCGCCGTGGCGGGTGGCCGCCTGAACCGCCACCGGTCGTTGACGACCTCCGCGCTCTCCGCCGACGCCACGATCGCGCAGATCGTCGCCGTCGTGCTCCCCGACTTCCCGCCGCTGCAGGCCGCGGTACGCGCCGGCGTGCAGCGCGACGTCGCCGCCTACGTCGGCCGCCAGGTCGCGGCGCAGCCGCCGTACCTGCGGATGCCGCTGCGACTGGCGTTGGCCGGCTTTCAGCTCCTGCCGATCCTCCGCCATGCCCGACCCTTCGCCGCGCTCTCCGCCGCGCAGCAGGCCGCCTACCTGGCGGCGTGGGCGGGCGCGCCGTTGGCGCCGATGCGCGACCTGGTGAAGCTGATCCGCGGCACCGCGCTGTGGGTCTACTTCGATCATCCCGCGGTGCTGGGCCGCTTGCCGGCCTCGGCGCCGGCCGGCGGGGGATCGCTCGGCGGCGCATGGCGATGACGACCGCAACCGCCGCCGCCCTTCCGGCGCGCGCCCAGGTGTTGGTGATCGGCTCCGGCGCCGGCGGCGCCGCCACCGCGGCGATCCTGGCCGAGCGCGGCTACGAGGTCGTGGTGCTGGAAGAGGGACCAGACCTCGACACCAACTCCCTCACCACCAATTCGCCGGAGGCGATCGCGCGGCTCTATCGCAACGGCGGCGTGACGCCGGTGCTCGGGGTGCCGAACATCGCCCACGTCGAGGGCCGCTGCGTCGGCGGGTCGACCGAGGTCAACAGCGGCTTCTGGCACCGGCCGCCGGACGAGGTGTACGAGCGCTGGGCGCGCGACGCGCGATTGGCCGACTTCTCGCCGGCGGGGCTCGATCCGTACTTCCAGCAGCTCGAGCGCGCCCTGTCGGTGTCCTGTCTGGCCGCGCCCGAGCCACCGCCCAGCTCGCGGGTGTTCCGCCGCGGCATCGAGCGCCTGCAGTGGCGCTACGCCGAGGTGCCGCGCTGCCAGTCGCCGAACGACGGCGTCAGCTCGTTCGTTCCCGGCAACAAGCAGTCGATGCAACGCACCTTCCTCCCGCGCGCCCGCGCCGCCGGCGCCCGGGTCGTCCCCGACTGCCAGGCGCTGCGGCTCGAGCGCGACGGGGACCGGATCACCGGCGTGCTCGTCGAACGCCAGAGCGCGAGCGGACGCGAACGGGCGGTGATCCACGCCGGCACGGTGTTCGTCTGCTGCGGGCCGCTGCAGACGGCGGCGCTGCTGCGGCGCAGCGGCATCACCCGCAACGTCGGCGACAATCTCTGCCTGCACCCGATGATCAAGGCGGCGGCGCTGTTCGACGAGCCGATCCGCGCCCACGCCTCGGTGCTCCCGATCTACCAGGTGAAGGAGTTCGCGCCGGCGATCGCCATCGGCGGCTCGGTGTGCACGCCGGGCTTTCTCGCCATGCACCTGGCGGAGTCGTGGCCGGCCACGGCGCCGGTGCTGCGCGACTGGGAGCGGGCGGCGATGTTCTACGCCGCCACCTGCAGCGCCAGCCGCGGCACGGTGCGCGCGCTGCCCGGCCTGCGCGACGGGGTCGTCGTCCGCTACCGGATCACCGACGCCGATCGCGTCAACATCTCGGCCGGCCTGGCGCGCCTGGGCGAGATCCTGTTCGCCGCCGGCGCCAGGGCGGTGTATCCGTCGCTGCGCGCGCCGTCGCTGCTCGCCTCGGTCGAGCAGTGCCGCGCCTTCCTGCGCGAGCCGCTCCCCGCCGCGGTCATGGGCCTGTCGAGCATGCACGCGTTCAGCAGTTGCCCGATGGGCGAGAACCGGGCTCTGTGCGCGACCGATTCGTTCGGAAAGGTGTGGGGTCTCGCCAACCTCCACGTCAACGACGCCAGCCTGCTGCCCGACTCGCCGGGCGTGAATCCGCAGGCGACGGTGATGGCGGTGGCGCTGCGCAACGTCGATCGCTTCGACGACGCCCGGCGGTCGCGGCGCCCCGTGGGGCCGCGCCCGACGGCGCCGCCGTCGATCCTCGTCACCGGCGCGCCGGGCTGGCTCGGCACGCGCCTGGTCGAGGTGCTGCTGGACGGGCTGCCCGGCGTGCCCGCGCTGCCGCCGCCGGATGCGGGACAGGTGATCCGCTGCCTGGTCCACCCGGCGCTCGATCCCGAGCCGCTGCGCGACCGCTCGCCGCGGCTGCAGACCGTCTCCGCGGACATCGCCGATCCGAACGCGGCGACGGCCCTGTGCGCCGACGCCGCCGGCGCGGTGCTCTTCCACCTTGCCGGCGTCGTCCATCCCACGCACGGCGTGGCGGAGCTCGAGCGCGTGAACGTCGACGGCACCCGTTATCTGCTCGACGCGGCGCGTCGCGCCGGCGTGCGCCGGGTGGTGGCGGTGTCCTCGAACTCGCCCTTCGGCTTCAATCCAGGCCCCGAGCACGTCTTCGACGAGCGGGCGCCGTACGCTCCGTACATGGCCTACGGCCGGTCCAAGCGGCGCCTCGAGGAGCTGGTGCGCGCGGCGCAGGCGACGGGCGATCTCGAGACGGTGATCATCCGTCCACCCTGGTTCTACGGCCCGCATCAGCCGGCGCGGCAGACGCAGTTCTTCCGCCTGATCCGCGCCGGGCGCTTTCCGATCCTCGGCGACGGCACGCAGAAGCGCTCGATGGCCCACGTCGACAACATCTGCCAGGGCCTGCTGCTGGCGGCGGCGACGCCGGCGGCGAACGGCCGGGCGTACTGGATCGCCGACGCGCGGCCGTATGCGATCAACGAGATCGTCGCCACCGTGCGGCGGCTGCTGGAGGACGAATTCGGCCTCGCCTGCGCCCGGCGCCAGTTGCGGCTGCCGGCAATGGTCGCCACGGCGGCGGGCCTCGCCGACGGCGCCCTGCAGGCGCTGGGCCGCTACCAGCAGGCGCTGCACGTCCTCGGCGAGATGTCGCACACCATCGCCTGCTCGATCGACGCGGCGCGCCGCGATCTCGGCTATGCGCCGACGGTCGCACTGGAGGACGGCATGCGCGCCTCGATCCGCTGGTGCCTGGCCAACGGGCTCGCGCTCTGATGGCCCGCGTCTTGATCACCGGCGGCTCCGGCTACTTCGGCTGCGCCCTGCGCGACCGCCTGCGCGCCGCGGGCGCCGCGGTGCGGGTGTTCGACCTGGTGGATGCGGACGACCGCCCGGCCGACGTCGAGTTGGTCCTCGGCGACATCCGCGACGCGCCGGCGGTGCGCGCCGCCTGCGCCGGAATCGATGTCGTCTACCACAACGTCGCCCAGGTTCCGCTCGCCAAGGATCGCGCCCTGTTCGAAGCGGTGAACGTCGGCGGCACCCGGCATCTGCTGGACGCGGCCCGCGGCGCCGGCGTCGCCAAGGTGGTGCACACCTCGTCGAGCGCCGTCTTCGGCATCCCGGCGCGCAATCCCGTCGATCTCGGGGTGGCGCCGCGGCCGCTCGAGGCCTACGGGCGGGCCAAGCTGGAGGCGGAGCACGCGGTGGCGGCGGCGGTGCGCGACGGGCTCGACGTCACCATCATCCGTCCGCGCACCATCCTCGGCCACGGCCGGCTCGGGATCTTCGCCATCCTCTTCGACTGGGTCGCCGAGGGGCGGCGGATTCCGCTGCTCGGCCGCGGCGACAACGTCTACCAGTTCGTGCACGCCGATGACCTCGCGGACGCCTGTCTGCGCGCCGCCGCGCGTCCCGGGCCGGCGACGTACAACATCGGCGCCGCCCGCTTCGGCACCATGCGCCAGACGCTCGAGGCGCTGTGCCGGCACGCCGGCACCGGCAGCCGCGTCTATGCGCTGCCGATGGGGCTGGCGACGGCGGCGATGCGGCTCACCAGCGCCGTCGGCCTGTCGCCGCTCGGCCCGTACCACGCGCTGATGTACGGTCGCAGCCTCTACTTCGACATCGCGCCGGCGGTGCGCGACCTCGAGTGGCAGCCGCGCTGGTCGAACGAGGAGATGATCTGCCAGTCCTACGACTGGTACCTGGCGCACCGCGACGCGGTGCGCGCCGTCCGCGGTCGGTCGGCGCACCGGTCGCCGGCGCGCGAAGGCATCCTCGCCCTGTTGAAGCGCCTGTCGTGAGGGCGCCGGGCGGCGGTCGTCAGGGGCGCAGGTCGTAGACCAGCGCCGGTTCGATGCCCTCCGGCGTGCGGTAGGCCACGCGGGCGTGGGAGCGCAGCGCCTCGTACACCGCGCACACCTGCGGGAACGCATCGCACTGGCGCTCGAGGTAGCGCTGGTTCCGGGGGGACACGACGACGAAGTCGTAGCGGCGCGCGGCGATGGCGGCGGGGTCGTAGTAGCTCGTGCCGCCGATGAACACCGCGCTGTGAAACTCCTGGGAGAGGGCCGGCCGGGCGCGCGCCAGCGCGTCGCGCAGGGCCGGGCCGAACGGCGCCGGCTCGTCGAACGCGTCGAGCAGCGGCACGATGCCGGATTCGACCAGGACCCGCGCCCGCGGCGGGGCGTTGGCGGCGAACCAGTCGAGCAGCGGCGCGCGCGCCGGCTCGAGCTGCTCGTGGCGCGGGATCGGGATGGCGCGCGGCGCCAGCACGGCGAGGTTGGCGGCCAGCAGGGCGAGGGCGGCGATCGACAGCCCGCGGGCGACGATGGGCTGGCGGCGGGCGGCGCGCGCCAGCACGAACGGCAGGCCGGCGGCGTACAGGAGGAAGAGCGCCAGCGCGGGCAGGATGAACCGGTCGTACTTCGTGTCGATCAGCGAGAACAGCGCGAAGTAGACCACCGGCAGGGTCGCTGCGAAGCGCTCGAGGCGGGTGCCGAGGACGGCGATCGCCAGCCCGCCGGCGGCGATCGTGCCCGCCAGCAGGGGATCGCTCGCGATCAGGTCCTGCGCGTAGAAGAGCAGGCCGCGGCCCTCGCTGCCGGGATGCGGGCGCAGCGCGAGGCTGCTCTGGAACGCGAACTGGCGCGCGAAGGTGGGCAGGTCGAGGAGGACGAACGGACTGGAGATCAGAAAGGCGGCGGCGCTGAGCAGCGCCGAGCGCGCGAGCCGACGGGCGCGCGCCCGCGGCGGGTCGCCGGCGCGCCGCAGTTGCGCGGCGGCCAACCAGGCGATCAACAGGCCGCCGTTGTAGTTGGCGCCGGTCGCCAGGCCGACGGCCGCGGCCGCCAGGTCGTCGGCGCCGCGGCTCGGCCGGCGCGCGGCGAGCAGGATGCGGCCGAAGGCGAACAGGAAGAGGGCGAGGAACAGGCTATCGACGCGCGCCGCGTCGGAGTACGCGGCGTGCAGCGGCAGGAGCGCCAGCAGGGCGGCGGCGGCGAGGCCGCTGGTGCGATCCCAGAGGGTGCGGCCGATGGCATGGAGCGCCCACAGCGCCAGCGTCGCCGAGAGCACCGATACGGCGCGCGCCGTGAAGACGAACCAGCGGTCGTCGACGACGAAGAGGTCGGCCATCGCCAGTGACGGATCGACCAGGCCGAGCGCGCGCGCGGCGCCGAACACCGCCGCATAGGCGCCGGCGGTGAGGTGGTAGTACAGCGACGGGTGCAGGAAGGTCGCCGGGTTGCCGTGGTTGTAGAGCACGCGCAGCGGCGTGATCGTGTTGCCCCACTCGTCGCCCGAGTCGGGGACGTACGACGGCAGGGCGACGATCCGCGCCAGCACGCCGCCGCCGACGACGGCCAGCAGCGCCAGCTCGACGGCGGCGCGGAAGACGCGCGAGAGGGGCACGGCGCTGCGAGCGAGCGGGTCGCGGCGGGCGTCCGCTCAGGCCAGGTGGCTCGCGGTCGGCGTCGTGTCGACGCCGCGCCCCCGGTGCTCGGCGAGGTGGCGGCGTTCCAGCGCCTCGAGATCGTCGAACAGCGCCTGGCCGGCCGGCGTGAGCTGCGCGTTGGCGCGCAGCATCTCCATGCCCTCGTGGTTCTTGAGATCGATCTCGAGCATGCGGCGTTCGAAGTCCGGATGGCGGGCCCATTCGTGGTCGTCGTCGCGCATGCGGCGGTAGAGCTCGGCGACCGGCAGGAAGGCGTGCACGGCGAGCAGGATGCCCCACAGCGGCCGCGGATCGGGTCGGACCGGGCTCTTGTACAGCGGGTGGAAGGCGTTGACGAGGTACGCGGCGTCGTAGGCGGAGACGTTGATCTTGTTGTGCTGGAATTCGTGCACCACGGCCTCGGTCATGATCATGACGCTCGGGTGCAGCGTCATGTACACGGTGCCCACCGCCTCGCGGTAGGACGCCGAGAGATGCTTCACCGCGTCGAAGCCGACCGGGATGATCTCGTGCAGCAGCATCCGCATCTCGGCGTATTCGCCGGGCAGGTAGCGTTCGACCAGCGCCAGGCTCTGGCCGAGCACGTCGACCCATTCGGAGACCGGCCGGCCGCCGAGGTCGACCGGGTTGCCGGCCTTGTCGGGGTGCGCCTCGAAGGCGGCGATGGGGTTGTGATCGACGGTGGCGAGGTGGGTGGCGGTGCCGATGCGGTGGAAGCAGCGCTGCACCGCGAAGCCGCCGCCGTCGCCGGCCAGCGCCCGCGTCAGCGCGTCGCGCTCGACCGGCAGGCGGGCGACCTCGTCGCCGCCGGCGATGGCGCTGACGTGGCTGCGCGAGACGCGCAGGCCGGTGGCGCCGGCGGGCGGTGTCAGCTCGGCGCCGATGGCGATCGCCGCCAGCGGCGGCGCGCCGTGCTCCCAGAGGACCGACTGGCCGTCGGGGATGAGGCCGCGCAGCGCCAACTCGAAGAGGAGATGCGGGACCAGCGCCGCCGCGGCGGCATCGATGCGCGCCGCGAAGGCGGGCAGGTCGCCGCGCAGGAACAGGCACTGCAGCGGGGTGCCGACCATCGGCGAGGCGAAGCAGGTGAGGGTGGGCCACTGGCTGCGGCGCAGCGCGTCGCGGACCAGCGCCGCGCTGCGCGCGTGCGCCGGGCGGAGCGCCGCCGGCAGCATCTCGCCGGCGGCGAGGAACTGCTGGCAGGTGGTCGCGAGGTAGCGCGCGTACGCCGTGCGCAGCGCCTGCGTGTCGGTCGCCTGTTCGGGCAGCGCCAAACCGTGGCCGGTGAGCGGGGTCATGGAATGTCACCGCCGCGGCGCGGAGCGTCGGCTCCGCGCCGCGGCGTCTCGGCGGTCAAGAGCTCAGACGATGAAATGGTCCAGCGTCCGGTTGGTGGTCCACAGGCGGAACATCTCCATGTCGCGCTCGTCGGCCGATTCCAGCTTGTGCATGAGGTAGTCGAAGATCGACTTGTGCTTCTTGCACCAGGCCGAGTCGCGCATGTGGCCGTGCAGGCTGCCCTGGGTCTTGTAATTGTATTCGACCTGCTGGCCGCACCACGGCTTGTAGACGCAGCTCACGCAGTCGGGCTGGGCGTCGTTCAGCCCGGCCATCACCAGCGCCCGGGTGGCGGCGTTGGTCATCAGGTCGTAGTAGCTGTCGTTGACCGTGCCGATCTTGAACATGTCGTCGCCCATGGAGGCGACGAATCGGCCCTCGTCGGAGGAGTAGATGCTGCCGTCGGGCGCGTAGCCGAGCTGGCCGATGCAGGCGCCGCCGGGGATGCGCAGGTCGAGGTAGTTCGGCTCGTCGTCGCAGAGGATCTTGTTGAGCATGATCGCCGCGTGCCGCTCCATCACCTGCACGCCCTGGCGGTTGAGCTCGATGATGTAGTCGACGGCGTTGGCGTAGAACTCGAGGAACTCGTCCATCGAGTAGCCGAGCGTCTTGACGCTGCGGGCGGCGAAGCCGAAGGGGTCGAGCTTGCGCAGGAAGACGGCGCGGCAGCCGGCGGCGACGAAGGTATCGACGATGTCCTTCCAGCGCGTCAGGCTCGGGCGGGTGATCGTCGGCAGCGCCTCGACCCGGTACTGATTGGTGTCCAGCCCCATCTCGGCATAGCGCTCGTTGATGCGCTGCATCCAGCTCATCAACGTCTGGTGGCTGTTGCCGCCCTTGAAGATGCGGATCTTGTTGTGCAGGTCCTCGGGGCCATCGAGGCTGGTGCAGATCTGGACGCGGCGGTCGAGGAGGAACTCGAGCTTCTCCTCGTCCATCAGCGACAGGTTGGTGACCAGGGCGAACGACAGCACCTTTTGCGCGGTCTCGTTCTTCTTCCGCGCGTAGTCGACGATGTGCTGCAGCACCGGCCAGTTGGCGGTCGGCTCGCCGCCCTGGAACTCGATCGTCAGACCCCAGGCGGTGGTCTGGAAGGCGAGGTCGACGCCGCGCTCGGCGGTTTCGATCGACATGTCGGTGTCGTACCGATCCATGCCGACGATCGAGCTGTGGCAGTACTGGCAGCCGTGGTTGCAGCGGTGGGTGAGCACGAACGCGTGCAGGGTCGGGCCGGCATACAGGTACTGTTTCTTGCGCCGCCAGCGCTGCGCCTGGGCGTTGAGGTCGACGCGGTCGGCGATGAAGTTGGCGCGCGCGAGCTTCTCGAACAGCGGCTCGCCGGGCTGCGGGCGGCCCTCGATGAAATCGCGGAACTCCTCCTGGCTGAGCATCAGCCAATCGCCGAGGTCGTTGCTGATGACGATCTTGCGGCCGATGACCCGTTGATTGAAGGGCACCGCGTACTCGGGCTGCCAGCGGCTGGGGTCCGAGAGGGCGGCGAGGTCGACCTGGCGGCCGCGCGGCAGCAGGGGCGGCGCGCCGCTGGTGGAGGCGCTCTCAAGCATTGGCGTACTTCCTGCGGATGGCGGTGTTGGCGAGGGCGAAGTTGCAGAACTCGGCGACCACGTCGCCGTCGACCTCCTGGTCGATGTCGCTGACGTCGACCACCCAGTGATCGCCGTCGGCGCGTACCGCGAAGGCGGCGAAATCGGTGAACGTCTCCGCCGCGCGGCGGATGCCGTCCTCGGCATAGAGGGCGCGGTGCAGGCGCACGGTCGCGGTCGCGGCGCTCATTGCTCGCCGGCTCCCTTCTTGGCCTCCCAGGGCACGGCGATGCCGAGCGGGTCGTCGAGGAAGCCGTCGTCGCCCGGATCCTGGAGGTCGATCAGCGCCGACTCGTCGCCGTGGACCGCGCCGCCGGCGGCGCTGGAGATGGCGAGGCTGGCGATGTCCTCGATCAGCTTCTGGTTCTGGCGCACCACCCGCAGGCGCAGGGCCTGCGCGAGCAGCTCGTTGGCGAGCTCGCCGGCCATGGCGCGCAGGGTCGGCTCGTCGGTGGCCTGCTTGCCGCGCAGGTGGACGAGGTAGCGGGCGCCGTCGCGGTCGAGCAGCACGTAGGCGCGATCGAGGAAGACGTACGCCGCCGCGTACAGCACGTCGCGCGGATAGAGGCCGACGTCGAGCGACAACGTCATGGTCGCGGTCTGCGGGTCGAGGGTTTCGATCTGGGGCTGGGACATGGGCTCGGTACTCTCTTTCACAGAATTTTCACACGGAGGCACGGAGACACGGAGGAATCACGTCCGTCTCCGTGTCTCCGTGCCTCCGTGTGAAAGATTTATCCTCTACTCTCAGCTTTCCCGTTTCACGCGGTCGCGCGCGTGGCGTATTCGGGCTGGAATTCGAAATCGCCGTAGCGCTCCAGGTAATCCTGGCGGGCGCCGAGGCAGATGCCGTGGTGGTGGATGCAGCCGTCGCACTTCGGGCTGTAGGCGTTGGGCGAGATGCGCGATTCCCACAGCGCGAAGGTGGAGTGCGGGGTCACCACCAGCACCTTGTCGTCGCGCAGGTCGGCGATGTGCTCCTCGTAGCCGTACAGCAGGCAGCGCGGGATGTGGCGGGACAGCACCGTCACGCCGAGCTGGCGGCCGCGCTCGAAGGCGCCGACGATGCCGTCGCGCATCTCGCTCACCGGCAGCAGCGAGGCGAGGTTGTGCTTGTTGCGGTCGGACAGCGAGACCAGCCAGAGGTTGAACTTCTCCACTCCCAGGCGCGCCCAGTGCTCGACGATGTCGGGCAGGTGCATCCAGGTGTCGCTCTTGATGATCAGGTCGCCGACCGGCTTGTGGCCGAGTCCGATCAGGTTCGAGAGGCCCTGGGTCGCCAGCGCCATCGCGTCGGCGCGGCCCATGATCCTGGCGTAGAGCTCGGGCGTGTGCGCCATGAACGAGATGTGGAAAGTCGTGATCCCGGCCTCGCTCGCCTCCTTCGCATAGTCGGCGTACGAGTAGAGCAGCGCGTTCGACGACACCTTGATCGACGTCCAGCCGCGGTCGCGGCACCAGCGCACGAGTGGCAGCAGGCTGCGGCGGATGGTCGGCTCGCCGCCGCCGAAGGCGACCTTGGTGGCGCCGCGCGCCCGGGCGTCGCGCAGGATGTCCATGATCGCCGGCGTCAGCATGTTCTCGCGCCGCATCTCGTCGGTGATCGAGCAGTAATCGCACTGGACGTTGCAGGCGTAGCCGATCATGACGTCCACGAGCACGTCCTGGTACTCGCACCACTGGTCGCGCAGCTTGACCGCGGTCATCGTCAGGCCACCGCCACCACCGGGCGGGCGCGCTCGACGCGCATGTCCGGCTTCTCCTGCGCGAACACCTGGAAGCCCTCGCACACCGTGGTCCACGGGCAGGTGTGGCAGACCTCGCGCTTCTCGCGCTTGGCGCCCAGCCAGTCGTGCAGATTGACCTGCTCGGGAAAGCGCGGGTCGGCGGCGAAGATCATCGTCCGGCCGAGCTTCTGCAGGTCGCCGGCGACGTACTGTTCGTAGCCGGGGAAGGCGCAGAGCTGGGCGTTGATGACGTGGATCGGGATCTGGTCGGCGTAGCGGTCGATCACCCGCATCACCGCCTGCGCCGCCTCGTCGAGGGGCGGCACCACGTCTTCCCAGGCGCGCCCGAACGGCGTGGTGAGCTGGAAGTTGATCTTGCCGAAGCCCTTGGCGATCGCCAGCGCGGCCAGCGGCAGCAGGTGGTCGACGTTGCCGCGCACGATGGTGACGTTCATGCCGGTGTCGACGTGCGCCGGCCGCAGCGCCATCACGTTGTCGATGCCGGCCATCGTCTGATCGAAGGCGCCGGGCACGTCCACCGCGGCGTCGTGCACGGCGGCGTCCGGCCCGTGCACCGAGATCAGCAGGTGGGTGATGCCGCTGTTGACCAGCCGGTCGGCGAGCGCGCGGTCGCGCAGCAGGCGGCCGTTGCTGGTGACGTTGATGGCGCGGTAGCCGAGGTCGCGCGCCAGCGTGATGGCGTCGATCAGCCGAGGGTGGGTGGTCGGCTCCCCGCCGTCGATGTCGAGGAGCTCGGTGCCCTCGTCGCGATGCTGGCGCAGGATGGCGTCGATCCTCTGCCACTCCAGCGCCGCCGTGATGCGGTCGCCGGTGGCGCAGAAGACGCACCGGTTGGCGCACTTGTAGGTGATGTTGACGATCAGCTTCCGCGCCGCGCGGGCGGCGATCTTGGTGTCGAAGGCGGCGCGCGCCCGGGCGAGGTAGCCCGGCGGGCAGTGCGGCGGCTCGTAGGCCGGCTTGTGCTGGAAGAGGGCGCCGTCCTTGAGGTCGATGCCGGCCTCGTCGACCAGCCCGAGCTGCACGCACTGTTCGTGCAGTTGCGTGCCGCGGATCGGGGTCGCGAACTGCATCGACGGCCAGACGCCGTACTTGTCGTGCAGCTCGTACGCCATCTCCAGCGTCCGGGTGACGTGCGCCGGCGTCTCCCAGGGGAAGCCGATGATGTAGTGCGACATGAGCGGGATGCCGAGCTCGTGGCACCACTGGGCGACGCGGTAGATGGCGTCGAGCTTCTGCCCCTTGCCGATCGGCCCGTCGAGATCCTCCTGGGTGGCGCTCTCGGCGGAGATGCTGAGCGTCGTCACCCTCCCGACCATGAGCTCGAGATCCTCGCGATCGAGGTGGTCGGCGCGCATGCCGTTGGGGAAGTCGTAGGTCAGGCCGAGGTCGTTGAAGACGCGCAGCATGGCGTTGAAGTCGGGCCGCACGTTCACCATCTCGTCGAGGACGAGCAGCTTCCGCGCGCCGAACACCGCGTGCAGCAGATACGTCCAGTGCTGCAGCCGCTGCAGCGGGATCGGCTGGTAGAGCTTGCGCCCGTTCGTCCGCCATCCCGGGTTGCTGGTGCAGAAGATGCAGCGGTGCGGGCAGCCCATGCTGGTGAGCAGCGAGCGGGTGCCGGGGCCGATGCCGAAGGTGTTCTGCCAGCGGCCGTCGAAGCAGCGGCCGAGGAAGCGGTCGAAAGCGACGGTGTCGATCTCGTCGAGCAGGTAGAACGCGGCGTGCGGATCGCCGGGGCGGGCGCCGCCGTCCTCGAGCACCTGGCGGACGCCGCGCAATTGCGCCAGCGCGTCGGGATCGCCGAAGCGGCGTTCGCCGGGATACTTGAGGATCGCGTCGAGCTCGGGATAGGCGGCGAGCACGGCGGCGCCGTCGTAGCTCATGTAGTGCTGGCCGCCGACGTAGCCGTCGCTGAGCAGCAGCACGGCGTGCGGGTACTGGTCGCGGAGGGCGCGGATGAGGTCGCGCGTTTCCTGGTGGGCGTCCTCGATGCGGACGAACACCGAGGCGCCGAGCACCACCACGTCGTAAGGCTTGTCCGGCAGGCCGGCGACGAAGTCGCCGTGGTCGATGCCGAGGGTCCAGCCGCCGGCGAGCCGCGGATGGCGACCCGATTCGGGCAGCGCGAAGGCGTCGTACACCTCGACCCGCGCGCCGCGGCTCGCCGCCAGGCCGGCGCAGGCGAGCAACCCGTGATTGGCGAAGTACGGGTAGTCGATGAAGTCCTCGTCGAGGACCAGCGGCGGGTTGACGAAGAGGAATCGCGCCATGCTCACAGCGCTCGCTGCAGGGCCTGCTCCCGTTTGGCCTGCGACGGCTGCTCGGTCTTCGAGCGCCGGCCGCGCCGCGCCTGCAGCCGTGCCATCAGCTCCGGCGACGGCGCGTGCCCGAGCACGGCGGCGATGACGTCGGTGGGGTCGTCGAAGATCGGCGACTGCTCGCGCTCGTCGAACGTCTTGGCCATGGAGAACATGCCGGCGCAGATGGGATCGAAGCGGCAGACATCGCAGGCGGCGCCCTTGCCGTGCAGGAACTCCTTCTGGTGGATGAAGCCCTTGAAGTCGAGGAAGCGGATGCAGCGCTCCTCCTCCTTGACGATCTTGCGCGTCTCGGTGGAGGCCCAGGCGAAGCGGCGCATGTAGCAGAGCGGCACGCGCTCGGCGCGGAAGCTGCGCCCGGTGCTGACCAGGTAGTCCATCGCCCGCTCGAGCGAGACCTGGAACTCGTAGTGGCGCGGAATGCAGTCGGGGTGCTGCTCGGCGCGGTTGCCGTCCGGATCCATGTTGTTCCAGACGAAGTGGCGGATGTGCGGAAAGGTCTCGCAGATCCACTGCACGGTCTCGTGCAGGTGGTCGCAGTTGTAGACGTTGATCACCGTGTTGATGTCGGAGGTGATGCCCATCTCCGGCACGAGCGCGAGGCAGTCGACCAGCAGATCCCAGGCCCCCGGGTACTGCGTGATGTAGTCGTGCACCTCGCGCCGGTAGCTGTGCAACGAGACGTGGATGTGCGTCAGCCCGGCATCGACGCACTCGCGGAAGAAGTCCCGGTCGGCGAGCTTCTGGCCGTTGGTGATCATGCGGCTGAACAGTCGGCGCTCCCGCGCATATCGCAGCGCCGGCAGCAGCAGCTCCGAGATGCTCGGCTCGCCGCCGGTCAGGATGACGCCGTCGTAGCCCATCTCGACGAGCTGATCGATGTTGGCGCGCATCTCCGCCTCGTCGAGATGCACGCCGGTCGGCGGGTTACTGCAGAACTGGCACTTCTGGTAGCAGTTCCGGGTGAGCTGCAGGTATCCGAGATTGGCCATCGCTGATTTCTTTTTCACACGGAGAACGGAGCAACGGAGAAACCCGTCCTCGGCCGCGCCGCTCCGCTTCTCCGTTCTCCGTGTGAAGTCTTTTTTGTTCAGTTCTCCGGCACTGGCTGCGCCGCTTCGAACTCGAGGCGGCGGCGTTCCTTCGCCTCCTTCGCTTTGCGGCCGAATTCGATGAGCGGCTCCTCCGGCGCCGGCTGGGCGGGGGCGTAGCCGGGAAGGCTCGGCGCCACCGGTTCGAGCGGGCGGCCGTCGCGCAGGCGGGACGGCTTCTCGGGGTGCAGCGCCAGCAGTTGCGCCTCGGCGGCGTCGGCCCACGGGCCCTCGCGCAGCGGCTCCATCTCCCGGAAACCCTGGTCGCGGATGAAGTTGATGTGCGCCCCCTCGCAGCGATCGGTGACCCGGCAGTCGCGGCAGCGCAGCGACTTGCCGGTGTAGCCGTCGACGACGTGGGCGCGCGCCAGCTCCCGGGTGGCGAGGCGCCCGGTCTCCGGATCGAACATCGTCTGCCGCAGCACCGCCAGGCCCTCGGCCAGCCGCGCTCCCGGCGTCATGCAGGCGGGCAGGCCGCTCACCGGGATGGGCAGCGCCAGTTGCTCGAAGAACCCCTTCGGATGGCGGACGTCGTTGGCGACGGCGTCCTTCATGAGCTCGTAGGTCGGCTGGCGCAGGTGGATGCGGTCGAGCAGCGCCGCGACGCGATCGCGATGCGCCAGCAGCCACGGGCCGGTCGAGACGTTGAGCTCGATCTCGACCCGCACGCCGTCCGGCAGACCGGCGCCGGCGAGCAGCGCGTCGAGATGCGCCGCCTCGCGGGCGACGATGACCAGACGATTGGTCACGACGTCGCGCTCGACCATGCGGGTGATCGTCTGCGGCCTGACGTAGATGCCGATGTCCTGCGCGACCGGCAGGTGTTCGAGGTCGGCGAGGTCGTCGACCTCGAGGCCGACGTGGCGCGAGCCGAAGGGCAGGGTCGCACGGCTCAGCGCCGCGGTGGTCGCCGCGCCGTCCGGCTTGCCGATCCACCAGACGTCCCACGTCGCCTGGTTCTGGCGCGCGATGATGCGGTCGGCGCTGGTGCAGAACGACTCGATGAAACAGTACTGGCAGCGCTCGATGTCGCGGCACTCGAGCGGCGTGCCCTCGTCGAGGTACCTGCGCACCTGGAAGCGGCGCCCGTTCACCTCGTCGAGCATCTTGTGCGGATCCTGGATGAGGTCCTCGAGGCCCTCGAGGAATTCGAGCGGGAAGCGGTTGGTCCAGATCACCACGCCGGGGTGGCGGTTGAGGCGGAACACCTTGTGCAGCCGCGGCAGGTGCTCGATCGGATCGTAGAACAGGTCCTTGCGGTTCTCGAACGCCACGCCCTGCGGGATCACGTGCAGGAGGTCGAACTCGCGCACCCCGACCTGCAGGCAGAGATCGACGATCTGGTCGATGTAGGGGACGTTCTGCTTGTTGATGCAGACGTCGACGTTGACGATGATGCGGCCCTCGCGGATGGCGCGCATCATCCCCTTCATCAGCTTGTGGAAGGCGCCCGGCGTCGCGGTGAGGCGGTCGTGCAGCTCGGGCGTGTGGCCGTGCAGGCTGTAGGTGATCTCGCCCAGGCCGGCCTCGACGGCGGCGTTGTAGAACTCCCGCTTCGACAGCATCACGCCGTTGGTGACGGTCTGGATGCGGCTGTACCCGAGCTCCTTGGCGAAGCGGATGAAGTCGATGAACTTGGGATGGATCGACCCCTCGCCGCCGGAGAGGATCACCTTGTCGGCGTTCAGCTCGGTGCGGCCGCGGATCAGCTCGCGCCGCACCTCGTCCTCGGGCAGGTAGACGCCGCGCGGCGTGTCGGTGTCGAGACAGAAGACGCAGCGGCTGTTGCACGCCGTGACCAGGCGCACCCAGTGCTTGCGGACGTTGGCGACGCGCTCGCGCGCCAACATGCCGTCGGTTAGATGCTGCTGCCCCATCGCTGTGACCTCGCTGTGCTGTGCCATCCGATTGCCAACCCGGGACATCCGGCGATGCCGCACCCTCTTCCGCCCGCCGGGCAGGGCGCGAAGGGGCCCAGCGGATCCGAACCGCCGGGCGCGTACGGCACGCTCTTGCCGAACTGCATCCGCTGCTGTGGCGCCGCCGCCGCGTCGGCGCTGACCGCGTCGGCGGCCAGGCCCGCCGCGGCCGTCAGGCAGCGCGGGAGGACGGCCAGCAGCGCCTGGCGCGTTCTGCCCGCCGGCAGAGCGCGCGCCGCGTCGACGAGCTCGTCGAGCGAGCCGCCGCTCGCGGCCAGCCGGAAGCGCGGCTCGCCCGGCAACTGCCCGTCCGCCCAGGCGGCGGCGTAGGCCGCGACGGGGCTCGCGTCGTGCAGGATGGCGTAGGCGCCGACCCGCAGGTTGGCCTTGGCGCGCAAGCGCTGCGCGGCGCGGATGGTGGCGGCGAAGCCGCCGGCGATGCCGCAGTGGGCGTCGTGCGCGGCCGCATCGGGGCCGTAGAGCGCGACGTCGAAGCGCTGCACGTCGCGCAGCCGGCGGAGGTCGACGTCGCTCCATTCCGCGACCGCGCTCGCCTCGCCCGCCACCTCGACGCGCGGGAACAGCCGCACCGCGTCGTAGAGCAGCTTCGCCGCCTCGGGATGCGCCAGCACGTCGGCGCCGACCACCCGCAGCGCGGTCGGACGATGCCGGGCGGCGGCCACCATGCGGGCGCGCACGGCGCGCGTCGACTCGGGCGCCGCCCCGGCGCCGGCCGGCGCATCGCCGCAGCTCGCGCAGGCGAGGCGCGCCGGCGCTTCCCAGTCGAACACCATCGGCGGCGAGGGCGCGCCCGCGCGCTGCGCCGCGACGCTCTCGGCGATGCGCGCCGCCGTGTCATCGCGGCCGAGGAATTCCTCCCATCCGAAGCGCTGCGTGTAGTCGAGCGGCGCGCCGGCGCAGTACGGGGCGCCGGGACAGCTCGGACAGCCGGGCGCGCCGGCGGCGGGCGCCGCGGGCGTGTCGTCGGCGCCGATCCACCGCTCGCTGCCCGGCGGCGCCAGCAGCGGGCGCAGGCGCGGCGCGGCGCAGAGCGGCAGCTCGCGCAGAACCAGCCGCACGCGCCGCTCCAGGGCGACGGCGGCGGCGTGCTCGAGGGAGGGCTCGAGCAGGGCCAGGCGCGGCGACAGGGTGACGAACTGCGGCCCGGGCGCGTCGGCCTGGGTCAGGCGGCGGACGCTCACCGCGCGCACGCCGAGGCGCGCCAGCACCTCGATGGTCTCGGCGAGGTGGGCCGCGGTCGGCCGCGTCAGCACGACCTCGGCGACCACCGGCAGCTCGCCCTCGACGCAGGCCCGGATGGCGCGGTGCGCGGCCTTCAACGCGCTCGCCTGGCCGACCAGCCAGTCGTGCGCGTCCTGGCGCGCGCAGTGGAAGGGGATGTGGACGCGGCGTACGCCGGCGGCGCGCAGGCGCGGCACCGTCGCCGCGGAGAGGGACTGGCCGGAGGTCCAGAGGTCGACGCCATCGGCGCGCAGCGCCGCCGTCGCGGCCAGCAGCTCCCAGATGTCCGCGCGTCCGAGAGGATCGCCGCCCAGCAACACCAGCGTGCCCGGCTGCGCGCTGCTCGCCTGCGCCGCGGCGAGCACCTCGCTGGCGGGTCGCTCATCGACGGCACGATCGACGCGCCAGGGCAGCGTGCCCTCGCGGCGGATGAGCGCCAGCAGGAGATCGATGCGCGGTGTGCGCCCGGCGGCGCGCGCGCGGAGCGGGCTCTCGTCGGGCCTACGCATCAGATAGCAGCCGGCCGCGCCTCAGGAATTGGCAAGTCACAGACGTTCGTCGCACGCGCGTCAGTCGATTCTGGTCGTTTGCGGATTCTGTCCCGTCGGCGAAGCCCCGAACGGCCGGCGCCGATGTCCGCCCGGCTGTCGCAGTCGCTCGCCGCCCCCCGGATCCCGAAGACCCGGGTACCACAGCAGAAATCGAGACGCCACCTTATTTTCGGCGCCGTCGACGGCGCCGCGCGTCGACGGCGCGCCGGTCTCGTCGGCGGCGCGCGATGCGGGCGCAGCGCCGCCGCGTCGCGCTCGTCCGCCCGCGGCGCCGAGGGGCGGCGGTTCCGTCGGAGGGTCGCTCCGCGGCGTGCAGTTTTTCCGCGCCTCCGTCGATTTCTTATTTACTATCCGTCTGTCGCCGTGGTAGCGCCGGCAACGGGGACCAAGGTCATCATTTTCAGGGGGGAGAGCATGCTGTCGCGGCGCGCGTTCGTCGGCAGGCTGGCCGCGGGAGCGGCCGTGGCCGGCGCGGTAACGACCATGGGGAGCCGGGCGCAGGGGCGCGCGGTGGCGGAGCCGGCGAGCGGCGCGCCGACCGCGGGCGCGCGGCCCGGCCGGACGCGCTGGCGCACGGCGCCAGCGCCGGCGCCGAGCGCGGCGGCCGCGGTGGCGGGCACGGGACCGACGGCGGCGGCGCCGTGGGGGCTGCTGGCGCCGCTGACGGCGGGCGCGGCGGTGGGCGAGGGCTGGCAGGTGGCGGAGCTGGGGCCGGTGCAGGCGGGAGCGAGCGTGCTGACGCTGGCGCACGCCAGCGGGCGGACGCGGCGGATCCACCTGTGCCGCAACGGCGGCGCGCCGGTGGGGCTGGTGCACACCGGGGCGGTGGACCTGGTGGTGATGAACGGCGGCGCCGGCGAGGAGCCGACCGAGGAGAGTTTGGCGCAGGCGGTGGCGACGGTGGCGCACGCGGTGGCGCGCAACGAAGCGGCGGCGGACGTGGCCGCGGTGGGATTGCTGGCGCACGCGGAGCGCCTGGAACGGTTTGGCGCCAGCGCGCAGTTGCGCTGAGGGCGCGGCGGCGAGCGAGCGAGGGGAGAGGCGAGCGATGAGCGAGAAGAAGAACGGGCTACCCGCGTTGCGGAAGACGCCGCTGGACTTTCTCAGTCAGGAGGAGGCGCGGCAGGCGGTCAAGCCGGTGACGGCGGTGGACGCCGGGGAGGCGGCGGCGGCGGTGCGGCAGGAGCCGCACAACGAGAAGCTGCTGCTGGCGCAGCACATGTCGCACGCCTCGCACGGCAGCCACGGCAGTCATGGGTCGCACGGCAGCCACGGCTCGCACGGCAGTCACGGCAGCCATGGCAGCCACGGCAGCCACGGTTCGCACGGCAGTCACGGATCACACGGCAGTCACGGCTCGCACGGGTCGTGGTGAGGAGGCGACATGGGAGCGCGCTCGGTGTGTAGGCAAGCGATCCTCCTCGGGTGGAGCGCCGCGATGGCGGTGGCGGCCATGGTGGTGGCCCGGCCGGCGACGGCGGTGGTGCTGACCGGTGGACCGGTCTACACGCTGCCCGGCGGCGGCACTTGCACGGTGGTGAACGTTCCGAGCCGCGGCACGGGCGCGACGGTGACCTGTACGGGGGTGAACCTCGGCGTCCATTCGCGGGTGTACTTCGGGTTGCGGGTGGACCAGTCGGTGAACGGGAACACGATGACCGGGGCGGCGCCGGCGGCGGCGAACCGGTTCACGTACTCGACGACGTCGGGGAGCACGATCACGTACACGGGGACGACGTCGGTGACCTCGCTGTCGGGGCTGGGGGCGCCGAGCGTGACCAACACGCTGAACGTGACGCTGATCGGCGGCGGCTCGGCGACGATCGTGGCCACCGGAGGCAATCCGGCGGACAGCGGCACCAACGGCGACATTCAGCGGCTGTTCCGGTTGGACAGCGGTTCGAGCTTCACCTTCGATGTGGACGTTCTGGCCAATGCGACGGGCATCGGCTCGGGGCAGGCGTGTCCGGCGGTGTACGACCCGGCGCACGCCAGCGCCGGCACCAACGGCGACATCAGCCGGGTGGACGTGGCGTTCTACTACTCGGACTGCGGCGACGGGGTGGTCGACACGTCGATCGAGCAGTGCGATCTGGGCGTCGACAACGGCAGCGCGACGTCGTGCTGCACGGCGAGCTGCCAGTACCGCGTCTCGGGCCAGGTCTGCCGCACGGCGGCGGGGGTGTGTGACATCGCGGACACCTGCACGGGGTCGAGCGCGACCTGCCCGGCGGACGCCAAGAGCACGGCGCTGTGCCGCGGCTCGGCCGGCGTCTGCGACGTGGCGGAGTTCTGCGACGGCAGCAACAACAACTGCCCGGCGGACGCGAAGAGCACGGCGCTGTGCCGCGGCTCGGCGGGCGTCTGCGACGTGGCGGAGTTCTGCGACGGGTCGAACAACGACTGCCCGAACGATGGGAAGAGCACGGCGCAGTGCCGGGCCTCGGGCGGGGTGTGCGACTTGGCGGAGTTCTGCGACGGGTCGAACAACAACTGCCCGAACGATGCGAAGAGCACGGCGCAGTGCCGGGCCTCGGGCGGGGTGTGCGACATCGCGGAGTTCTGCGACGGGTCGAACAACAACTGCCCGACGGACGCCTTCGTGAGCGCCGGCACCGAGTGCCGGGCGTCGGGCGGGATCTGCGACGTGGCGGAGACCTGCACGGGGTCGAGCCCGACCTGCCCGACGGACGGCAAGAGCACGGCGCAGTGCCGGGCGTCGGCCGGGGTGTGCGACGTGGCGGAGTTCTGCGACGGGTCGAGCAACAACTGTCCGGCGGACGGCAAGAGCACGGCGGTGTGCCGGGCCTCGGCCGGCGCCTGCGATCTGGCGGAGAGCTGCGACGGGGTCGGCAATGACTGTCCGACCGACCTCAAGAGCACGGCGACCTGCCGCGCTGCCGGCGGCGTCTGCGACCTCGCCGAGGTCTGCGACGGCGTCGGCGACAACTGCCCGGCCGACGCCAAGAGCACGGCCGAGTGCCGCGCCTCGGGCGGCGTCTGCGACGTGGCGGAATTCTGCGACGGATCGAACAACAACTGTCCGGCGGACGGCAAGAGCACGGCGCAGTGCCGCGCCTCGGCGGGCGTCTGCGACGTGGCGGAGTTCTGCGACGGATCGAACAACAACTGTCCGGCGGACGGCAAGAGCACGGCGCAGTGCCGCGCCTCTGGCGGCGTCTGTGACGTGGCGGAGTTCTGCGACGGCTCCAACAACGAC
Source organism: bacterium (assembly GCA_019637795.1). Lineage (NCBI taxonomy): Bacteria > bacterium. The sequence goes on along the minus strand of JAHBUY010000003.1, from coordinate 550,179 downwards.
TGTCCGAACGACGCGAAGAGCACGGCGCAGTGCCGCGGCTCGGCCGGCGTCTGCGACGTGGTGGAGGTGTGCGACGGCGCCAACAACGACTGCCCGGCGGATGCCAAGAGCACCTCGACCTGCCGTGCCGCGGCTGGCGCCTGCGACCTCGCCGACGTGTGCGACGGCGTCGGCAACGACTGTCCGGCGGACGGCAAGAGCACGGCGCAGTGCCGGGCGTCGGCCGGGGTGTGCGACGTGGCGGAGTTCTGCGACGGATCGAACAACAACTGTCCGGCTGACGGCAAGAGCACGGCCGAGTGCCGCGCCTCGGGCGGGATCTGCGACGTGGCGGAGTTCTGCGACGGGTCGAACAACGACTGTCCGAACGATGCCAAGAGCACGGCGCAGTGCCGCGCTTCGGGCGGGGTCTGCGACGTCGTCGAAGTCTGCGACGGCGTCAACAACGCCTGCCCCGCCGACGACGTGCTGCCGAATGGCACCACCTGCCGCGCCTCGGTGGGCGTGTGCGACACGACCGAGGTTTGCGACGGCGTCGGCAAGAACTGCCCGGCGGACGCCAAGAGCACGGCCGAGTGCCGGGCCGCCGGCGGCCTCTGCGACGTCGCCGAGACCTGCGACGGCGTCAACAACGACTGCCCGGCGGACATCAAGAAGACGTCCCAATGCCGCGCGTCGGCTGGCGTCTGCGACCTCGCGGAATTCTGCGACGGCGTCAACAACAACTGTCCGGCGGATGCCAAGAGCACGGCGCAGTGCCGCGCCTCGGCCGGGGCGTGCGACGTGGCGGAGATGTGCGATGGCGTCGGCAACGCCTGTCCGGCGGACGCCAAGAGCACGGCGACCTGCCGCGGCGCGGCGGGCGCCTGTGACATCGCCGAGGTGTGTGACGGGCTGAGCGACACGTGTCCGGCGGACGTGAAGAGCACGGCGGAGTGCCGGGCGTCGGGCGGGGTGTGCGACATCGCGGAGTTCTGCGATGGGTCGAGTGACGCCTGCCCGGCGGACGCGAAGAGCACGGCGGAGTGCCGGGCGTCGGGCGGGGTGTGCGACGTGGCGGAGTTCTGCGATGGCGCCAACAACGCCTGCCCGAGCGATGCGAAGAGCACGGCGCAGTGCCGGGCGTCGGGCGGGGTCTGCGATCTCGCCGAAACGTGTGATGGGCTGACCAACGACTGCCCGGCGGACGCCAAGAGCACGGCGACCTGCCGCGCTGCCGCCGCGTTCTGCGACGTCGCCGAGACCTGCGACGGCGCGACGGACGACTGCCCGGCCGACCAGGTGCTGCCGAACGGGACGACCTGCCGGGCGTCGGCGGGGATCTGCGACGTGAGCGAGACGTGCGACGGGGTGGACGTGGACTGCCCGGCGGACGGGTACGCGTCGGCGGGGACGGAGTGCCGGGCGGCGGCGGGGGTGTGCGACGTGGCGGAGACGTGCACGGGGAGCGGGGTGGACTGCCCGAGCGATGGGTACGAGCCGGCGAGCACGGTGTGCCGGGCGGCGAGCCCGGGCGAGGTGTGTGACATCGAGGAGTACTGTCCGGGGACGGGGGTGGACTGCCCGGCGGACGCGGTGGAGCCGGCGAGCACGCTGTGCCGGGCGTCGACGGTGGGCGAGGTGTGCGACATTCCGGACTACTGCGACGGGACCAACAAGACCTGTCCGCCGGATGCGGTGGAGCCGAGCAGCACGGTGTGCCGGGCGGGGACGGTGGGCGAGGTGTGCGACGTGACCGAGACGTGCGACGGGGTGAATCGGACCTGTCCGGCGGACCAGGTGCTGCCGAGCGGGACGCCGTGTCGGGCGTCGGCGGGGGTGTGTGACGCCACCGAGGTGTGCGACGGGGCGGGCAAGACGTGCCCGGCGGACGCGAAGAGCACGGCGGTGTGCCGAGCGGCGGCGGGGGTGTGCGACGTGGCGGAGGTGTGCGACGGGGTGGGCAACGACTGCCCGGGCAACGCCTACGTGAGCGACGGCACCAACTGCGACGACAGCAGCTTCTGCAACGGGGTGCAGACCTGCAGTGGCGGGGTGTGCGGGGGGGGGAGCAGCCCGTGCGGGATGGGGCAGAGCTGCGATGAGGCGAGCGACCTGTGCTTCACCGGCAGTTGCCCGACGAGCCAGGCGACGTGCCGGACGGCGACCAAGAACAAGGTGCTGATCAAGAACAAGAGCGACGACGGGAAGGACAAGCTGATCTGGAAGTGGACCAAGGGGGCGGCGACGACGCAGGCGGAGTTTGGCAATCCGACGACGACGGCGGAGTACGCGCTGTGCTTCTACGCGGGCGGGGCGTTGCTGCAGCAGGCGGCGGTGCCGCCGAGCGCGAGCAAGTGGGCGGCGATTGGCGACAAGGGGTACAAGTACAAGGACGGCGCGGGGGCGGCGGACGGGATCACCAAGATCATCGTCAAGGGCGGCGCGACGGGGAAGAGCAAGGCGCTGGTGAAGGGGAAGGGGGCGGGGCTGCCGGACTTCGACAGCAACCTGCCGATCCCCAATGGGAACCTGCCGTTGGTGGTGCAGTTGCGCGACAATGCCAGCGGGGTGTGCTGGGAGGGGGCGTTCGCGACGCCGAAGAAGAACCAGCTCGACCAGTTCAGCGCCAAGACCCCCTGAGCGCGCTCGGAGCGGCCTGATCCGACGCCCCGGTGTGCCCCGCGCACACCGGGGCGTCGCCGCTTCTGCCTCTGGAGGCTTCCTCTCCCGGGGCCGGCGCCCGACGCCGGAAGCGGGCGGATGATCGTCGCGCGCGGCCCGTGGCACGAGCGCGAGATCTCGCGGGCGGGACGGCGACGCGCATCCTGGGGCGACGGCAGTGCCATCAGGCCGCTTTCCTACTTGCTTTTTAGTCGAAGCGTCTGCGAAGGGTGATTCACATCATCACTTGAGCTGTCGAGCGGCTCGGGAGGCCCGTCGGACGACGGGAGAGGGGGACAGGATGGGCGCGCCAGTACGGGGGAGCGTGCGTGGACCGGCACTGCGAGTGTCCGCGCAGAGGAACGGCGATCTGGTTCGAGCAGACGTCGCTGTCGAGTCGACGTGGTCGTCCGCTGGACGCGCCATCGTCGTGATGGTCGCGTTCGCGGCGATGCTCGCCGGTGCCGCCGGCGCGACGACGATCGGGCCCGACACGTTCGGGTTCACGGCGACCAACGCCGCGCCCTTCTCCTTCGAGGACATCTCGGGCACCGGCACGCGCGTCCTGGCCAGTAGCGACGACGATTTCGTCGCCGTCCCGATCGGCTTCACCTTCAACTTCTACGGCGCGAGCTACACGTCGCTGTACGCCTCCTCCAACGGCCTGATCACCTTTGGCGCGGGCAACATCTCGTTTGCCAACGACAACCTGACCACGGCGGCTGCACCGACGCAGGCTCCTCCCAACGACCTGCCGCTGATCGCGCCGCTCTGGGACGATTGGTACAACGGCGGCACCGGTGCCGACGCCGTCTACTACGAGACGTTGGGCAGCGCCCCGTCGCGGCGCCTGGTGATCCAATGGCACATCACCGCCGGCTGTTGCGCAGCGAACCCTCCCGCCGCGGACTTCATCACGTTCGAGGCCATTCTCTACGAGGGCTCGGGCAAGATCCTCGTGCAGTACCTCGATGCGACGACGACCAATTCCTACAGCCACGGCGCCAGCGCGACCGTCGGCATCCGCGACGTGGGCGGCCAGTCGAATGGGCGCAACCTGCAGTGGTCCCTCAATTCCAACGTCATCAACGACGGGACGACCGTGCTGTTCGAGCCCAACTGCGGCAACGGTGCCGTCGACGGTGGCGAGCAGTGCGACGAGGGGGTCGGCAACGGCACTGCCACCTCGTGCTGCACGGCCGGCTGTCAGTTCCGCAGTGCCGGCGAGACCTGCCGGGCTTCGCTCGGCGTCTGCGATCTCACCGAGACCTGCACCGGCTCGAGCGGGGCGTGTCCGGCGGACGGCAAGAGCACGGCGGTGTGCCGGGCGTCGGCGGGGGCGTGCGATCTGGCGGAGAGCTGCGACGGGGTGGGCAACGACTGCCCGGTCGATGGCAAGAGCACGGCGGTGTGCCGCGCCGCGGGCGGGGAGTGCGACATCGCCGAGGTGTGCGACGGGCTGAGCGACACCTGCCCGGCGGACGCCAAGAGCACGGCGGAGTGCCGGGCGTCGGGCGGGGTGTGCGACATCGCGGAGGTGTGCGATGGCGTGACCGACGCCTGCCCGAGCGATGCGAAGAGCACGGCGGAGTGCCGGGCGTCGGGCGGGGTGTGCGACATCGCGGAGTTCTGCGACGGCGCGAACAACGCCTGCCCGAGCGATGCGAAGAGCACGGCGCAGTGCCGGGCGTCGGCCGGGGTCTGCGACCTCGCGGAGCTCTGCGATGGCGCCAACAACGCCTGCCCGAACGACGCGAAGAGCACGGCGCAGTGCCGGGCGTCGGCGGGAGTGTGCGACGTGGCGGAAGTGTGCGACGGCGCCGCCGACGACTGTCCGGGGGATGCGGTGCTGCCGAACGGGACGACCTGCCGGGCGTCGGCGGGGATCTGCGACGTGAGCGAGACGTGCGACGGGGTGGATGTGGACTGCCCGGCGGACGGATACGCGTCGGCGGGGACGGAGTGCCGGGCGGCGGCGGGGGTGTGCGACGTGGCGGAGACGTGCACGGGGAGCGGGGTGGACTGCCCGAGCGATGGAATTACGAGCTCCGGCGGCCTGGTGTGCCAGGCGCGACCAGGCGGGTGTGACATCGAGTACTGTCAGGGACGAAGTGGACTGCCCGGCGGACGCGGTGGAGCCGGCGAGCACGCTGTGCCGGGGCGTCGACGGTGGGCGAGGTGTGCGACATTCGGACTACTGCGACAGGACCAACAAGACCTGTCCGCCGGATGCAGGTGGAGCCGAGCAGCGGTGTGCCAGGCGGGGACGGTGGGCGAGGTGTGCGACGTGACCGAGACGTGCGACGGGGGTGAATCGGACCTGTCCGGCAGACCAGAGTGCTGCCGAGCAGGACGCCGTGTCGGGCGTCAGCGGGGGTGTGTGACGCCACCGAGGTGTGCGACGGGGCGGGCAAGACGTGCCCGGCAGACGCAAAGAGCACGGCGGTGTGAAGCAACGGCAAGGAGTGCGACGTGGCGGAAGTGTGCGACAGGGTAGGCAACGACTGCCGGGCAACGTGAGCGACGGCACCAACTGCGACGACAGCAGCTTCTGCAGCAGGGTGCAGACCTGCAGTGGCGGGGTGTGCGGGGAGCAGCCGTGCGGGATGGGGCAGAGCTACGTGAGGCAGGCGACCTGTGCTTCTGCCGGCAGTTGCCCGACGAGTGAGCATTGCGTGCCGGACAGCGACCAGAACAAGGTGCTGATCAGAACAAGAGCGACGACGGGAAGGACCAGCTGGTCTGGAAGTGGACCAAGGGGGCGGCGACGACGCAGGCGGAGTTTGGCAATCCGACGACGACGACGAACGCGCGCTGTGCTTCTACGCGGGCGGGGGCGTTGCTGCAACAGGCGGCGGTGCCGCGAGCGCGAGCAAGTGGGCGGCGATTGGCGACAAAGAATTACAAGTACAAGGACGGCGCGGGGGCGGCGGACGGGATCACCAAGATCATCGTCAAGGGCGGCGCGACGGGGAAGAGCAAGGCGCTGGTGAAGGGGAAGGGGGCGGGGCTGCCGGACTTCGACAGCAACCTGCCGATCCCCAATGGGAACCTGCCGTTGGTGGTGCAGTTGCGCGACAATGCCAGCGGGGTGTGCTGGGAGGGGGCGTTCGCGACGCCGAAGAAGAACCAGCTCGACCAGTTCAGCGCCAAGACCCCCTGAGCGCGCTCGGAGCGACCTGATCCGACGCCCCGGTGTGCCCCGCGCACACCGGGGCGTCGCCGCTTCCGGCCTTCAAGGCGGTCGCCTACGATTCTCTCTTTACTGTTCGTCTGCGTCCGTGGTAGCGGCCGAGAGGGGACTGTCGTCACAACGTGACAAGGGGGGAGAGCATGCTGTCGCGACGCGCGTTCGTCGGCAGGCTGGCCGCGGGAGCGGCCGTGGCCGGCGCGGTAACGACCATGACCAGGCGCTCAGGGACTGGTGAGAACCGGCGAAGCAACGCGACCGCGGGCGCAGCCCAGGCGGACGCCGGCGGCGGCCGAGCGCGCCGGCACCGCGCGAAGCCGCGGTGGCTGGGCACAGGACCGACGACGGCGGCAATGGGGGCTGCTGGCGCCGCTGGCGGCGGGCGCGGCGGTGGGCGAGGGCTGGCAGGTGGCGGAGCTGGGGCCGGTGCAGGCGGGAGCGAGCGTGCTGACGCTGGCGCACGCCAGCGGGCGGACGCGGCGGATCCACCTGTGCCGCAACGGCGGCGCGCCGGTGGGGCTGGTGCACACCGGGGCGGTGGACCTGGTGGTGATGAACGGCGGCGCCGGCGAGGAGCCGACCGAGGAGAGTTTGGCGCAGGCGGTGGCGACGGTGGCGCACGCGGTGGCGCGCAACGAAGCGGCGGCGGACGTGGCCGCGGTGGGATTGCTGGCGCACGCGGAGCGCCTGGAACGGTTTGGCGCCAGCGCGCAGTTGCGCTGAGGGCGCGGCAGCGAGCGGCGAAGGGAGAGGGCGAGCGATGAGCGAGAGAGAACGGAGCTACCCGCGTTGCGGAAGACGCCGCTGGACTTTCTCAGTCCAGGGAGGAGGCGCGGCAGGCGGTCAAGCCGGTGACGGCGGTGGACGCAGGCGGCGGCAGCAGTGCGGCGCGAGCCACGCAACGGCTACTGCTGGCTGGCACATGTCGCACGCCGCACGGCAGCCCGGCAGCCATGGGTCGCACGGCAGCCACGGCTCGCACAGCAGTCACGAGTAACAATGGCAGCCACGGCAGCCACGGTTCGCACGGCGGTCACGGATCACACGGCAGTCACGGCTCGCACGGGTCGTGGTGAGGGCGACATGGGGCGCGCTCGGTGTGTAGGCAAGCGATCCTCCTCGGGTGGGCGCCGCGATGGCGGTGGCGGCCATGGTGGTGGCGCCCGGCGGCGGCTGGCGATGGTGCTGACCGGTGGACCGGTCTACACGCTGCCCGGCGGCGGCGCGCACGGTGAGCAACGAGACGACGCGCAGCACAGGCGCGACAGTGACCTGTACAGAGGAGTGAACCTCGGCGTCCATTCGCGGGTGTACTTCGGGTTGCGGGTGGACCAGTCGGTGAACAGGGCACGATGACCGGGGGCGGCGCCGGCGGCGCGAACCGGTTCACATACTCGACGACGTCGGGAGCACGATCACGTACACAGGGACGACGTCGGTGACCTCGCTGTCCGGGGCTGGGGCGCCGAGCGTGACCAACACGCTGAACGTGACGCTGATCGGCGGCGGCGGCGACGATCGTGGCCACCGGGGCAATCCGGCGGACAGCGGCACCAACGGCGACATTCAGCAGCTGTTCAGGTTGGACAACAGCCGACTTCTCACCTTCGACGTGGACATTCTGGCGAGCGCGACGGGGATCGGCTCCGGGGCAGGCGTATCCGGCGGTGTACGACCCGGCGCGCCAGCGCCGGCACCAACGGCGACATCCAGCCGGGTGGACGTGGCATTCTACTCGGACTGCGGCGACGGGGTGGTGACACGTCGATCGAGCAGTGCGATCTGGGCATCGACAACGGCAGCGCGACGTCGTGCTGCACGGCGAGCACGCCGAATGCGCGCCTCCGGGCCAGGTCTGCCGCACGGCGGGGTATGTGACATCGCGGACACCTGCGCGGGTCGAGCGCGACTGCCCGGCGGACGCCAAGAGCAGCATGTGCCGCAGCTCCGGCCGCCGTCTGCGACGTGGCGGAGTTCTGCGACAACGCTGCTGCTGCCGGCGGACGCGAAACACGGCCTGTGCCGCCAGCTCGGCGGGCGTCTGCGACGTGGCGGAGTTCTGCGACAGGTCGAACAACGACTGCTTGAACGATGGGAAGAGCACGGCGCAGTGCCGGGCCTCAGGCGAATTAATGCGACTTGGCAGGTTCTGCGACGGGTCGAACAACAACTGCGAACGATGCAAAGGCACGGCGCAGTGCCGGGCCTCAGGCGGGGTGTGCGACATCGCGGGTTCTGCGACGGGTCAGACAACAACTGCCGGCGGACGCCTTCGTGAAGGCGCCGGCGCGAGTGCCGGGCCTCAGGTGGGGTCTGCGACGTGGCGGAGACCTGCGGTCGAGCCCGACCTGCCCGACGGACGGCAAGAGCACGGCGCAGTGCCGGGCGTCGGCCGGGGTGTGCGACGTGGCGGAGTTCTGCGACGGGTCGAGCAACAACTGTCCGGCGGACGGCAAGAGCACGGCGGTGTGCCGGGCCTCGGCCGGCGCCTGCGACCTGGCGGAGAGCTGCGACGGGGTCGGCAACGACTGCCCGACCGACCTCAAGAGCACGGCGACCTGCCGCGCTGCCGGCGGCGTCTGCGACCTCGCCGAGGTCTGCGACGGCGTCGGCGATACGTGTCCGGCCGACGCGTTCGTGAACGCCGGCACCGAGTGCCGCGCTTCGGGCGGTGTCTGCGACGTGGCCGAGAGCTGTACCGGTTCGGGCCCGGCGTGTCCGGCGGATGACAAGAAGACGTCCCAGTGTCGCGCGTCTGTCGGCGTCTGCGACGTGGCGGAATTCTGCGACGGCATCAACGACAACTGTCCGGCGGACGGCAAGAGCACGGCGGTGTGCCGGGCGTCGGCGGGGGCGTGCGATCTGGCGGAGAGCTGCGACGGGGTGGGCAACGACTGCCCGGTCGATGGCAAGAGCACGGCGGTGTGCCGCGCCGCGGGCGGGGAGTGCGACATCGCCGAGGTGTGCGACGGGCTGAGCGACACCTGCCCGGCGGACGCCAAGAGCACGGCGGAGTGCCGGGCGTCGGGCGGGGTGTGCGACATCGCGGAGGTGTGCGATGGCGTGACCGACGCCTGCCGAGCGATGCGAAGCGGCGGATGCCGGGCGTCGGGCGAAGTAATGCGACATCGCGGAGTTCTGCGACGGCGCGAACAACGCCTGCCCGAAGCGATGCGAAGAGCACGGCGCAGTGCCGGGCGTCGGCCGGAAGTCTGCGACCTCGCGGAGGTGCGATGGCATAACAGCGCCTGCGAACGACGCGAAGAGCACGGCGCAGTGCCGGGCGTCGGCGGGAAGTGTGCGACGTGGCGGAAGTGTGCGACGGCGCCGCCGACGACTGTCCGGGGATGCGGTGCTGCCGAACGGGACGACCTGCCGGGCGTCGGCGGGGATCTGCGGCAATGAGCGAGACGATGCGGCAGGGTGGATGTGGACTGCCCGGCGGACGGATACGCGTCGGCAGGGGACCGTGCAGGCAGCAGCGGGAAGTGTGCGACGTGGCGGGGCGTGCTGAGGCAGAGGGTGGACTGCCGAAGCAGTAGGTACGAGCCGGCGAGCCTGAGTGTGCCAGGCGGGCGAGCCAGGAGCAAAAAGATGTCTTGACATCGAGGAGTACTGTCCGGGGACAGGGGAGTGGATTGCCCGGCAGACGCGGTAGACCAGCAGAAGCTCTGTTGTGCCGGGCGTCGACGGTGGGCGGGTGTGCGACATTCCGGACTACCGACGGGACCAACAAGACCTGTCCGCCGATGCGGTGGAGCCAAGCAACCTGGTGTGCCAGGCGGGGCGGTGGGCGAGTTGTGCGACGTGACCGAGACGTGCGACGGGGTGAATCGGACCTGTCCGGCAGACCAAGTGCTACCGAGCGAGACACGCGCCGTGTCAGGCGATCAGCGAGGTGTGTGACGCCACCGAGGTGTGCGACGGGGCGAACAAGACGTGCCCGGCGGACGCGAAGAGCACGGCGGTGTGCCGAGCGGCGGCGAGGAGGTGTGCGACGTGGCGGAAGGTGTGCGACAGGGTGGGCAACGACTGCCGGGCAACGCCTACGTGAGCGACGGCGCAAGGCGACAGCAGCTTCTGCAGCAGGGTGCAGACCTGCAGTGGCGGGGTGTGCGGGGGGAGCAGCCCGTGCGGGATGGGGCGGGCTGCGATGAGGGCGAGCGACCTGTGCTTCACCGGCAGTTGCCCGACGAGCCAGGCGCTGACGATGCCGGACGGCGACCAAGAACAAGGTGCTGATCAAGAACAAGAGCGACGACGGGGAAGGACAAGCTGATCTGGAAGTGGACCAAGGGCGGCGGCGACGCAGGCGGGACTGGCAATCTGACGACGACGGCGGAGTACGCGCTGTGCTTCTACGCGGGCGGGGCGTTGCTGCAGCAGGCGGCGGTGCCGCCGAGCGCAGCAAGTGGGCGGCGATTGGCGACAAGGGCTGTACAAATGCAAAAAGGACGGCGCGGGGGCGGCGGACGGGATCCTGAATCATCGTCAAGGGCGGCGCGACGGGAAGAGCAAGGCGCTGGTGAAGGGGAAGGGGGCGGGGCTGCCGGACTTCGACAGCAACCTGCCGATCCCCAATGGGAACCTGCCGTTGGTGGTGCAGTTGCGCGACAATGCCAGCGGGGTGTGCTGGGAGGGGGCGTTCGCGACGCCGAAGAAGAACCAGCTCGACCAGTTCAGCGCCAAGACCCCCTGAGCGCGCTCGGAGCGACCTGATCCGACGCCCCGGTGTGCCCCGCGCACACCGGGGCGTCGCCGCTTCTGCGACCGGTGGACAGCGTCCTTCGGGCGAGCGGCGGTCTCCTGTCTCCCTCAACTGGCGTGCGTCGGCAGTCGCAGCGCGCGACTCCCACGCGCTTCCGGAATCCAGCCGGTGATGGCGGCCTGCTTCACCCGGCAGCGCCTGGTGCCGACACGCGAGCGTTGGGCCTGCTCAGTACGGGGAGATCCCATTTTCGCTTTCGCGGTCCCGTCTTCGATTCTCTCTTTACTGTTCGTCTGCGTCCGTGGTAGCGGCTCGATAGGCTCGTCCGTGACAAGGGGGGACAACATGCTGTCGCGACGCGCGTTCGTGGGTCGGCTGGCCGCCGGAGCGGCCGTGGCCGGCGCGGTGACAACAGTGGGAAGCCGGGCGCCAGCGGGCGCGACGATGCGGCTCGACGGCGGCGCAATGCCGGACCCTGTCGCGGCACGCATCGCGAGCGCGCCGAGCACCGCGTCGGGATCCTGCGGCGCGCCGGCGCCGAGCGCGGCGGCCGCGGTGGCGGGCACGGGACCGACGGCGGCGGCGCCGTGGGGGCTGCTGGCGCCGCTGGCGGCGGGCGCGGCGGTGGGCGAGGGCTGGCAGGTGGCGGAGCTGGGGCCGGTGCAGGCGGGAGCAGCGAGCGATGCTGACGCTGGCGCCAGCAGGCAGCCGCGGCGGATCCACCTGTGCCCTGCTGGCAACGCCGGTGAGCTGAAGTGCACACCAGGGCGGTGGACCTGGTGGTGATGAACGGCAGCGCCGGCGAAGGGAACCGACCGAAGAAGTTGGCGCAGGCGGTGGCGACGGTGGCGCACGCGGTGGCGCGCAACGAAGCGGCGGCGGACGGCCGCGGTGGGATGCTGGCGCACGCGGAGCGCCTGGAACAGTTTGGCACTCCAGCGCAGTTACGCTGAGGCCTGGCAGCAGCGAGGCGAGGAGAAGGCAGGCGATGGCAGAAGAAGAACGGACTACCCGCGTTGCGGAAAGACGCCGCTGGACTTTCTCAGTCAGGAGGAGCGCGGCAGGCGGTCAAGCGGTGACGGCAGTGGACACTCAGGGAAGGCGGCAACGGCAATGCGGCAGGAGCCACGCAACAAGAAAGCTGCTGCTGGCGCAACACATCTGTCGCACGCCTCGGATTGGCAGTGGCAGCCATGGGTCGCACGGCAGTCACGGCTCGCACGGCAGTCACGGTAGCCATGGCAGCCACGGCAGCCACGGTTCGCACGGCAGTCACGGATCACACGGCAGTCACGGCTCGCACGGGTCGTGGTGAGGAGGCGACATGGGAGCGCGCTCGGTGTGTAGGCAAGCGATCCTCCTCGGGTGGAGCGCCGCGATGGCGGTGGCGGCCATGGTGGTGGCCCGGCCGGCGACGGCCCTCGTCATCACCGGTGGACCGGTCTACTCGCTGCCCGGCGGTGGTAGCTGCACGGTGGTGAACGTTCCGAGCCGCGGCACGGGCGCGACGGTGACCTGCACCGGCGTCAACCTGACTGCGCACTCGCGGGTGTACTTCGGGTTGCGGGTGGACCAGTCGGTGAACGGGAACACGATGACCGGGGCGGCGCCGGCGGCGGCGAACCGGTTCACGTACTCGACGACGTCGGGGAGCACGATCACGTACACGGGGACGACGTCGGTGACCTCGCTGTCGGGGCTGGGGGCGCCGAGCGTGACCAACACGCTGAACGTGACGCTGATCGGCGGCGGCTCGGCGACGATCGTGGCCACCGGAGGCAATCCGGCGGACAGCGGCACCAACGGCGACATTCAGCGGCTGTTCCGGTTGGACAGCGGTTCGAGCTTCACCTTCGATGTGGACGTTCTGGCCAATGCGACGGGCATCGGCTCGGGGCAGGCGTGTCCGGCGGTGTACGACCCGGCGCACGCCAGCGCCGGCGACGGCGGCGACATCAGCCGCGTCAACGTGGCGTTCTACTACTCGGACTGCGGCGACGGCGTCACCGACAGCCCGGCCGAGCAGTGCGATCTGGGCGTCAACAACGGCAGCTCGACGTCCTGCTGCACCTCGGCCTGCCAGTTCCGCGCCGCCGGTCTGATCTGCCGTGTGGCGGCCGGCGTCTGCGACCTCGCGGACACCTGCACGGGGTCGAGCGCGGCCTGCCCGGCGGACGCCAAGAGCACCGCGCTCTGCCGCGGCTCGGCGGGTGTCTGCGACACGGCCGAATTCTGCAATGGCGTGAGCAACAATTGCCCGGCCGACACCAAGAGCACGGCGGTGTGCCGCGCGTCCGCCGGCGCCTGCGATCTGGCGGATGTCTGCGACGGCGTCGGCAACGACTGCCCGGCCGACATCAAGAGCACCAGCGTCTGTCGCGCGGCGGGCGGCGTCTGCGACGTCGCCGAAGTCTGCGACGGTGTCAGCGACACCTGCCCGGCCGACGCGAAGACCACCGTCCAGTGCCGCGCCGCGGCGTCGTTCTGCGACGTCGCCGAGTTCTGCGACGGCGTCAACAACGCGTGTCCGAGTGATGACTTCCTGCCCAGCAGTACCGAGTGCCGCGCCGCCGCCGGCGTCTGCGACATCGCGGAGAACTGCACCGGCTCGAGCGCTTTCTGTCCGGCGGACGCGAAGAGCACCGCGCAATGCCGAGCGACAGCGGGCGTCTGCGACGTCGCCGAAACCTGCGACGGCGTCGGCAACGACTGTCCCGCCGATGCCAAGAGCACCGCGCAGTGCCGCGCGGCGGCCGACGTGTGCGACACGGCGGAGCAGTGCGATGGTGTCGCCGACGACTGCCCGACCGACGTGAAGCAGCCGTCCGGCACCATGTGCCGCGCTTCGGCTGGCGTCTGCGATCTGGCGGAAACCTGCGACGGCGCCAGCGACGCCTGTCCGGTCGATGCCTTTGCCTCACCGAGCACGCAGTGCCGCGGCGTCGCCGACGTGTGCGACGTCGCCGAGTTCTGCACCGGCTCCGGGGTCGACTGTCCCACCGACGGGTTCGCCCCCAACACCGTCGTCTGCCGCGCCGCGACGCCGGGCGAGGTCTGCGACGTCGACGAGATGTGCACCGGCAGCAGCGCCGCGTGTCCGCCAAACGGCGGTCTCCCGGATGGGACGCCGTGCGACGACACCACCTTCTGCAACGGCGTGCAGACCTGCTCCGGCAACGTCTGTGGCGGAGGCAGCAATCCCTGCTCGCTGGGCGAGAGCTGCGACGAAGCGACGGACTCCTGCTTCCTCGGCAGTTGCCCGCCGAACGCGGTGGCCTGCCGGCCGTCGGACAAGAACAAGATCCTGATCAAGAACAAGAGCGACGACACCAAGGACAAGTTGATCTGGAAGTGGGCGAAGGGTGCCGATTCGACCCAGGCGGACTTCGCCGATCCGAAGAGCGGCGCGGAGTATGCGCTGTGCTTCTACGCCGGTCCCTCGGCTGCGTTGCTGAAGCAGATCGGCGTGCCGCCGAGCGCTTCGAAGTGGTCGTCGGTGGGCTCGAGCGGCTACAAGTACAATGACGTCGCCGGCACCGCTGGCGGGATCACCAAGATCCTCGTCAAGGGCGGCATCTTCGGCAAGAGCAAGGCCATGGTGAAGGGCAAGGGGAGCGCGCTGCCGGACTTCGACGGCAACCTGCCGATCCCGTTGGCCGATCTGCCCCTGATCGTGCAACTGCGAAACAATCAGACCGGTCTGTGCTGGGAGGGCGAATTCCCCTTGCCGAAGAAGAACAGCAGCGGCCAGTTCAGCGCCACTTCGCCCTGATCGTGTCCGCTCATGGCAGGAGCACGGCGTTGCGCGCCATGCAGAGCGATTCTTCTGGGGGCGCCCTTGCGATTTTTCTTTACGATTGGTGTCGGCACGTGATAGCGGCTTCTTGGGATCATTGCCGGACCTGACATTAGTCACTGTCGGACCTGACAAGGGGGGAAATATGCTGTCGCGACGCGCGTTCGTCGGCAGGCTGGCCGCGGGAGCGGCCGTGGCCGGCGCGGTAACGACCATGGGGAGCCGGGCGCAGGGGCGCGCGGTGGCGGAGCCGGCGAGCAGCGCCGACCGCAGGCGCGGCCCAGGCCGGACGCCGGCGGCACGGCGCCGAGCGCGCCCGGCGCCGCGCGGCGGCGGTGGCGGGCACGGGACCGACGGCGGCGGCGCCGTGGGGGCTGCTGGCGCCGCTGGCGGCGGGCGCGGCGGTGGGCGAGGGCTGGCAGGTGGCGGAGCTGGGGCCGGTGCAGGCGGGAGCGAGCGTGCTGACGCTGGCGCACGCCAGCGGGCGGACGCGGCGGATCCACCTGTGCCGCAACGGCGGCGCGCCGGTGGGGCTGGTGCACACCGGGGCGGTGGACCTGGTGGTGATGAACGGCGGCGCCGGCGAGGAGCCGACCGAGGAGAGTTTGGCGCAGGCGGTGGCGACGGTGGCGCACGCGGTGGCGCGCAACGAAGCGGCGGCGGACGTGGCCGCGGTGGGATTGCTGGCGCACGCGGAGCGCCTGGAACGGTTTGGCGCCAGCGCGCAGTTGCGCTGAGGGCGCGGCGGCGAGCGAGCGAGGGGAGAGGCGAGCGATGAGCGAGAAGAAGAACGGGCTACCCGCGTTGCGGAAGACGCCGCTGGACTTTCTCAGTCAGGAGGAGGCGCGGCAGGCGGTCAAGCCGGTGACGGCGGTGGACGCCGGGGAGGCGGCGGCGGCGGTGCGGCAGGAGCCGCACAACGAGAAGCTGCTGCTGGCGCAGCACATGTCGCACGCCTCGCACGGCAGCCACGGCAGCCATGGGTCGCACGGCAGCCACGGCTCGCACGGCAGTCACGGTAGCCATGGCAGCCACGGCAGCCACGGTTCGCACGGCAGTCACGGATCACACGGCAGTCACGGCTCGCACGGGTCGTGGTGAGGAGGCGACATGGGAGCGCGCTCGGTGTGTAGGCAAGCGATCCTCCTCGGGTGGAGCGCCGCGATGGCGGTGGCGGCCATGGTGGTGGCCCGGCCGGCGACGGCGGTGGTGCTGACCGGTGGACCGGTCTACACGCTGCCCGGCGGCGGCACTTGCACGGTGAGCAACGAGACGACGCGCGGCACGGGCGCGACGGTGACCTGTACGGGGGTGAACCTCGGCGTCCATTCGCGGGTGTACTTCGGGTTGCGGGTGGACCAGTCGGTGAACGGGAACACGATGACCGGGGCGGCGCCGGCGGCGGCGAACCGGTTCACGTACTCGACGACGTCGGGGAGCACGATCACGTACACGGGGACGACGTCGGTGACCTCGCTGTCGGGGCTGGGGGCGCCGAGCGTGACCAACACGCTGAACGTGACGCTGATCGGCGGCGGCACGGCGACGATCGTGGCCACCGGGGGCAATCCGGCGGACAGCGGCACCAACGGCGACATTCAGCGGCTGTTCCGGTTGGACAGCGGCTCGAGCTTCACGTTCGACGTGGACATTCTGGCGAGCGCGACCGGGATCGGCTCGGGGCAGGCGTGTCCGGCGGTGTACGACCCGGCGCACGCCAGCGCCGGCACCAACGGCGACATCAGCCGGGTGGACGTGGCGTTCTACTACTCGGACTGCGGCGACGGGGTGGTCGACACGTCGATCGAGCAGTGCGATCTGGGCGTCGACAACGGCAGCGCGACGTCGTGCTGCACGGCGAGCTGCCAGTACCGCGCCTCGGGCCAGGTCTGCCGCACGGCAGCGGGGGTGTGTGACATCGCGGACACCTGCACGGGGTCGAGCGCGACCTGCCCGGCGGACGCCAAGAGCACGGCGCTGTGCCGCGGCTCGGCCGGCGTCTGCGACGTGGCGGAGTTCTGCGACGGTGCCGGGGTGGACTGCCCGGCGGACGCGTTCGCTTCCGCCAGCACCGTCTGCCGCGCCTCCGGCGGCGCCTGCGACATCACCGAGTTCTGCCCTGGAACCGGTCCGAACTGTCCGGCGGACGCCAAGAGCACGGCGCAGTGCCGGGCCTCGGGCGGTGTCTGCGACATCGCGGAGACCTGCGATGGCGTGAACGACGCCTGTCCGGCGGACGCGAAGAGCACGGCGCAGTGTCGGGCCTCGGGCGGGGTGTGCGACATCGCCGAGTTCTGCGACGGCGTCGCCAACAACTGCCCGGCGGACGCCAAGAGCACGGCCCTCTGCCGCGGTGCTGCCGGCGTCTGCGACGTCGCGGATTTCTGCGACGGCGCCAACAACAACTGTCCGGCTGATGCCAAGAGCACGGCCGTCTGCCGCGCCGCCGTAGATGCCTGCGATGTGGCGGAAGTGTGCGACGGAGTCGGCAACGATTGCGCTGCTGATTCGATCGCGACGGCTGGCACCGAGTGCCGCGCCGCCGCCGGCGGCTGTGACATCGCCGAAACCTGCGACGGAGTGTCCACTGCCTGTCCGGCCGATGTCATCAAGACGGCCGGCACGGAATGTCGCGCGGTTGCCGGGGTCTGCGACATCGCCGAATCCTGCGATGGCGTGAGCACCGACTGCCCGACCGATGACTTCGAGCCGGCGACCACGGTCTGCCGCGCCTCCAGCCCGGGCGAGGTCTGCGACATCCCAGAGACCTGCACCGGAACCGGCGCCGCCTGCCCGGCGGACGCCGTGGAGCCAAGCACGACCGTTTGCCGCGGCTCTGCTGGTGTCTGCGACATCGTGGAAACCTGCGACGGTACCAACAAGACCTGTCCGGCGGATGCCGTCGAGCCGAACAGCACGGTGTGTCGTGCCACCAGCTCGGGTGAGACCTGCGACATCGCCGAGACCTGCGACGGCACCAACGTCAACTGCCCGACCGATGCGGTACTCCCCAACGGGACGGTCTGCCGCGCCTCGGTGGGCGTCTGCGACGCGACCGAAGTCTGCGACGGTTCGTCCAAGCTCTGCCCGAGCGACGCCAAGAGCACGGCGGTGTGCCGTGCCGCGGCCGGTGCCTGCGACGTGACCGAGGTCTGCGACGGGTTGAACGATGACTGCCCGGCGAATGCGCTGCAGCCGGACGGCACGAACTGCGACGACAGCAGCTTCTGCAACGGCGTTCAGACGTGCACCGCCGGCGTCTGCGGCGGCGGCAGCTCGCCCTGCGGGATGGGCGAGAACTGCGACGAGGCAACCGACCTCTGCTTCAGCGGCAGTTGCCCGGTCAGCGCCACTACCTGCCGGACCGCTCAGAAGAACAAGGTCCTGATCAAGAACAAGGCGGACAACACCAAGGACAAGCTGATCTTCAAGTGGACCAAGGGCGCTGCTACCACGCAGGCGGAGTTCGCGGATCCCACGACCACGGCGGAGTATGCTCTCTGCTTCTATGCCGGGACCTCGGCGGCTCTGATCCAGCAGGTCAGCGTGCCGGCGAGCGCCACCAAGTGGTCGCTGATCAGCAACAAGGGGTACAAGTACAAGGACAGCACCGGGGCCGAGGACGGAATCACCAAGATCATCGTCAAGGGCGGCGCGGCCGGGAAGAGCAAGGCGCTCGTGAAGGGCAAGGGCACGAACCTGCCGGACTTCGACAGCGACCTGCCGATCGCCGGCGGCAACCTGCCGCTGATCGTCCAGTTGCGCGACAATGCCACTGGCATCTGTTGGGGAGCGCCTTTCGGGGCTCCGAAGAAGAACACGGCCGATCAGTTCAACGCCAAGACGCCCTGATCGCGGGGTAACCTGACCTGACCCGACGCCCCGGTGTGGTGACACACCGGGGCGTCGCTGCTTCCAGTACCGGGCGCGCGGCGGGCTTCCGCCCCTACCCGGCGCGCGCCCTCCATCCCCCATCACCGCGCCATCGTGGAGATGCGCCGCTGTTGCCGCGGGCCTGGCTGCCTCGGTTCGCGATTCGTTGACCCCGACGCGTCGCGATCCTAGAGTCCGCGGCGTCCATGCAGGATCGTCCAACCGCCTCCGAGCTGCTCGACGCGGTCCGCGGTTTCGTCGAACGCGATGTCGTCCCGGCCCTCGACGGGACCGCGAAGTTCCACGCCCGCGTCGCCGCCAACGTCCTGGCGATCGTCGCCCGCGAGCTCGCGCTGGAGGATGGGCACGTCGAGGCCGAATGGCTCCGCCTCGACGACGTGCTGGAGCCCGCGATCCTTCCAGCCGATCCCGCCGAGCGCCGCGCCGCGCTGCGGGCGCGCACCGAAACGCTGTGCGCGCGCATCCGCGATGGCGATGCCGACGCCGATCCGTTCCGCGCCGCGGTGCTCGCGCATCTCACCGCGACCGTGCGCGAGAAGTTGGCCATCGCCAACCCGAAGCTCCTGTCGCGCTGAGACCGTCGCACGGTCCGCGCGCCGGTCGGACCGCCGGTCGGCGACCGCCACCGCTCCGTCAGGGGCTCAGTCGTCGCCGTAGACGGGCGCTCGCTTCTGCAGGAAGGCGCTGACGCCCTCGCGGAAGTCGTCGGTGCGGGTGCACAGGATCTGCGTCCGATCCTCGAGCGCGATCACCTGCTCGAGGCTGCCGGCGTCGAGGCTGGCGTTGAGGCACTCCTTCGTCAATCGCAGGCCCAACGGCGAGTTGCGCAGCATGTCCTCCGCCATCGCCTGGGTCGCTGCCTCGAGCTCGACATCAGGCACGACGCGCGACACCAGGCCGAGGCGCTCGGCGCGCGCCGCATCGATGAAGTTGCCGGTGAGCAGCAGCTCGGCAGCCACCGACGCCCCCACCATGCGCGGCAGGAAGTAGCTGACGCCGACGTCGCACGCCGACAGGCCCAGGCGGATGAACGCCGCGTTCATCCGCGCCG
This sequence comes from bacterium, assembly GCA_019637795.1. NCBI lineage: Bacteria > bacterium. The sequence goes on along the minus strand of JAHBUY010000003.1, from coordinate 530,897 downwards.
ACTCGCCGGCGATGCGCACGTCGGCTCCCAGCGCCAGCGCGAAGCCGCCGCCGCACGCGGCGCCGTGCACGGCGGCGATGATCGGCTGCGGGGCGCGGCGCATCAGCATCACCAGCTCGCTGATGCGGCGCTGGCCTCGCAGCCCACCCTGCACCGAGCCGTCGATCCCGGCGCCCTGCTTGAGATCGAGGCCGGCGCAGAAGGCGCGCCCGGCGCCGCGCAGCACCACGAGCCGCGCGGCCCGACGTTCGTCGAGGCCGCTGAACAGCGTCCGCAGCTCGTCGACGAGCGTTGGATTCATCGCATTGAGCGACTCGGGGCGATTGAGCGTCACCCAGAGCGCGTGGCCGCGTTGCTCGGTGAGCAGGGTGGTGAAGGACATGAGGGCTCCTTTCGACAGCGGTGTCTGGACGGTGCTCCAGTAGCCGGGTGGCAACGGCGTGTGCACAACCCTATGCGGGGATCGGCGGGCGGGCGGCCGGTGAACGACTCAGCGCCTCTCCGCCACGCCGACGCCGTTCTTCGCCGCCCGCTTGACCGCGAACATCGCCTGATCCGCGGCCTGGAGCAGCGCCACGGCATCGCCGGCGTGGTGCGGGTAGACGGCCACGCCGATGGAGGCGGTGACGCAGGAGATGTCGATGTCGTTGCCGTCGACGGTGCGCGCGGCGGCGACCAGGTCGCGGATGCCTTCGGCGATCGCGATGCCGGTGGTCAGGTCGGTGTCCGGCAGGATGAAGGCGAACTCGTCGCCGCCGAAGCGGGTGGCGATGTCGCCCGGCCGCAGGCGTCCGGCCATCAGGCGGCCGAGGAACGCCAGCACCTGACTCCCGGTCGGGTGCCCGTAGCGGTCGACGACGTCTTTGAAGTGGTCGAAGTCGAGGACCAGCAGCGCCAGCGGTCGTCCGTCGGCGAGCAGCCGCGGCAGCAGCCGGTTCAGGCGGCGGGCGTTGCCCAACCCGGTCAGATCGTCGGTGACGGTCGCCTCCTCGAGCTGCCGGAACAGGCGCGCGTTTTCCATCGCGATCGCCGTGTGGTCGGCGAGGATCTGCGCCAGGCGGAGCTGGCGCTCGTCGAAGGGGCGGCCGTCGAGTCGGTTCATGACCTGGATCACCCCGAGCAGGACGCCCTTGCTGACCAGGGGCACGCACAGCATGGCGCGGGGCCGGAAGCTGGTGTGCGCTTCGATGGGGCGATGCCAGCGCGGGTCGGCGCTCGCGTCGTCGAGCAGCAGCGGCGTGCGATGGCGCGCCACCCAGCCGGCGATGCCGACGTCGGCGGGGAGGCGGAGACCATCCACGGCTCCGGGCTCCAGCCGCCGCGAGGCGGAGAACGCCAGCCCGCGGCCGGTCGGTTCGATGAGCAGGAGCGATGCCGCCTGACTCGGCACCGCCGCCGTCACCTCGGCCAGCAGGCCGCGCAGCGCGGCGGGATCTTTCGGCAGGCGCTGCGGGTCGCAGCGCGCCGCGATCGCCGCCGCGACGGCGTTCAGCGCCGCCTCGTCGGCGTCGCTGAACGGCTCCTCGTCGTAGCGGTCGGCGAGCTCGAGGACGCCGACCACCAGGCCGTCCCGCCAGACCGGAACGTCGAGCAGGTGGGCGGCGTGACGGCCGGCCAGCGCGCCGGCGCCGGCGCAGCGCGGGTCGGTGGACGGATCGGCGACGCGCGCCGGCCGGCCCGTACGCGCCACCCAGCTCGCCAGGCCGCCGGCGTAACGGGCCGGGGCGTCGTCGAACGTCGCCTCGCGCAGCGTCTCGGTCGCCGCGAACACCAACTCGTCACGGTCGGCGTCGTAGCGGAGGAGCGAGATCGCCTCCGCCGAGGCGAGCATCTTGATGCGGCCGAGGGCGATGCGGACGATCTCCGCGAGATCGAGGGTGGACGTCACCGCCGTGGTCATCTCGTTGATGACCTCGAGGTCGCGCGCGAGCACCTGCTCCGCGGGCGCGCTCATGCTCCTGCGCGTAGCACCGTCGCACCGTTGGTGCCACCGCGCGGATGGCGTATGGCGTAGAGCCTGGCGCACCGCGACGCACCGCGCATGTCTCAGCCATCCTCCGTTCGCGACCAACTCCATGCCGGGCCCGCCGACCGTCTGGACCGGGCGGTCGCGGCGGCCGCCGCGATCTCGCGCACGGCGGCGCGCGGCCTGATCGCCGCCGGGGCGGTGTTCCTCAACGGCCGCCGCTGCAAGGTCGCGTCGCGCACCGTCCATCCCGGCGATCGCCTGCGCGTCGGCAGTGCCGCTCCCACCCCGGCGCCGGCGTGTCTGCCGATCGTCTTCGAGGGCGACGGCGTGCTGGCGATCGACAAGCCGGCCGGCATGCCCTCGGCCCCGACGCGCGCCGCCGCGACCGGTACCGCGCTGACCACCCTGCAGGCGGCGCGTGGGCGCCGGCCACTGTGGCTGGTGCACCGGCTCGACGCCGCCGCGTCCGGCGTGATGCTCTTCGCCACCACCCGCGCCGCGGCGGCGGCGTTGTCGGCGGCGTTTCGCGATCAGCGGGTCGAGAAGCGCTACCTGGCGCTGGTCGACGGCTCGCCGGCGGCGGATGGCGGCGTGATCGAGGAGCCGCTGCTGGCGCGCGCCGGCCGCGCCCACGTCGACCCGCACGGGCGTCCGGCGCGCACCGCGTGGCGGGTGGCGGAACGCCGCGGCGCGACAACCGTCCTGGTGGTGGAGCCGAGCACCGGGCGCCTGCACCAGATCCGCGCCCACCTCGCGGCCATCGGCCATCCGATCGTCGGCGATCGTCTCTACGGCGGCTCGCCGGCGCCGCGCCTGATGTTGCACGCGCGCGATGTCGCCGTCGCCCTCGCCGGCCAGCGTCTGGCGATCAGCGCGCCGTGGACGCCCGGATAGCGGCGTCGGGCGTCCGCTCGGCGCCGGGCGCCACCATGCCGTGCAGCGCGAGGTCGCTGAGCGACGCGGCGACGTCCTCGATGGGGACGTTCTCCTGCTCGATCCACCAGGAGACGACCTGCAGCGACATGCCGATGAAGGCTTGGGCCCAGATCATCGCATCGCCCTCGCGCAGCGCGCCGGCTTTCATGCCGGCGGCGATGATCTCGTGCAGATCGCGGATGAAGCCTTCCTGGCAACGGCGCACGACGTCGTGGAACGACGCGCCGTGGCCGAACACGATGCGGAACAGCTCGCGGTTCTCCTGCGCGAAACGGAAGAACGTCAGCGTCCGCACCCGCGACTGCTCGATCGGGTCGGCGACGCTCGAGCGCACGCCGTCGAGCTCGGTCTTCAGCCGCGCCACCGTATCCTCGACCAGCTCGAGGAACAGCGCCTCCTTGGTCGGGTAGTAGAGGTAGAACGTTCCGACGCCCACCGACGCCGCGCGGGCGATGTCGACGATCTTGGTGCCGTGATAGCCCTTGGCGGCGAGGACGCGGCGCGCCGCGTCGAGCAGGGTGCGTGCCGTCTGCTCACGGCGGCGCTGCGAGCGATCCGTCGTTCCGCCGTTGTCCGGCTTGTGTTGCGACATGAGTACCAACTCGAACCAGAATTCGGTACGGTCCGCAAGAACTCCGACGGCGATTCGCGCGATGGGACTCGAATATATCCGGACGCGTCTGGCGGCTTTTCGACCGAGCGTCATCGACGAGCCCAAGGTCGCGCGCGCCGCCGTGGCGCTGGTGCTGGCGGAGGCCGCGCCCGATGTCGAGCTGCTGCTGATCCAACGCGCCATCCGCGACGACGACCCGTGGTCCGGGCACATGGCGCTGCCCGGCGGGCGCCGCGATCCGGGCGATGCCGATGCGATCGCCACCGCGACCCGTGAGACGCACGAGGAGGTGGGCGTCGACCTGCGCCACGGCGCCGAGGTGATCGGCCGCCTCGACGAGCTGCGCGCCGTCGCGCGTCACCGCCCGCTCGACCTGGTGATCACGCCGGTGGTCTTCGCGCTGCGGCACCCGGTCGCCCTGCGCCCGAGCCCGCGCGAGGTCGAGAGCGCGCTCTGGGTCCCGCTCTCGTTCCTCGCCTCCGCCGAGGCCGCCGCCACCTACGAGCGCACGCTCGACGGGATCACCAGCACGTTCCCCGCCTACCGCTACGGCCGCTATACGATCTGGGGTCTGACGCACCGCATCCTGCAGGGCTTCCTGGAGTTGGTGCGCGAGCCCGGCGTGGTCATGGGGTGACGCGGGGGCTCACCGGCGCTTCGCCTTCCGCGTCCCCATCTCGTCGAGCACCCGGTTCAGGGCGCGCGAGCGCGCGTCCCGCGTCACCATCGTGTTGCGAATGGCCTCGCGGCAGCGGCGCTGCACGGCGGCGGTGACGGCGATCTTGCGGAACAGCGCCTCCGCCTTGTCGCCGTGGTCGGGCTCGGCATAGGCGTGGACCTCGAAGTTCCGCACCGTGATGCCGTAGTGTTTTTTCAGCCCCTCGTACATCGTCTTGGCATAGCCCGAGCGCGCCGCCAGGCGCTCGCCGGCGAAGCCGAAGACGGCGAGCCCCTCCTCGTAGGAGCGGCGCACGTAGTACAGCATGGTGAACGTGACGCCGATCGTTTCCGGCAGCGGAACGTAGCGTTCCAACTCGTCGGCGGTGATGCCGAGCTGCTGGCACCACTCCCACTTCATGGCGACGTGGTTGGGATCGCGCAGGTAGCCGACCTCGTCGGCGAAGTTCTGGCACCAGTGCGCGTAGTGTTCGGAATGGTCCAGGGTCAGCGCGTCGGTGTCGGGCGCGTTGGCGATGAAGAGCGGGAACTCCGGCGTCATCCACTTCCCGAGGTAGTAGTACTCCTTGGCGAGCAGCTTCACGTATTCGAGCGGCGCGCTGCCGTCGCCGATCGCGGCGGTGCTGCGATCGCGCGCGGTGAAGGTCGCGGCGATCAGGCGATCGAGGTCGCGGAGGTAGGTGCCCACGGGCATCGGCCGCTCCTCGGCGACCGAGCGGATGACGTTTCGGAACTTGCCCCGGGTCCCTGCTGCCTTCGCCATGCCGTCTCCCTGCGCCCCGCGGCGCGGTTGCCTTCAATCGGTTGATTGAAATATCCGGGGACGTAGTCGACGTCATTGGGGCTGTCAATTTGTGAGCCGGGTGCCACAGGCCGGCGGGGGCGTGTCATGCGATTGAAGGACCAGGTAGCGATCGTCACCGGGGGCGGGCAGGGGATCGGGCGCGCCTACGCGCTGCGCTTCGCGCGCGAGGGGGCCACGGTGGTGGTGGCCGACATCAACCTCGAGCACGCGCAGGCGGTGGCGGCCGAGGCGGAGGGCAGCGGCGCGCCGGGCGTCGCGATTCGCGTCGATGTCAGCGACGAGACGAGCTGCCACGCCCTGGCGACGGCGACCGTCGAGCGCTTCGGGCGCATCGACGTGCTGGTCAACAACGCCGCCATCTTCCACGGCCTCGATCGCGGTAACCAGTCGCTCGACTACTTCAACAAGATCCTGTCGGTGAACATGACCGGGGTCTGGCTGATGACCCGCGCCGTCGAGCGCACCATGAAGCACCAGCGCCGCGGCAAGATCATCAACCAGTCGTCGACCGCCGCCTACATGAGCAACGTCGGCTTCATCGACACCAGCAACCCGGACCAGCCCTCGCCGCCCTTCCATTACAGTCTGGCGAAGCTCGGTGTCAGCGGCCTGACCAAGTTCTTCGCCGGCGCCCTCGGCCCCTTCGGCATCAACGTCAATGCCATCTGTCCCGGCGTGACTCTGACCGAGGCGACCAGGACGGTCGTGCCCGAGCAGATCATGCAGGCCATCGTCGGCAACACCGCGCTCAAGCGCGCCCTGCAGCCGGAGGACCTGACCGGCACCGCGGTATTCCTCGCCTCCGCCGACAGCGACCTGATGACCGGCCAGGTGCTGGTGGTGGACGGCGGGATGGTGATGCTGGGGTGAGTCGGAGGTTGTTAGGTTGTTAGCCTTGATGCGACAAAAGACTTTCACCACGGAGGCACGGAGACACGGAGAGTACTGATCTCGAAGCCCGCCCAGTGGTCCTCCCAAAGTTCATTAGAAATGGAGTGAGAAGAGGCCCCGCGCCTTCGCTATGGCACCGAGCCCTCCGTGTCTCCGTGCCTCCGTGTGAGGAGTTTTCTGTCTCACCAAGGTTAGTTGTCAGCCAGAGGTTCGGATCGGATTGGCCTGACAACCAACACCCCAACAGCTAGCAACCTGTCCGCTCACATGCCCATCGGCGCGATCCAGATGATGTCGCCGTTGTTGTCGTTGCCGAGGAACATACGGCCGTCGGGGGCGAAGGTGATGTTCGCCGGCCGCCCGTGGATGCGTCGGCCGTTGTCCCAGCCGGTGGCGAACTCGGCGAACGACCCAGGGCTCTCCAGCGGCAGCTCGGAGCCCATGATGACCTCGCCGGTGATCGGGTCCATGCCGATGCTGACGATGCGCGCGCCCTCCCACGTGCCGAACACGCCGTGCATCGGCACGTAGACGCGGTTGTTCCAGGGCGGCGGCCAGCTCGCGGGAGCGAAGTCGAGGTCGAAGGGCGTGTGCCCGACGACGAAGGCGCCCCCCTCGGCGTCGACCTCGGAGCAGTCGGGCACCGGCGTGAGGTCGGGGTAGGGCTGGTTCGCCGTGGCGCAGCAGGGATGGCCCCAGTCGTCGCCCTCGCGCACCGGCACCAGCTTCTCGCGCCCGCCGACGGCGGCCGTGTAGTCGCGCGCCAACTCGATCGCGAAGCAGCGGTTGAAGCCGCGCGCGCAGCGGATGGCGATCGGGTTGCGAAAGCCCTTGGCGATCTGCCGACCGCCCGGGGTACCGTCCACGGCGACGATGCCGCCGCGGAACGGATGATCGGGCTCGCAGTTCTCGCTCTGCTCGCCGCCGTTGGACACGTAGATCGTGCCGTCGTCGGCGATGTCGAGCACTTTCGGCCAGTGCAGCCGTGACTCGTAGTAGCCGTTGGCCCGGTTGATATTGATCACTTCCTCCGCGGGCCCGCCCGGCGTCCGATCGCCGGCGCTGTACGGGACGCGCAGGATGCGCAGGCGATCCTGGTAGTAGAAGTACCCGTTCGCGAACATGATGCCCTGCGTCGACGGCAGGTTGCCGATGAACGTCAGGGCGGCGTCGGCCAGCCCGTCCAGGTCGTCGTCCGGCAGGATGACGACCGCGTCACGCCCGAGGTCGCCGCGACCGCCGGTGGTCAGCGTGCTCGGCGAGGCCGCAAAGAGCTCGCCGCTGGGCGCGACCCGCATCTGCCGCACGTTGCCGACGTTGGCGTAGTAGTGGGCGCAGAAGCCGACCGGCAGATGCAGGAACGAGAGGTCGGGTGTCGTCGGGCCGCCGGGCACCAGGACCGTTCCCTGCTCCGTGAACTGCAGCGAGCCGGGCAGGTCGCAGAACGGCTTGAACGGCCCGCTGGTCGGCGTCGGCGACGGGGTTTCGGACGGCGGAGCCGTCGGCGTGTCCGCCAGGACGGTCGGCGTGTCGACGGGCGCGGTCGGCGTGTCGGCGGCACTGGTCGGCGTCGGGCAGCCGCCGAGCGCATTGGCGACCGCCAACACCAGCTCGTTGATGGTGATGCTGTCGCTCCGGTCGGCGTCGAAGACCGGGCAGCTCGCCAGATTGCCGTTGCCGAGGGCGATGCTCACGCCCTGGATCAGCTCGTCGATGCTGACGCTGCCGCCGCCGTCGCAGTCGCCGACGCAGGCGGTGGCCGGTCGGCCGGCGAGACAGAGGAGTCCGAGGATGGCGGTGGCGATGACCCTGCGCATCCATGGACCCTACTGGAGCGCCTTGCCTTCAGGCAACGGCGCCGCGTCCCGGCGCGGTCGAGCTCACCTCTGGCAGCGCGGGCAGTAGAAGGTGCTGCGGCCGGCCAGGACGATGCGTTTGATCAGGGCGCCGCAGGCGCCGCAGGGCTGGCCGGCGCGGTCGTAGACGGCGTGATGCACCTGGAAATAGCCGGGGTTGCCGTTGCCGTCGCGGTAGTCGGAGATCGAGCTGCCGCCGAGGGCGACCGCCCGTTCGAGCACCGCGCGCAGCGCGTCGGCCAGGCGCGCCAGCTCGGCTCGGGTCAGCGCCGAAGCGCGCCGGCGCGGGCGCACGCCGGCCTGGAACAGGGCTTCGCTGGCGTAGATGTTGCCGACCCCGCCGAGCGCGCGCTGGTCCATCAGCACGCACTTGATCGGCGCCCGGCGGCGAGTGAGCGCCCGCCACTCGGCGAGCGTCGGCGCGTCGGCCAGGGGATCGGGGCCGACGGCGCGCAGCTCGCCGAGCTCGTCGCGTCGTCCGATCCGCATGAGGCCGAAGCGGCGCGGATCATTGAAGACGAGCTGGCGGCCGCGGTCGAGCGCGATGGCCACGTGGTCGTGGCGAGCCGGCCGCGTCGCGCTCGCGGTGAGGCACAGGCTGCCGCTCATGCCGAGGTGGACGAGCAGGACGCGATCGTCGTCGAGCGTGAAGAGCAGGTACTTGCCGCGCCGCTCGATGTCGGTGACCGTCCGGCCGCGCATCTGCGCCGCGAAATCGCCGGCCAGCGGGCGGCGGAGACGGTATTCGCGCACCGTGACGTCGACGACGCGGGCGCCGACGACGTCGGCGAGCAGCGAGCGGCGCGTCGTCTCGACCTCCGGCAGCTCCGGCATGGCGTCTCAGGGGGTCTCGCTGTCGCCGGCCACGGCATCGAGCGCATCGGCGAGCTGGACGAACTGCGCCGGCGTCAGCGTCTCCGGGCGCGCCCGCGGATCGAGCCCGAGGGCCGTCAGCGCGCGGCGCGGATCGTCGCTGAGCGGGGCGATGACGTTCACGAGCTGCTTGCGGCGGCGGGCGAAGGCGGTGCGCACGACGCCGCGCAGGGCGCGGCGCCGCGCCGCGTCGAGCGGCGGCGGGCGGCGCGGCGTGATCACCACCACCGCCGACTCGACCTTCGGCACCGGCGCGAAGGCACGGGCCGGCACGCGCAGCGCGATCCGCGCCTCGGCGATCGCCTGCACGACGACCGACAGCGCGCCGTACGTCTTGCCGCCGGGCGCCGCGCACAGGCGCTCGGCGACCTCGCGCTGCAGCATCAGCACCAGGCGCCCGAACAGCTCCGGCGTGCCGAGGAGCTGCATGAGCACCGGCGTCGAGATGTTGTACGGCAGGTTGGCGATGACCGTCGCCGGCGCGTCGCGGCCGAGCACCTCGGCGAGGTCGAGGCGCAGGACGTCGCCCTCGATCAGCTCGACGTGCGGAGTGCCGGCGAAGCGGGTGCGCAGCGCGGCGGCGAGATCGCGGTCGACCTCGACCAGCACCAGGCGGGCACAGCGCGCCGCCAGCAGCGCCGTCAGGGCGCCGCGCCCGGGGCCGATCTCGAGCACGCGCTCGTCGCCGCGCAGCGCCGCGAGCTCGACGATGCGCTCGGCGATGCCGGGTTGGACGAGGAAGTGCTGGCCGAAGCGCTTGCGCGCGAACGGGGCGGTCACGGCGTGAGCGGGCGCGGCTGGGTGAGATCGGCGACGGCGGTGGCGTTGAGCGTCAGGTCATCGCGCTCGCCGCGCGCCAGCCGGTGGTGGGCGGCGAGGCCGATCATCGCCGCGTTGTCGGTGCAGTAGCGCAGCGAGGGAATGACGAGGTCGATGCCGCGCTCGCCGGCCGCGGCGGCCGCGCGGGCGCGCAGGCGCGAGTTGGCGGATACGCCGCCGGCGAGCACCAGCCGCTCGGCGTTGCAGGCGTCGGCGGCGGCGAACGACTGCTCGAGCAGCATGTCGATCACCGCCTCCTGGAAGCTGGCGGCGATATCGGGGTGGTCCTCCTCGTCGGCGCCGTGCTCGCGCACGTGCAGCGCGACCGCCGTCTTGATGCCGCTGAAGCTGAAGTCGAAGCGGCGCCGGCCGGCCGGCTTCAGGCGGGCGCGCGGAAAGCGGATCGCCTCGGCGTCGCCGCGTCGCGCCAGCGCGTCGAGCACGCGGCCGCCCGGGTATCCGAGGCCGAGCAGCTTGGCGACCTTGTCGAACGCCTCGCCGGCGGCATCGTCGCGGGTGGCGCCGAGCAGCTCGTAGTCGCCGAGGGCGCGTGCCAGGTAGAGACTGGTGTGGCCGCCGGAGACGAGCAGCGCCACGTAGGGGAAGGCGACGACCTGCTCGAGCTGCACCGAGAGCAGGTGTCCCTCGAGGTGGTTGACGCCGATGAAGGGCAGGCGGCGCGCGTAGGCGATCGCCTTGGCGGCGCAGAGGCCGACCAACAGGGAGCCCACCAGGCCGGGTCCGTAGGTCGCGGCGACGGCATCGATGTCGTCGAGGGCCGCTCCCGCGTCGGCGAGCGCCCGGGCGATCGTCGGGGTGATGGCGCGGATGTGGCTGCGCGACGCCAGCTCCGGCACGACGCCGCCGTACTCGCGGTGGACGTCGTCCTGCGAGGCGACGATGCTCGAGCGCACCGCGCCGTCCTCGAGCACCGCCGCCGCGGTGTCGTCGCAGGAGCTCTCGATCGCGAGCAGCCTCATGGCGGGCTGCCGCCGCTGGTGCGGGCGAGCCCGGCGAGCGCCGCGGGATTGCCGGGCGACGCCTGCGCCGCGCGCAGGTACGCCTGGCGCGCGTCGGCGAAACGGCCGGCGGCCTCGTAGGCATTGCCCTGCAGGACCCGGGCGCGGCACGTCCACTCGGGGGAGGTGCCGGCGCTGAGCGCGGCGGCGCGGTCGGCGAAGGCGATGGCCTGGTCGTAGCTGCGGGTGCGGAAGTGGACCTGGGCGAGGAAGAAGTAGGCGTAGGGGTTGGTGGGGTCGATGGCGATGGCGCGCTCGAGTTGCTCGAGCGCCGCGGCATCGTCGCCGGCGGCGAGGCGGACGCGCGCCGCGTCGGCGAGGCGGGTCGCGGCCGCGACGTTGGGCGGGGTGTCGGGGCGGATGGTGTCGAGCGGCGACGGCAGGGCGGACGTCGCCGGAGTCGGCTGGCCGGTGGCGGGCGGGATCGCGCCCGTCGCGGGTCCATTGGCCGCACCGCCGACCGCCGGCTCCGGTGTCTCGGTCGGGGGCGGAGTCGTCGCGGCCATTTCCGGCAGATCCTCCTCCGAGAACGAGCGCGACGCGACCGTCGGCCGCGGTTCGTCGTGCGGCACCACGCGCGGTGGCGGATCGGGATCGGCATCGAGGGGAAGCGGCGCGACCCGCGGCCGGCACCCCGCCAGGGCACAGGCGAGCACGCTCAGGACGGCGAGGGCGTGGGAGCGGTGTCGCTGTGGGCGGGGCATGGCGCGGTCGGCTCGCGGCCGCGCGGGAAGGCCTCGAGCACGGTGTCGGGGCAGCGCGCGGTGGCGATGCCTCCCGTGTATGGGTCGATCCGCACCAAGGCAACACCGGCCGGCGGCACGAAGTCCGATGGCGGCGAGCCCGCGGTTGCCGACTGCATGAAGGCGGTCCAGATCGGCAGCGCGGCCTCGGCGCCGGTCATGCCGAGCGGCTCGCCGTCGTCGAAGCCGACCCACACGACGGCGACCAGGTCGGGCGTGAAGCCGGCGAACCAGGCGTCGCGGCCGTCGTTGGTGGTGCCGGTCTTGCCCGCCGCCGGCCGGGTGAAGCCCCGACTGCGGGCGGCGCGGCCGGTGCCGCGGTCGAGCACGCCCTGCATCAGGTAGGTGACGAGAAAGGCCGCTTCGGGACTGGCGGCGCGCGTGACGGCGAGCGGGTGGCGTTCGACCACCTGGCCCTGGCGATCGACGACCTTGGTGATGGCGCGGGCGGTGGCGCGCAGGCCCTGGTTGGCGAGCACGGCATAGACCTGCGCCACCTCGAACGGCGTCACCTCGGCGGCGCCGAGGACGACCGACGGCACCTCGGGCAGCGGGCTGTCGATGCCGGCGCGGCGGGCCGCGTCGATGATCGCCGGCAATCCGGTGCGCTCGGCGAGGCGGGCGGTCGCCGCGTTCAGGGACTGCTCGAGCGCGGTGCGGGCCGGCACGAGCCCGAGGTAGCGGTTGCCGTAGTTGGCCGGTCGCCAGACCTGGCCGTCATAGCGCCAGTCGAAGGGCGCATCGAGCAGCTCGGTGCGGGCGGTGAGCGGTTCACCGTCGCGCTCGGCGCGCTCGTAGGCGGCGAGGAAGACGATCGGCTTGAACACCGACCCCGGCTGGCGGTGCGCCTGGGTGGCGCGGTTGAACTGCGAGGCGGCGTAGTCGCGGCCGCCGACCATCGCGATGACGCCACCGGTCTGCGGCCGCAGCGCGATCAACGCGGCCTGGACGCGGCGGCTCGGGTCGGCGGTGAGGGCCGGATGCCGACGCTCGAGCTCGGCGAGCCCGTCGCGCACGGCCTCCACGGCCTGTTGCTGCAGCTCGACGTCGAGGCTGGTGGAGATGCCGAGGCCGCGCGTCGTCAGCAGCTCGCCCGGATAGGCGCTCTCCAGCTCGCCGCGCAGGTAGTCGACGAAATAGGGCGCGGCATTGCCGGTCGCCAGCCGCGGCGCGCGCGGCAGCGGCTCGGCGAGCGCGGCGCGATACTGCGCCTCGTCGATGGCGCCGTCGTCGCGCAGCAGGCCGAGGACGACGTCGCGGCGGGCGCGCGCCCGATCGGGCCAGCGGAACGGCGAATAGAGATTCGGGGCGCGGATCATGCCGGCGAGGAGGGCGATCTCGCCGACCGTGAGCTCGTCGGGGCGGCGCGCGAAGTAGAACTGCGCCGCCTCCCAGACGCCGAAGACGCCCTGCACGCCGTTCTGGCCGAGGTAGATCTCGTTCAGATAGGCGTCGAGGATCTCGTTCTTCTCGTAGCGGCGCTCGACCAGCAGCGCCATCGTCGCCTCGGTGAGCTTGCGCCGCAGGGTGCGCTCCTCGCTGAGGAAGAAATTCTTGATGAGCTGCTGGGTGAGGGTCGAGCCGCCCTGGACGACGCCGCCGCTGCGCACGTTGGTGGCGGCGGCGCGCAGGATGCCCATCGGATCGATGCCATGGTGCTCGTAGAAGCGCCGATCCTCGACCAGCAGCACGGCGCGTGGCAGCAGCGGCGGCAGGGCGTCGAGGTGGACCTCGCGGCGCGCCTCGAACGTGGTGTCGAACAGGCCGCTGACGACTTCCGGTTCGAGCTGCAGCGAGAACAGCTCCTCGCCCGAGCGCGGATCGCGCATCGCGGTGAGCACGCCGCCGTCGACGGTGAGGTGGACGGCGTGCTCGCTCGGCGGCTCGCCCGGATAAGCGAGGTCGTGCAGGACGAGGTCGAAGCCGTCGCTGGTCTGGCGGTAGTCGCCCTTGCGCAGCGGCGCCGGCCCCTCGGCGCGGCGATAGCCGAGGCGCTGCAGGCGGTCGAGGAAGCCGGCCGCCGTCAGGTCGAGGCCGGGATAGAGCAGGAAGGCATCGCTGTAGATGCGCGACGGAAAATCCCAGCGGCGGCCGTTGAGGGTCTCGACGACCTGCCGGTCGAGCGCATGGAGGATCGGGAGGGCGATGACCGCCGCGACGAGGAGCAGGACCGCGCCGGCGGCGGCGACGATGCCCAGCGCGCGGCGCCACCGCCTCATGCGTCGCCCCCCGCGGCTCGCTCTCATCGGCTCCTCGCGCGTCCCCTACGCTCGGAGGGAACGGCCGAATGCGCCGTCGCGGACGCAGCCGCCCCGCGACGACGAACCCCGATCACCCGGGCGTCGCCGGGCCGGAGGGCACGAAGAGACACCGACGACCATGCCGCCCATGCGGAAGGCGGATTGGCGATCGCCGCTGCGTGCGCTGCTCGGTCATCGGGAGTCGCGTGTGCAGCAACCCGCCGGCACCGCGGTCGGTGCCGGCGGGTGGGGCGAGTTACTCCTGCGCGTCCTTCGATGGCTTGAGCGCCATGAAGATCGTGTTGTCGCCGCGGCGGACCAGCAGCAGCGCGCTCTTGCCCTTTTCGAGCTTCTTGAGCGCCTTCTTGTAGGCGGCCTCGTTGGCGACCGGGGAGCGGTTGACCTCGAGGATGACGTCGCCGCGCTGCAGGCCGGCGTCATCGGCCGGGCTGCCCTGTTCGATGCCGGCGACGACCACGCCCTTGGTCTTGGGATCGATGCCGAGGCTCTCGGCGATCTCGGGGGTCAGGTTCTGCACCGCGATGCCGAGCTCGGAGGAGCCACCGGCGGCGACCGCCACTTCCTCCTCCTTCAGCTCGCCGACCGTGACGGTCAGGGTCTTCTCGACGCCGTCGCGCACGATCCGCATCTCGGCCCGCTTGCCGATCGGCGTGCGCGCCACGAGCAGCGGCAGGTCGGTGGATTCCTTCACCGGGTGTCCGTCGAACTCGACGATGACGTCGCCGACCTGCACGCCCGCCTCGCCCGCGGGGGTGTCGTTCATCACGTCGGCGACCAGTGCGCCGTGCGACGAGTCCAGCTTGAGCGACTCGGCGATCTCCGGCGTGACCTTCTGAATGTAGACGCCGAGCCAGCCGCGGACGACCTTCCCCTTGTCCTTGAGCTGCGGGATCAGCTCCTTCGCGAGGTTGATGGGGATGGCGAAGCCGATGCCGATGTTGCCGCCGGAGCGGCTGTAGATGGCGGAGTTGATGCCCACCACCTCGCCCCTGAGGTTGACCAGCGGGCCGCCCGAGTTGCCGGGATTGATGGCGGCGTCGGTCTGGATGAAGTCGTCATAGCTGCCCTGACCGATGAAGCGGCCCTTGGCGCTGACGATGCCGGCGGTGACGGTGTTGCTGAGGCCGAACGGGTTGCCGATGGCGAAGATCCAGTCGCCGACCCGCAGCTTGTCGGAGTCGCCGAGTCTCACCGGCGTGAGCTTCTCGCCATTGGGGTCGATGCGGATCACGGCGAGGTCGGTCTTCTGGTCGCGGCCCACGACCTTGGCCTTGTACTCCTTGTCGGTGGCGGTCTGGACGACGATCTCGTCGGCGTTTTCCACGACGTGGTTATTGGTGACGATCAGGCCATCGGCATCGATGACGAATCCGGAGCCGAGGCTGCGCTGCTTCTGCTTGCGCGGTTGGCCGAAATAGCGCTCGAACGGCTCCCAGAACTCGCGGTACTGCTCGTTGGGATCACCGCCACCGCCCGGCCCGCCGGGGCCTCCCGGGCCTCTCGGCCCGCCAAACCCGTGCGGGATCGGACCCTGCGGGCCCGAGGTCTCGGTGGCGACGGTCGAGATGTTGACCACGGCCGGCCGCAACTGCTCGGCGAGATCGGCGAAGTTGGGCAGGGATCCGGCCGCGCCGCCGGTCGAGGTCGCCGGCGCGCTCGACGCGTCGGGGGCGGCGGGCTGGGGCGCCTGCTCGGCCGCCGGCGACGGCTCCTCGTTGCCCCAGAAGCGGATGGCGTGGGCGGGTGCGCCGAAGCCGGCGGTGATGGCGAGTGCGACGGCGACGAGCGCCGAGCGCACGGCCACTCGGACGCGGCGCTGGCGCGACTGCGAATGCATACGGGATCTCCTTGTGAGGTGGTGGGTGGGGGGAGTGCGCACGTGCGGCGCGTCAGCGGTTGGCGCGCTCGACGTATTTCATGCGTAGATCATACAGGGCGCCTTCCAGCAGCGCCGCTTCCCGGGCGTCGAGATTGCCGCGGGTCTTGTCCTGCAGAATGCCCAGGATGTCGATGAACTGCCGCGCTCCCTCGAGATCGACCGCGGTCCGGCCCTGCACCGGATCGGGGATCTCACCGAGGAGCGCCAGCGCCTGCGTGCTGAGGCTGATCACGAAGGTGGCGAAGGACAGCTCGGCGTGCGCGTGCTCGTGGTGCGAGGGCGCTTCAGCGGCGGGCGCGGCGGGGGGCGGCTCGGGGGCGGCGGCCGGCGCTGGTTCGGCCGGCGCGGCCTCGCTCTCGGCCCGCGCCTCGCCGGTGGCGGAGAATCGCCGCCGATCCTGCACCTTGAAGGGCTTGTCGGAGTCCCGTTCCTCGCTTCCCATGTCTGCCGTGCCCCTCAGATCGCCGCCGGTCGGCGGAGCATCTCGTCACTCGATCTCGGCGCCGCATCGATGCGCGGACGGGATTGGCGCGCCGCGCTGAATGAGGTCAGGTGCCCGCGTCCCGCCCGTCGAGCGACGGAGCGGTCGCGTCGGGCCGGGTCACAGGCGGTGAGAATGAGGCGAGATGACACCAGAGAACCTGCGGCTGCCGCTTTGACGGCGGCGAGCCAGTTTTATTTGCTGCGGCCTTGCAGAAATCGCGCCGTCCGTCCGCGAACGTAGGCTGGCACCTCGGGGGTGTCAAGGAAGCGGCGGCGGCAGAGGCTGCAGATGACGCGTGCCCGGGGGCAGCGATGAGGTTTCACCGACTCCGCGACATCACCGCCGCCGACCGTCGCGGGCACCTGCGATGGGCGGTGCGCGTCCGCTGGCTGGCGATCGGCGGCTTCTCGGCCCTGACGCTGCTCGGCTGGCGGATCGGGCTGCTGCCCGATCCGTGGCCGCCGTTCGTCATCGGCGGCGCGGCGGCGGCGGTCAATGCCCTGAACCACTGGTGCGTCGAGCGGGGGCGGGGCCTCCGCCGCGTGACCACGCTTGCCCTGACCGCGGACGTGGCGTTGATCACCGCGCTCATCCTCCTCACCGGCGGAGCGCACAGCCCGTTCGTGATGCTGTACGTCGTGCAGGTCGTCGCCACCGCGTTGCTGGTCGACCTCTGGATCGCGGCCCTCGCCGCCGTGGCGTCCGCCGTCGCGATCACCGCGGCGCTGTGGTGCGGGCTGGCGGTGGCGGCGCCCGCCGGGGCGCGCGAGGATCCGGCGGCCCAGATCGTCTGGGGACTCTTCCTCTTCTACTGCCTCGGGCTGCTCACCTTCCTCGGCGGCTACATCGCCGAGGCGCTGCGGCGGAGCGAGGGGGACCTGGACGCCGCGCAAGCGGTCCTGCGGGGCACCCGCCACCGCCTGCGCGAAGCCGAGGCGCAACTGGTCCACGCGGAGAAGATGCGGGCGCTCGGGCAGTTCGTCGCCGGCATCGCGCACGAGCTCAACAACCCGCTCGGCTTCGTCGCCGCCAACCTCGACGCGCTGCGCCGTGCCGTCGCGGCCTTCGAGGCGATGCTCGACGCCTATGCGGCCGCGCCGCTGCCGGCGGCGGCGCAGGCGGCCCTGGCCGAGCGCGGCGAACGCGCGCGCCTCGCCTTCTGGCGCGCCGAGCTGCCGGTGGTGGTCGAGGACTGCGCCGAGGGGGTGCGGCGGGCGGCGGACATCGTCGCCGCGCTGCGGGTGTTCGCCCGCGCCGACCGCGGCGAGACATGGACGGCCGTCGACCTGGACGCGCGCCTCGAGCGCGTCCTGTCCTTGCTCCGCCACCGCCTCGGGTCGGGCATCGTCCTGCACCGCGAACGCGGATCGTTGCCGCTCGTCGAATGCCTCGCCGGCCAGCTCGATCAGGTATTCCTCAACGTCCTCGCCAACGCGATCGACGCCGTGGCCGGCGCCGGGACGATAGCGGTGCGCACCCGCCTCGCGCCGCCGCGCGCCGTCGTCGAGGTCGCGGACGACGGACCCGGCATCGCGCCGGAGCTGCGCGACCGCCTCTTCGAGCCGTTCTTCACGACCAAGCCGGAAGGACAGGGCACCGGGCTCGGCCTCGCCGTGTCCTACGGCATCGTCGAGCGCCACGGCGGGACGATCGCCATCGACTCGCCGGCGACCGGCGGCACCACCGTCACCATCGCGCTGCCCCTGCGTCGACCCTCGTGAGATGGCGCGCACCAGGCGCTGACGCCCGCGCGGGCATCGGCCGGTCCGCGCGCCGCCGCTCCGCCACGGCCCGCGCCCCGCGTCACGGCACGTCGCGCCCTTGACCCCTCGCGCGTGGCGCCGATAATGCGGCGGCGGGTGAGCACGCGGTGATGCGGGGTCAGCAGCGGGCACGACGGGTGACGGTCGAGTGGGTGTCCGCGATCGCGGCGACGCTCCTCGGGTGCCTGATCGCGAACGCCGCCGGCGCCGCCGCCACCTTCACGGTGCCGCCGGCGCTGCGGCCGCAGGTCGACTTCTGGATCGCGATCTTCGCGACCTACAGCCGCTACCAGGACGTGATCCACGACACCGAACACCTCGACCGCGTCTACAGCGTGCTCGACTTCCGCGAGCTCGCGGCGCAGGGCGCCAGCGGCGGACAGATCGACGGCCTGATGCGCGCCCAGGAGGACGCGGAGAAGCAGCGCGTCCGCGCCATGCTCTACCGCCTCCAGGACGACCCCGACCCGGCGACGCTCAGCGCCGAGGAGCTGCGCCTGCAGGCGCTGTTCGCCAGCGATCCGTCGCCGACCAAGTACCTCGACGCCGCCGCGTCGGATCGCATCCGCGGCCAACGCGGGCTCCGCGAGCGCTTCGCCGAGGGCATCGCGATCGGCCACGCCTACTTCCCGTACATGGAGGAGATCTTCCGCCGCAACGGCGTGCCGGTCGAGATCACCCGCCTGCCGCTCGTCGAGTCGACGTTCAACATGAAGGCGTACTCGAAGGTGGGCGCGGCCGGCGTGTGGCAGTTCATGCCGGGGACGGCGCGCCATTTCATGCGCGTCGACGACGTCGTCGACGAGCGGCTCGACCCGTTGGTCGCCACCGCGGCGGCGGCGACGTTCATGCGCCAGAACTACGACCGGCTCGGCACCTGGCCGCTGGCGATCAAGGCCTACAATCACGGACCGGGCGGCATGGCGCGGGCCGTGCGCGACACCGGCACGACCGACATCGCCACCATCATCCGCGACTACAAGGGGCCGGCGTTCAAGTTCGCGTCGCGCAACTTCTACCCCGAGTTCCTCGCCGCGCTGCACGTCGAGCACAACCACCGCAAGTACTTCGGCGAGATCGAGCTGCACCCGCCGCTGCGC
This sequence comes from bacterium, assembly GCA_019637795.1. Classification (NCBI taxonomy): domain Bacteria; species bacterium. The sequence continues at coordinate 512,208 of JAHBUY010000003.1, read as the reverse complement.
ACCGAGACGGTGGAGCTGTCGAGCCCGATGTCCATCACCAGCGCGGCGCGCTGCGCCGATGCGGACGTGTTCGCGGTGAGCGACCTCAACCCCAGCCTGTTGCCGCCGGTGCGCGCCGGCCGCGCCGCCATTCCCTCCGGCTACAGCCTGCGCCTGCCGGCCGGCGGCGCGGCGCGCTTCCGCAGTTGCGCCGTCGCCCTGCCGGCGTCGGACATGGCGCGCCGCGCCACCGAACGGCGCAACGTGGCGACCCGCGGGCGCACCGCGTCGACCGCTCGCGTCCACCGCGTTCAGCGCGGCCAGACGCTGGCCGCGATCGCGGCGCGCTACGGCTGCACGATCGATCAGATCCGCCGCGGCAACAGCCTCAAGTCGGGAGCGGTGCGCACCGGCCAGTTGCTGCGCATCCCGCCCTGCTGACGCGTCCGCCGACCGTGGCGCCGCGCCCGGGACACTAGGTCGACATCCGCTCCAGGTCGGACCGCAGAAACGTCGTCTTCAGCCGCTGGCGCTCGTACGGTGGGCAGCGGACGATCTTGGCGAAGATGCCGGCGGCGTGCAGCGCGTCCTCCCAGCCCGCCTTCTGGTCGTGGCCGAGCACGATGAGGTCCGGGTTCGCCCGCCGCACCGAGGCGATGAAGTCGTTGCGCGCTCCAACGAACGCCTCGTCGACCAGGCGCAGCGCGGCGACGAGCGCGCACCGCTCGCGCTGGGTGTGATGCGGCGGCCGGTGCTTGATGCGGCGCACGCTGTCGTCGCGCGCCACGACGACGCTGAGGTGGACGCCGGGCCGGCCCTGCCGCCGCGCCATCGCGGCGCCGCGCCGGTGCGCGTGCTCGAAGAGGAACAGGTGGCCGCGATGCAGACCGTCGAAGGTGCCGCCGACGAAGACGCGCACGGGGTCGGCAGGGCGCGGCGCGCCGTCGCGGGACTGGGTCACGCGGCGTCGTTTACCAGACGCGGCCAGCGTCGGACAGAGCACCGGCTGGGGCTCGGTGCGGCCTGGCGATCGCGCTCCGTCGCCCGCGTCGGAACCGCGGACTGGCCACTGACGTTCCAGGTTGGTAGCCTCGCGCCAGATCCCCTCCGATCCCGTCTCCGTCGCGAGAACGCGCGTGGGCCCGCGGCGGCCCATCCCGACTGTATGCAGCGCCCGACCTTGATCGTTCACGGCGGGGCCGGCCCGTGGCCGGCCGACCTGCTCACCGCCGCCGTCGCCGGCTGTGGCGAGGCAGCGGCGGCCGGCTGGGCGATCCTCGCCGCCGGCGGCAGCGCCATCGACGCCGTCGAGGCCGCGGTGCGGTTCCTGGAGGACGACCCGCGCTTCAATGCCGGCGTCGGATCGAGCCTCACCGACGCCGGAACGGTCGAGATGGACGCCTCGATCATGGACGGCGCCAGCGGCCGCGGCGCCGGCGTCGCCGGGGTGACGACGATCCGCAATCCGGTGCGGCTGGCGCGCACGCTACTCGTGGAAGGTCGCCACGTGCTCGTCGCCGGCGCCGGCGCCGAACAGCTCGGCCGCGCTCACCGACTGCCGGCCGTGCCGCCGGAGAGCCTGGTGACCGCGGTGCAGCGCCGGCGCTGGAGCGACCGGCTCGCCGGCCAACCGGGGACGGTGGGCGCGGTCGCCTGCGACGCCGCCGGGCACGTCGCGGCGGCGACCTCGACCGGCGGCCTGCGCGGCAAGCGCGCCGGGCGCATCGGCGACAGCGCGGTCATCGGCGCCGGTACCTATGCCGACGACCGGGCCGGCGCCGCGTCCGCCACTGGCGACGGCGAAGCGATCCTGCTCGCCGGGCTGACGCGCGCCGCGGTCGATGGGGTGCGCGCCGGTCGCGACCCCGCCGCGGTCGCCGCGGCGTTGGTCCGCGACCTGACGGGTCGCGCCGTCGAGGCCGGTCTGATCCTCGTCGATCGCTTCGGGCGCGCCGCCATCGCCCACGGCGCCGACGCCATGCCGACCGCCCAGCGATCACCGGTGGGGCGAGCTTGAAGCGCCAGGAGGTGTCTGGTTGATATGAGCGCGCACGAACACATCGACCGCGCGGGCCCGCGAGCCCGCGCCCACGCGGCCTGGGAGGCCGATCACGGTCACGAGGAGGAGGGTGTACATCATGGCGAAGAAGGCGTCCGCGAAGTCGGCCAAGAAGCCCGCCAGGAAGCCGGTCCGCGCCAGCAAGCCGGCGCCGAAGACGGCGGCCAAGAGCGCGCCGAAGTCCCGCGCCGCGAGCGCCGCGAAGTCGGCCAAGTACCAGCAGTCCGGCGCGCCCTGGTGGAAGCAGTTCCTGTGATCCGCTCTGTGCGACCGTGCCATGGCGCCGCCGCGATCGCGCTGCTGAGCCTGCTGCTCGCCGCGCTGCCGGCGCACCGCGCCGGCGCGACGGTGGTGGTCGCCAAGGACTTCAGCGCCCTCTGCCGCGAGGCCGAGCTGATCTTCGTCGGCACGGTCGCCAGCGTCCAGTCCCGCTGGAGCGATCCCCAGCAGCAGGCGATCGAAACGGTGGTGACCTTCACCGATCTCACCTGGCTGCGCGGCGGGCCGCAGGCGCAGATCGCGCTGCGCTTCGCCGGCGGGGAGATGGACGGCCTGCGCGAGGCGGTCGCCGGCGTGCCCGAGCTGGCGGTCGGCCAGCGCCGCGTCGTCTTCGCCCACGCCGGGCACTTCGTCAGCCCGATCGTCGGCTTCAACCAGGGGTTGTTCCGCGTCGTCGACGGCGCCGACGGCCCGGTGGTGCTCGATGCCGAGGGCAAGGCGGTGACCGGCATCGGCCGGGCCGCGCTCCAACGCGGCGCCGCCGACGACCGCGGCGCGGCGCTGCCGCTCGACACCTTCCTGGCGCGCGTCCGCGCCCAACTGGCGGAGCCGACGCCGTGAGGCGGGCCGCGTCCCTCGCGGCGGTGGCGCTGATCGCGGCGACCGCCGCCCCGGCCTACGAGCTGCTGCGCGTCAACAACAACCCGTGCAGTCGCGGTGACCAGAACCTGTTCTGGCGCGACGCCACCGTGTCGGTGGCCGTCAACCTGTTGCCGGAGCCGCAGCGCGGCCTCGCCGACCAGGCCCGGCAGCGCTGGAACCAGAGCCTGCGGCGCTTTCGCTTCGGCGTCGGCAACGGGCCCGCCTGCGCCCGCGACGGCATCGCGACCCTGACCATCGCCGACACGCCGTGCGGGCAGGCGAGCTTCGGCGACGCCCTGGCGATCACCCGCAGCTTCTGGATGGCGAACGGCGAGCTCGTCGATGCCGATGTGACCTTCAACGCCAACTCGTTCCTCCTCGCCGACAACGCCGCCTTTCTGCAGGTCGCCATGCACGAGCTCGGTCACGTGCTCGGGCTCGACCATGCCGACGCCTGCGGTGCCGACGGCACGGGCACGCTGATGCGCTCCCGCCTGGTGCCGCCGCGGCTGGAAGCGCCGCAGGCCGACGACGTGTCCGGCGCCGAGGCGATCTATCCCGGCGGCGGCGGTGGCGGCGGGGGTGGCGGCGGCGTGCCGGAGGGCGCCAACAGTTGCGCGATCGTCCCTGGCGCCGCGAGCGCCTGGCCGTTGCTCGGCGCGGCGCTGTTGCGCCTGCTGCGGCGGCGCCGTGCCCGACACCCCGGCCGGCGACCGCGCAGCGCCGCCGCCGATCCGGATTGACGGCACTCGCCTCATCCTCTACACACGTTCAAAGCAGGACGGGGTGCTCGGCGCGTTTCCCGGAAATTCGCGGCATCCCAGGGACGTTGGAAGTCAGGTCCCGTCAGCGCGACGGGCTTCAGCGTCGGAGGCGAGATCGGACGGTCCCCTGCTACCGCACCACGCCTGCGACAGATCACCGCTGCGACCGCGAACGGCGCAGCCGCGAGAGATCGACGTGAACCGCACCCCAGACGACGGCAGCGCGCCGGTCGCCGAGACGACCGGTCCGGACGCGGCGCGATCCGACACCCCGCAACGCAGCGGCCATCGCCGCCGCCGCCGCCGCCGCCGTTCCGACGGGCAGCGCGCCGCCGAGGCGCGCGAAACGCTCGGCCCGGTCGAGCAGGCGGCGCGCCGCCTCGGCATCACCCGCCTGTATCCCGAGCAGGAGCAGGTGATCCACAACGCGCTCGCCGGCACCGACTCGCTGGTGGTGCTGCCGACCGGCTTCGGCAAGTCGGCCTGCTACCAGATTCCATCGATGATCATGCCGAAGCCGGTGGTGGTCATCTCGCCGCTGCTGGCGCTGTTGCGCGATCAGCACGAGAAGCTGCTCAAGCGGCGCATCCCGTGCGTCCGACTCGACGGCACGGTGCGCGGCAAGGCGCGGCGCGAAGCGCTCGACACGATCGCCCGCGGCGGCTCGCTGCTGGTGATGACGACGCCGGAAACGCTCGGCTCGGAGGAGGGGCGGCAGGCGCTGCGGGCCTCGGGGGTGAGCCTGGCGGCGGTCGACGAGGCGCACTGCATCTCGGAGTGGGGCCACGACTTCCGCCCCGCCTATCTGCAGATCGGCGAACGCCTGCGGCAGCTCGGTGGGCCGCCGATCCTGGCCCTCACCGCGACGGCGACCACCAACGTTCGCGAGGACATCGTCCGCTTCCTCGGCCTGCGCAGCCACGCCGTGGTCGCCGGCTCGCCGCATCGCGCCAACCTGGCGTTCGAGGTGCTGCACAGCCGCGGCGACGCCCGCCTGCGGGCGCTGATCCGCTTCGCGCGCCGCCTGCGCCGTCCGGGCATCATCTACTGCACGACGACGCGCGAGGTGGACAACGTCTATGCGGCGATGCAGATGCTGCGCATTCCCGCCCATCGCTACCACGGCAAGATGGCGGCGGGAGAGCGCGATCATCAGCAGGAGATGTACATGAAGGCCGGCCGGCGCACCGTCATGGTCGCCACCAGCGCCTTCGGCCTCGGCATCGACAAGCCGGACATCCGCTACATCGTTCACTACCAGTCGCCGGCGTCGCTCGAGCAGTACGTGCAGGAGGCCGGCCGCGCCGGCCGCGACGGGCAAAAGGCGAACTGCATCCTGCTCTACGACGAGGACGACCGCGCCATCCACGAGGCGTTGCTGCAGAAGAGCCGCGTGCGTCCCGACCAGTTGTACAAGCTCGGGCGCGCGCTGGCGGCGTGGGCCGCGGAGAACCGCACGCCGCAGCTCGAGGCCCTGGCGCTGTCGGCGGGGCAGGGGCCGCGCATCACCGGCGCGCTGCTGGCGGTGCTCGAGGAGGCCGGGCTGGTGTCGCTGGCCGAGGACGGCGCGATCCACATTCTCGAGCCGGCGGAGTCGGTCGAGGAACGCTCGCGCAGCCTCGCCGGCCAGTTCGAGACCCTGCGCACCCAGGACGGGCGGCGCATGGACTCGATCTCCGAGTACGCTCTGACCAGCGAGTGCCGCGCCGTCCTGTTGCGCCGCTACTTCGGCGAGCAGGATGGCACGCCCTGCGGCCTCTGCGACATCTGCCGCGGTCGGCCGGAGCGGCCGTCGAGCTTCTGGGAGCCGATCGCCCAGCCGGAGCGCAAGAAGAAGAAGCGCAAGCGCTCGAACCGCAAGCGCAACAAGAAGAAGGGCGGGGCGGCGGTGACGCCCGACGTGCTGACCGCGCCGCTCGAGTCGATCGATCACGGCGCCGAGGCGCTGCTGCCGATCGACGAGTTGCCGCTGCCGCTCGACGACTGACCGCGCGTGTCGCGTTCCCTTCCGAGGATCCGCGGCGGCGCCGCGCTGCTGGTGCTGTGGGGCGCCAGCGGCTGCGATTCCCCGGCGACGTCGGCGCGCACCGTCTCCGGCCCGCCGCCGGTGCACGTCGAGTTGGCCGCGGTCCAGCAGACGGCGATCCGCGACACCGTCGACCTCGTCGGCCAGCTCGACGCCGAGGAATCCGTGGTGCTGAAGCCCGAGACCTCCGGCGTCGTCGCGACGGTCTCGTTCGAGGACGGCGACGCGGCGCAGGCCGGCCAGGTGCTGCTGCAGCTCCGCGACGGCGAGCAGCGGGCCCGCCTGCACGAGGCGGCGGCGCAACTGAAGCTGGCGGAGGACGAGCTCGCCCGCACGCGCGCGCTGGCCGCGCGGCAGACCGTGTCCGCCGCCGAGCTCGACCGCGCCTTCGCCACCGCCGAGGCGGCGCGCGCCCGCCGCGACCTGGCGCAGGTCGAGCTCGACCGCATGACCATCCGCGCGCCGTTCGACGGCCTGCTCGGCGCCCGCCAGGTCTCGCCCGGCGACCGGGTGAGCAAGACGACGGCGCTGGTGCGCATCGATGCCGTCGACCGCCTGCGCCTGCTCTTCAGCGTGCCCGAGCTGGCGGTGACCGCGATGCGCGTCGGCTCGCCGGTGGCGCTGTCGGTCGCCGCCTATCCCGAGGAGCGCTTTGCCGGCGAGGTGTATTTCGTCGCGCCGGCGCTCGACGTCGCCAGCCGCCGGCTGCCGCTGCGGGCGTGGATCGGCAACGAGGACCATCGCCTCCGCCCCGGCATGTTCGCCAACATCCGCCTCGAGGTGGCGCGGCGCGACGACGCGCTGGTGATTCCGGAAGCGGCGCTCGCCTACGACGCCGACGGGCCGTTCGTCTGGCGCGTCGGCGCCGGCGACGCCGCGCAGCGCGTCCCGGTGGCGATCGGCATCCGCCAGGCGGGGCAGGTCGAGGTGACGAACGGGCTCGCCGCCGGCGACCACGTCGTCGCCGCCGGCACCCACAAGGTCGCGCCCGGCGCCGTCGTCCGCGACGTGCCACCGCCGCCGCCCGCGGCGGCGACGTCGCCCGGCGGCGGAGCGGCCGAGTGAAGCTCTCGCAGACGTGCATCGAGCGACCGGTCCTCTCGACCGTCCTGTCGATCGTGATCGTCCTGTTCGGGGCGATCGCGCTCTCGCGCCTGGCCAACCGCGAATACCCGGACGTCGATTCGCCGGTGGTCGCGGTGACCACGGTGCTGCCCGGCGCCGCGCCGGAGGTGATCGAGACCTCGGTCACCCAGCCGCTCGAGGATCAGCTCATCGCCATCGAAGGCGTGCGCCACCTCACCTCGCTCAGCCGCGAGCAGGTGTCGCAGATCACGGTCGAGTTCGAGCTCGACCGCAACGTCGACGAGGCCGCCAACGACGTGCGCGACCGCGTCGCCCGGGCGCGCAGGAAGCTGCCCGACGACGTCGAGGAGCCGGTGGTCGCCAAGCGCGAGGCCGACGCCAGCCCCATCCTCTGGCTGGCGCTCTTCGGCGACCACACCTCGCAGCTCGCGCTCTCGACGCTCGCCGAGACGCAGATCCAGGATCGCCTCGCCAAGCTGCCCGGGGTCTCCGAGGTGATCATCGCCGGCGAGCGGCGCTATTCGATGCGGGTGTGGATCGACAACTCGCGCCTCACGGCGCACGCCCTGACCATCGCCGACGTCGCCGCCGCGCTGCAGCGCGAGAACGTCGACATCCCCTCCGGCCGCGTCGAGAGCGTCGACCGCGAGTTCACCCTGCGGACCCTCGGCGAGCTGTCGACCGCGCCCGACTACGGGGCGGTGACGATTGCCGTCGTCGACGGCGCGCCGGTGAAGCTGCGCGACGTCGCCCGGGTCGAGGTCGGTCCCCAGGATGAGCGCAAGCTGGTGCGTTTCAATGGCAAGCCGGCGGTGGGCCTCGGCATCGTCAAACAGTCGAAGGCCAACACCCTCGACGTCGCGGCCGCGGTGAAGGGCGAGCTCGCCGCGATCCGCGCCATCCTGCCGGAGGGCGTGCGCATCGACACCGCGTTCGACACCTCGATCTTCATCGAGCGCTCGCTGCGCGACGTCCGCGAGTCGATCTTCGAGGCGATGGCGCTGGTGGTCGTCGTCATCTTCCTCTTCCTGCGCTCGCTGCGCGCGACGCTCATCCCGTCGGTGGCGATTCCGATCTCGCTGATCGGCACCTTCGCCGTCCTCTACTTCGTCGGCGCGTCGATCAACACGCTCACGCTGATGGGTCTGACGCTCGCCATCGGCCTGGTCGTCGACGACGCGATCGTCGTGCTCGAGAACATCAGCCGCTGGGTCGAGCTCGGGCTGCCGCCGATGGACGCGGCACGCCGCGGCATGGAGGAGATCTCGTTCGCGGTGGTCGCGGCGACGGTGTCGACGATCGCCGTGTTCCTGCCGCTGGCATTCCTCAGCGACAAGACCGGGCTGTTGTTCCGCGAGTTCGGCATCACGGTCGCCACCGCGGTGACGATCTCCGGCTTCGTCGCGCTCACCCTGTCGCCCATGCTCTGCGCCCGCGTGCTGCGTCACCACGCCGCCGAGCACGGCATCAAGGCGCTGCTGGCGCGCGGCTTCGACGCCCTGGCCGGGGGCTATGCCCGGGTGCTCCGGGCGACGGTCGCCCGGCCGCTGCTGCCGATCGCCATCGGCGTCGCCTGGGTGGCCGCCGGCGGCGTCCTCCTCCAGATCGTGGCGCGCGAGTTCATCCCGATGGCCGATCGCGGCGGCCTGCGCATCTTCTCGCGCGCCCCGGAGGGCAGCACGATCGACTACACCGATCGCTACCAGCGCGCCGTCGAGGCGCAGGTGCTCACCTATCCGGAGATCGACCGCGCCTTCTCCGTCGTCGCCCTGGGCATCGGCACCCCCGGCCTGGTGAACGAAGCCGGGATCTTCGCCAACATGACGCCGTGGGAGTCGCGCACGCGCTCGCAGATGGCGATCGTCGACGAGCTGCGCGGCAAGCTGGCGGTCATCGGCGGCATCCAGGCGTTTCCCGCGAACCTGCCGGCGCTCAGCAACGACGCCGGGGTCGCGCCCATCTCGCTGGTGCTGCAGGGGCCGGACGTGACACGCCTGTCGCGCTACGCCGACCAGATCATCGCCAGGGCGCGCGCCATTCCCGGGTTGGTGAACCTGCAGAGCGACCTGTTGCTCAACAAGCCGCAGATCGAGGTGCGCATCGACCGCGACCGGGCCAGCGACCTCGGCGTGTCGGTGCGCGAGATCGCCCGCGCGCTGCAGATTCTCTTCGGCGGTCTCGACCTGACGACGTTCAAGCTCGCGGGCGAGACCTACGACGTCATCGCCCAGCTCGGCCGGCTGGACCGCTCCAACCCGCGCGATCTGTACAACGTGTTCGTGCGCGGCAGCGGCGGGGCGCTCATCCCGCTCGCCTCGGTGGTGTCGGTGACGGAGACCGTGGCGCCGCGCGGACTGCCGCACTTCGATCGCTTCCGCTCCGCCACCATCGGCGCCCATCTGGCGCAGGGCCTGCCGCTCGGCACCGCCATCGAGCGCATCCGCGCCATCGCCGACGAGGTGCTGCCCGAGGGCGAGGGGTACCGCTACACCTTCGCCGGCGAGTCGGAGGACTACTTCGAGTCGGGCAACGCGCTCGCGTTCGCCTACGTCCTCGCGGTGCTCGTGATCTACCTGGTGCTGGCGGCGCAGTTCGAGAGCTTCGTCCACCCGTTGACGATCCTGGTGGCGGTGGCCCTGTCGTTCACCGGCGCCCTGGTGTCGCTGCAGATGACCGGCGCGACGCTGAACCTGTTCAGCGAGATCGGGCTGGTGATGCTGGTCGGGCTGGTCACCAAGAACTCCATTCTCATCGTCGAGTTCGCCAACCAGTTGCGCGCCCAGGGGCTGACGCTGGTCGAGGCGACCCTCGAGGCCGCGCGGACGCGCTTCCGCCCCATTCTGATGACCGCCCTGGCGACCATCGTCGGCATCATTCCCATCGCCCTCGGCTCCGGCGCCGGCGGCGAGGCCCGCGCGCCGCTCGGCATCGCCGTCGCCGGCGGCATGCTCTTCTCGACCATCCTGACCTTCCTGATCGTGCCGGCCACGTACGTCGCCATCGAGCGCCTGCGCGCCCGCCCCACCCGCGCCACCGCCCTCGCCGACGCCACGTAGCCGCGGCAGCGTCGCCGCGCCTACCACTCCCGGCGCGGCGTCGGCGCAGCGAGTCCGCGCCGTCATTGCGGCGGTCCCGCGCAGGGCGCTAGCTGCCGCCATGCACTGCGTCCTCGCGGTCGATGACGAGCCGGCGAACCAGCGGGCGGTGCGGCGGGTGTTGGCGGACGACCATGAGGTGCTGGTCGCGAGCAGCGCCGCCGAGGCGTTGGAGGTGCTGGCGCGGGCGCCGGTGGCCCTGGTGATCTCGGATCACCGCATGCCCGGCATGACGGGGGCCGCCTTTCTCGCCGAGACGGCGGCGCGGCATCCGGCGGTGATCCGCGTCGTGTTGACCGGCTATCCCGAGGTCGAGCTGCTGCTCGACGCCATCAACCGCGGCCACGTCTATCACTTCCTCACCAAGCCGTGGCAGGCGCACGAGCTGTGCCAGGTGGTGCGGCGCGGGCTCGACGCCTGGGAGGCCGCGGCGGAGCGCGGACGCCTGCTCGACGAGCTCCGCGCCGCCTGCGGGCGCGCCGAGCGCGAGGCGGCACAGCGGGCCCGGATGCTGGTGCTGGCGGCGCACGAGCTGGGGACGCCCGTCCACCTGCTGCTCAACGCCCTCGCGCTGCTGCGCGAGCGACCGCTCCCGCCGGACACGGCGCCGTGGTTCGCGATCGCGGAACGCGCCGCCGACTGGCTCGCCGCGGGCGCGGCGCAGTTGCACGCCGGCGCCATCGCCGGCGGCGCCCGGGCGCTGGTGGTACGGCCGCAGGCGGTGGCGCTGCGGCCGCTCGTCGACGCCGCCGTGGCGGCGATCGCCACCGCCAGCGGCCGTCGCCTGACCCTGGGCGCCAGCGGCGCGGCGACGGCGGTGGCCGATCCGCACTGGGTCGCGTCGGCGCTGGCGGCGCTGCTCACCAACGCCGTGCGCAGCACCCCCGACGGCGGCACCGTCGCCGTCCACCTGGCGGCCGCCGACGACGCGGTCGAGATCGCGGTGCGCGACACCGGCATCGGCATCGCCGCCGAGCACCTGCCGCACATCTTCGAGCCCTTCTCGACCGCCGGGGGCGATCTGCTGCTGCACAGCTCCGGGCGCTGGGCGTTTGGGGCGCGCGGGCTCGGGATCGGCCTGGCGACGGTGCGGGCGATCGCGGAGGCGCACGGCGGCCGCGTCGCGGTCGAGAGCGCGGTCGGTCAGGGCAGTTGCTTCCGCCTGCGGCTGCCAGCGGCGCGCGGCTAGCCGCGCTCGGAGCGGACGCGTACACTGCCGGGCGTGTCGACCTCCGAGTCCCACCCGTTGCGGTGCACGCACTGCGGCCGGCCGGTGCGCGGCACCCAACACACCCGAACCGACTACCGGGTGGACTACTACGCCCTGCACGGCGGCCACGGCGAGGTGTGCGCCCTGGTGGGCGACTTCGCGCACCACGACACCACCTTCATCCGCCTGCTCGACCACTACGAGGTGATCTCCTGCGCCGAGTGCTATCCGTTGCCGGCGGTGCAGGCGGAGCGCGAGCGCCTCTTCCGCCCCGAGGCTGGCGCCGGCGACGAGGCGGGTGAGCCATGAGCGACGACTCGTTGCAGGTCTTTCCCGGCGAGTACGTGTTCAAGATCTTCGGCCGGCAGTCGCCGACGTTCGTGGAGCGGGTCTCCGCCATCGTCTCGGCGACGTTCGGCGCCCTCCCTGCCGAGGCGGTGACGGTGCGCGCCTCGAGCGGCCAGCGCTACCTCAGCGTCACCATCACGGTCTGGGTCGACCACCGCCGCCAGCTCGAGGCGGTCTACGGCGAGCTGAAGGCGGAGCGGGAAGTGCTGCTCTACATCTGAGCGGCCAGGCGTCAGCGGCGCCACGTGCGGCCGCGGCAACCCGTCGCGCGCCGCCAAGCGATCGCGGCGACCGTCCCGAACGCGGTCGTTGTCGCTTCCACGGCCCTTGGCTATAAGCAGGGCTCCACTTCCATGGAACGCGCACTAACCGAGGAGTCCAGCCGGCGGATCGATCCGCGCGGGCGGGGGCGGGGGCGAGGCCTGCTCCTGCTCGAGGCGATCGGCACCCTGATCGGCGATTCGGGCGATCTGCGGGGCACCCTCGAGCGCATCGTCGCGCTGGTCGCGGAGCGCCTGGACATGGAGGTCTGCTCGATCTACCGCTACGACGCCGAGGCGAAGCGGCTGCACATGGTGGTCACGCGCGGCCTCGATCCCGGCTCGGTGGCCGCCGTCAGCATGGGCATCGACGAAGGGCTCACCGGGTTCGCCATCCAGAAGGGCGAGCCGGTGATGGCGATCGATGCCCTGGCGCACCCGCGCTACAAGTACTTCCCGGAGACCGGCGAGGAGCGGTACCACTCGTTCCTCGGCGTGCCGATCGTCGACCGCCGCGAGGCGCTCGGGGTGCTGGTGGTGCAGACCTCGCGCCGGCGCCGGTTCACGCGCGATGAGGTGCGGCTCATGAAGGCGGTCGCGGTGCCGGTCGGCGGGCTGCTGACCCAGCTCCGCCTGCTGGAGAGCCTGGAGAGCAAGGAGGAGGAGCGGCGCGGCTACCAGCGGCGGATGCTCGACGCGATCAAGAAGCTGCAGGCCTACGAACGCCGCCAGGTGCCGACCGGCGAGGCGGAGACGGCCACCGCCTCGCGCCTGGTCGGCGTGCCGGCGGCGCCGGGTTTCGGCATCGGCCGCGCGCACCTGCTCGAGTCGGAGGTCAGTTTCGCCAGCATCCCGCGTCGCAAGCCGCGCTCGGCGCGCAAGGAGCGCGAGCGCTTCCACGCCGCGATCGCGCAGTCGGTGCAGGAGATCGAACGCATGAAGGCGCGCGTGCAGCGCTCCTTCCCGGAGATCGACGCGGCGCTGTTCGACGTCCAGCAGATGATGCTCACCGACACCACCTTCGCGCGCCGCGTCGAGCGCCACATCAGCGGCGGGTCGAGCGCCGAGGTGGCGCTCGAGCGGGTGGTGACGGCGATGGTGGACGAGTTCGCGCGCCTCGCCGACCCGTACATGCGCGAGCGCGCGGTCGACGTGAAGGACATCGGCCAGCGCACGCTGCGCAACCTGCTCGGCGTCGCCGAGCGCGACCGCTCGTTCGCCAGCGCCGTGGTGCTGATCGCCGAGGAGCTGACGCTGTCCGACATCCTGCTCATCGAACCGGAGCTGCTGAAGGGCATCGTCATGGGGGCCGGCGGCGCGACCTCGCACGCCTCCATCCTCGCCAAGTCGCTGGAGATCCCGACCGTCGTCGGCGTCGAGCGCCTGGCCGAGATCCACGAGGGCGAGCACCTGATCATCGACGGCAACGCCGGCACGATCTACGTCAATCCGAGCGGCGACGTCCTGCGCGAGTACGGGCGGTTGAGGAACGAGTACGCCGCCTTCAACCGCGAGCTCGACAGCCTGCGGGCGCTGCCGGCGGTCACCCGCGACGGCTGCCGGATCATGATGGGCGCCAACATCGGCCTGCTCGGCGACCTGCCGCTGGCGCACCGCCATGGCGCCGATCGCATCGGCCTCTACCGCACCGAGATCGCCTTCCTGAGCCACCGCGACTTCCTCAGCGAAGAGGACCAGGTGACGCTCTACGACCGCATCGCCGAGGCGGCGCAGGGCCTGCCGCTGACCGTGCGCACGCTCGACCTCGGCGCCGACAAGTACCCGCCCTACCTGCACATCCCCGAGGAGCGGAATCCGTTCCTCGGCTGGCGTTCGATCCGCGTCTCGCTCGAGCTGGCCTCGGTCTTCAAGACCCAGTTGCGCGCCATCCTGCGCGCCAGCCCGCGCGGCCCGCTGCGCATCATGCTGCCGATGATCTCGAGTCTCGAGGAGCTGCGTCGCAGCAAGGAGCTGATCGACGAGGCGAAGGCGGAGCTGCGGCGCGAGGGCGTGGCGTTCGATGCGAGCATCCCGGTCGGCATGATGGTCGAGGTGCCGTCGGCGGTGCAGTTGGCCGATCGCTTCATCGAGGAGGTCGACTTCTTCAGCATCGGCACCAACGACCTGATCCAGTACCTGCTGGCGGTCGATCGCAACAACCGCAAGGTCGCCTCGCTCTACGAGCCGCTGCACCCGGCGGTGCTGCGGGCCGTCGCCTCGGTGGTGCGGGTCGCCGACGCCGCCGGCAAGCCGGTGTCGCTGTGCGGCGAGATGGCGGCCGACCCGGTGTGCACGCTGGTGCTGATCGGCATGGGGCTGCGCGACCTCAGCATGAGCGCGTTCTTCGTGCCGGTGATCAAGCGGCTCATCCGCTCGGTGGACATCGCCGCCGCCGAACGCGTCGCCGCCCACGCCCTCACCCTCGACACCGTGCGGGAGGTCAAGCGCTGCGTCTTCGAGCAGATGCGCGCGCTCGACGTCATCGATCTGATGGAGACGTACCATTGAAGACGGCCGTCAGGGGGTTGGGCTGTCGGCCCTCAGGGGTCGCCGGCCGCAGATGATGTCCGACCTCAGGACCCCGAAGAGCTAACAGCCCAACAGCGTAACAGCCTCAGGACGCCGACATGCGCATCGCTCTCGCTCTCTTCGCTCTGCTGCTGACCGCGGCACCTCTCCGTGCCGCCGACCTGACGCCGGAGGAAACGGTCAAGCAGTACCTGACCGCCTTCAAGGCCGGCGACTTCAACCAGGCCTATCCACTCGTCACCCACGCCATGGCGCAGAACAAGTCCAAGGAGGACTGGGTGAAGGAGCAGCAGTGGATGATGCAGATGGCGGAGGTGAAGATCTTCGAATTCCACGTCTACCCGGGGAAGGTGGAGGGCCAGACCGCCTACGTGCCCAACGTGCTCAGCTCGCAGGACAAGTTCCTCAACCAGCTCGGGGTGGTCGAGCACGAGCTCTACACCCTGCTCAAGGAGGAAGGCCGCTGGAAGATCAACCAGCAGCAGATCGTCGAGCGCAGCGATCTGGCGAAGTGGTTCCCGAAGGACGTGGTCGACGGCAAATGAGGCGATCCGCCCGCGGCGGACGGCGGATCGCCGCGCGCTCGTCCACCCGGGCTCCGGGCGACGCCGCTGGCGGAGTCCTCCGGCCGGCCGGCCGTCGTCAATTCCCACGGTTTTCTTGACACCTGTGATAGCGCCCCGGTAGGACCTGCCCATTTGCACAGGGGTCCAGACGGCCGTGGCGCGGCAACCGGCCGACAAGGGGGTTTCATGCACAGGTTCGGGCCGTTGGCCTGCTGGGTGGCGGTGTTGGCGCTGAGCAGCGTCGGATGCCACCAGGAAGTGCCGGAAGACATTCCCTCCGCGGACACGCGCAAGATCACGATCGCCGACCGCTTCTATGACGTCGTCGCGCTCGACGACAAGCAGACGATCGTCGTCGGCTACGCCGGCAAGATCCTGCGCACCGACGACGGCGGCTACACCTGGGCGCTGGTCGCCAGCGGCACCGACAAGGCCCTCTACGGAGTCAGCTTCCCCGACAGGAGCAACGGCTGGATCGTCGGCCAGGACGGGCTGATCCTGCACTCGAGCGACGGCGGCCGGACCTGGACCCGGCAGCCGACCGCCGTCCCGGTGTACCTCTTCGCGGTGAACTTCGTCGATGCCACGCACGGCTGGGCGGTCGGCGACAAGGCGACCTACGTCAAGACCAGCGACGGCGGCGCCACGTGGACCGCGGGCAAGATCGGCAGCGACGAGAAGCTGACCGCCGACGAGGCCCTGCTGGCGCAGGAGCCGGTGCTCTATGGCGTGCGCTTCCTCGACCCGACGACCGGCTGGGTGGTCGGCGAGTTCGGCAACATCTACCACACCACCGACGGCGGCGCGTCGTGGCGCACCCAGCAGGAGAGCCTGATCGGCGCCGAGGGCACCTTCGACGCGCTCGACATCCCGACCTTCTTCGGCGTCTCCTTCGCCGACGCCACCACCGGCATCACCGCCGGCCTCGAAACCAGGATCGCCCGCACCACCGATGGCGGCGCGGTGTGGAAGTTCGACGACACCGCGATCGCCGACTCGACCGGCGATCCGCTCTACCAGCCGTTCCTCTTCCCCGACGCCACCGGCTGGGCGGTCGGCGCCGCCGGCACCGTGCTGCAGCGCATCGAGCCGGGCGCGCCCTGGAAGCGCGTGTCGCTCGGCATGGAAGTCAACACCTGGCTGCGCGGCGTGCACTTCCGCGACAAGAACGACGGATGGGTGGTCGGCGGCTACGGCCTCATCCTGCACACCACCGACGGCGGCGCGACCTGGCTGCCCGCCCTCGGCTGAGCGACGGGACGAGGTAGGAGGAACCATGGCCCTCGACTACGAGGTTCCCAAGGACAAGCGGCTGCTCTACTGGCTCGGCGACAAGCTCATCGACTATCGCCATCCCGTCTCGATCATCGTCATCCTGGTCACCGCGCTGTTCGCCTACTGGGCCTTCCAGTTGCGGTTGGTCACCAGCTTCGGCGACCTGCTGCCGCAGGAGCACGAGTACATCCAGATCCACAACCGCTTCTCCGGCTCCTTCGGCGGCGCCAACAACATCATGGTGATGCTCGAGGTGAAGGACGGCTCGATCTTCAACCCGGAGACGCTGAACAAGATCTGGCGGATGACCGAGGGCCTCGACAAGGTCTACGGCGTCAACCACAACCAGATCGATTCCATCGCCCACCGCACCGTCCGCTACCTGAAGGTGGCCGCCGGCGGCACCATGCGCGCCCAGCCGGTGATGACCGGCGAGGTGAAGACGCAGGAGGAGGCGAACTTCATCCGCCGCAACGTCCACAACTCGGAGAACATCTACGGCCTCCTCGTCTCGCTCGACGACAAGGCGGCGTTGATCCGCGCCAACTTCATCGAGGGCAAGCTCGACTACCGGCGCATCTTCGAGGAGGTGAACGCCAACGTCGTCGACCCCTTCGGGGACGAGAACACCACGATCTACGTCGCCGGCGAGCCGCGGCTGTACGGCTGGGTGTACAACTACGCCGGCGACGTCTTCTTCATCCTCGTCGTCACCTACTGCATCGAGTGGGTGCTGCGCTGGATGTACTTCCACGACTGGCGCGGCGCGCTGCGTCCCACGATCACCGGCCTGATCGCCGCGTTCTGGGGGCTCGGCTTCATCCACCTGATCGGCCTGGCGCTCGACCCGCTGATGCTGGTGATGCCGTTCCTCATCACCGCCCGCGCCGTCAGCCACGCCATCCAGATGCACGATCGCTACTACGAGGAGTTCGAGAAATCGGGCTGGCACAAGCGACGGGCGATCGTCGCGTCCTTCGGCGAGCTGTTCGTGCCGACCCTCTCCGGCATCTCGACCGACGCCTTCGGCGTCCTGGTCATCCTGCTGGTGCCGGTGATCATGCTGCAGAAGCTGGCGATCACCGCCTCGTGGTGGATCCTCGCCATCACCATCTCGGAGATGCTGCTCAATCCGATCGTCTACTACTACCTGAAGGCGCCGGAACCGGAGCTGGTGATCCTGCGCGAGCGCGGCGGCTTCCGAAAGCTCATCAACCGCTTCGTGCAGCGCCTGCTGACCCCGACCGGGATGACGGTGACCGTGGTGGCGTGGCTGCTGGCCACCAGCGTCGCCGTCTACTTCGTGCGCGGCCTGACCATCGGCGACCCGACGTCGGCGTCGCCGCTGCTCTTCCTCGACTCGCCCTACAACGTCTCGCACAAGAAGATCCAGGACAAGTTCGGCGGCGTCGAGCCGCTGATCATCGTCGCCGAGGGCTACGACCGCGACGCCATGAAGGAGCCGAAGATGCTCCGGCGCATGGAGGAGTTCCAGCGCGTCATGGAGCGCGACCCGAGCATCGGCTACAGCTTCTCGCTCGCCGACATCATCCGCGCCGTCAACGGCGTGTTCCACGAGTCGGAGCCGAAGTGGGGCGTCATCCCCAATAGCTGGGTGGACGTCGGCGGCCTCTTCTTCATCTACTTCTCCGGCTCGCCGCCGACGGAGACCGCGAAGTACGTCGATCCCAGCTACACCACCGCCCACGTCACGTTCTTCTGCAAGGACCACAAGGGGCAGAACATCCGCCGCATCATCCACCGCGCCAAGCAGTTCATCTACCGCTCGCAGCTCTCCGACCTCGGCATCGCGGTGGCCGAGCAGAACGGCCAGGTGGTGATCACCGAGGTCCAGGGCGCGCAATGGGAGAAGGCGGGCCCGTCGTGGGTGTCGAGCGAGCACGAGAGCGCCGAGGGGCCGTTCCGGCCGGGCGACGTCATCACCGGCATCGGGCGCAACGAGGTGACCGACATCGAGAGCCTGCGCGTCGCCCTCAACAAGCAGAGCGCCAACAAGACGCTGCTCGACTTCAAGCTGACGCGCGACGGCGGCCCGGTGGTCGAGACGGTGCTGGTGCCGTGGAAGGCGGCGTTCAAGCTCGCCGGCGGCCTCATCGGCACCCTCGCCGCCGCCAACGAAGAGCTGGTGAAGAACGACGCGCTGATGAACTTCCTCGGCTTCTTCACCATGTGGATGATCATGCTGTTCACGTACCGCTCGTTCGCCGCCGGCCTCTACCTGCTGGCGCCGCTGGCGCTGTCGAACGTCATGGTCAACGCCTACATGGCGGTGAACAACATCGGCGTGAACATCCACACCCTGCCGCTGGTGACCGTCGGCCTGGGCTTCGGCATCGACTACGGCCTGTACATCGTCAGCCGCACCATCGAGGAGATCCGGGTCCGCGGCGATCTCAGGGACTCGCTGCGCGAGGCGCTCGAGACCTCGGGCAAGGCGGTGACCTTCACCGCCGCGACGATGGTCATCAGCACCGTCTTCTGGATGACCTCGAACATCCGGTTCAACGCCGAGATGGGCCTGCTGCTGGCGATCTGGATGGCCATCAGCTACGTCGGCTCGCAGACCCTGACGCCGGTGCTCATCCTGCTGTTCAAGCCGCGCTTCGTCATGCGCGAGGCGCATCGCAGTCCGGAGCTGGTGGCGGGCACGCGCCCCGGCGCCGGCGCCGCGCGCTGAGGAGACGATCATGGAACTCGGCATGTGGAGCTCGATCCTCATCGTCACCGGCTTCAGCTTCGTCGTCATCTTCCTCGACGAGTACGTCCTCAAACCGTGGCGGCATCGGAAGTGGGAGCGCCTGGCCGAGTCCGGCGATCCGGAGGCGCAGGAGCTGCTGCGCATCGCCAAGTCGGCGAAGGTCAGCGACGAGTGAACGGCGGCGCCGCGGCGCGCCACGGGTCGAGCATGTCGTTGGTGCGCGCGGCGCGGATCGCCGCGGTGACGCTCGCGCTGCCCTGGCTGGCGCGCCTGTCGCAGCGGGTCGGCGAGGCGAGCGGCAATCCCCCCGTCGAGGGCATGTCGTGGGCGCTCGGCGTCCTGGCGGTGCTGTTCGCGCTGCGCGCCCTCGCCACCGAGGTCAGCCGCGGCGCCGAGGCGAACCGCATCAAGGACCTCCAGTGGGGGCTCGCCGCCGGCTGTCTGATCGCCGCCCTGGGGCGGGCCGGGGTGCTCGGCGGCTGAGCGACGGGCTGAGGGCGCCGCGTCGCCGGCGGCCTGTTGCATGGGCCGTGGCCGCGTGATGCAACAGGCGCTGCCGGAGGCCCCTCGCTCGTGGCGCCCGCCACGCGCCGCGTCCCCCGCCGCCCATGATCGCCGTCACCGATCTCACCAAGACCTTCGGACGCGTCGAGGCGGTGCGCGGCGTGTCGTTCCGCGCCGCCGCCGGCGAGGCGATCGGGCTGCTGGGGCCGAACGGGTCGGGCAAGACGACGATCATGCGCGTCCTCACCGGCTACTTCCCGCCCACCAGCGGCCGCGTCGAGGTGGCGGGGATCGACGTCGAGCGCGCGTCGCTGCGGGCCCGCGCCCAGGTCGGCTACCTGCCGGAGCAGTCGACCTGGTACCCCGACATGCGGGTGCGGGAGCTCCTCGACTTCTGCGCCGACGCGCGCCGCCTGCGCGGCGCCCGCCGGCGGGCGCGGCTCGACGCCGTGGTCGCGCAGTGCGGGCTCGGCGACGTGCGCCGCCGCCTCATCGGCCATCTGTCGAAGGGCTACCGCCAGCGCGTCGGCATCGCCCAGGCGCTGCTGCACGAGCCGGCGGTGCTGATCCTCGACGAGCCGACGGTCGGCCTCGACCCGCGCCAGGTGGTGGAGATCCGCGGCCTGGTGCGCGCGCTGCGCGGCCGCACCACCGTCCTCCTCAGCACCCACATCCTCTCCGAGGTGGCGGCGGTGTGCGATCGCGTCGTCATCCTCGACCGCGGCCGGGTGGTCGCCGAGGATCGCGCCGACGCCCTGGGGCGCGCCGGCGAGGCCGCCGAGCGCCTGCTGGTGCGCGTCCAGGGACCGGCGGCGGCGGTGCTCGCGGCGCTGCGCGCGCTGCCGGAGGTCGCCGGCGCCGAGGCGCGGCCGAGCGACGACGGCACGGTGCACGTCGTGGTCGCCGGCCGGCCCGGCGTCGCGCTCGGCCCGGCGCTGGCCGCCGCGCTGGTCGGGCGCGGCTGGGGCGTGGCCGAGATGCGCGCCGAGACCGCCAGCCTCGAGGAGCGCTTCGTGCGCCTCACCGGCGGCGAGCGGCCATGAGCGTGCTCGCCCTGCTGCGCAAGGAGCTGCGCGCCTACTTCGCGTCGCCGCTGGTCTACGTGGTCGGGGCCGTCTTCTACGCCCTGACCGGCTTCTTCTTCTACACCCAGCTCGTCTACTTCGTGCAGTACGGCTTCGGGGTGAACATCCTCGGCAACTTCTGGACGGCGTTCATGGCCGGCGCCCCGTACTCGCTGTCGATGGTGCTGCTGCTGGTCGTGCCGCTGCTCACCATGCGGCTGCTGGCCGAGGAGTGGAAGCTCGGCACCATCGAGCTGCTGCTCACCTACCCGCTGCGCGACGGCGCCATCGTCGCCGCCAAGCTCGCCGCCTGCGCGCTGGTGATCGCGCTGCTGCTGCTCGGCACGCTCGCCTATCCGCTCTTCCTGGCGCGCGTCCAGCCGGTGCCGTGGGCGCCGATCGCCGCCAGCTATCTCGGCCTGCTGCTGCTCGGCGTCTGCTTCGCCGCCGCCGGGCTGCTCATCTCGGCGCTCACCGAGAGCCAGGTGGTGGCGGCGGTCGCCACCCTCGGCTTCCTGCTGCTCTGCTGGGCGGTGAGCTGGAACGAGGCGGCCACCAGTCCGCCGCCGTTGCGCCTCGCCGCCGAGCTGGCGATGTTCGACCACTTCGAGCCCTTCGCCCGCGGCGTCATCGACGCCGGCGATCTCGCCTACTTCGCCGCCGCCACGGTCCTCTTCGTCTTCCTCACCCTGCGCGTGCTCGAGGCGCGGCACTGGCGGGGGCGCCGATGAGCCGCTGGCTGGCGACCCTGATCGGCACCCTCGCCTGCGCGGTGGCGCTGGTCTGCGCGCAGCGCCTGGCGGCGCGCACCGGCTGGCGCGTCGACCTGACGCCCGAGCGGCGCAGCGTCCTCTCCGCGCACGCGCGCGGCATCCTGGCGGCCGTCGACGCGCCGGTGTCGGTGACCGCCTTCCTGCGCGCCGACGACCCGCGCAACCGCGACATCGAGGACCTGCTGCGCCGCGTCCGCGCGGCGCAGCCGCTGGTCCAGTTCCGCATCCTCGATCTCAACCGCAATCCGGCGCTGGCGCGCGAATTCGGGGTCGACGCCTACGGCGCCGTGGCGGTCGAGAGCGACGGCCGGCGGCGCGACTTCGCCAACCCGGACGAGCCGACGCTGATGGCGGCGATCATCCAGGTGACCCGGCCGGCGCGGCCGCGCGTCTACGCCACCGCCGGCAACGGCGAGCGCCGGCTCGGCGATCGCGAGCGGCGCAACGGCTTCTCGGCCGCCAACATCGCCCTCATCAACGAGCGCTACGAGGTCGGCGAGCTGCGGCTGGACGCCGACACGCCGGTGCCCGACGATGCCGCGGCGCTGATCCTCGCCGGCCCCGAGCGCGATCCCCCGCCGGCGGCGCTGCAACAAATCGACGCCTACCTGCGGCGCGGCGGCGGCGTGCTGGTGCTGCTCGATCCGGCGCGGACCCCGGCGCTGGTCGCCCTGCTGCAGCGCCACGGCATCATCGCCGGCGACGAGATCGTCCTCGACTCCGACCGCCGCCTGTTCGCCGGCGATTACCTCACCATGCTGGTGCCGGGGCGCAACCCGGCGCAGCCGGTGAGCGCCAACCTCAGCGCCCCGCCGCTCCTCTCGGCGGTCCGCCCGGTGCGCGCGGCCGACGCCGACGCGGGCGTCGATCTGCTGACGACCTCCGAGTCGAGCTGGCGCACGCCGGACCGCAGCGTCCTGGCCACCGGCGTCGGCGAGCTGGTCGCCGGCCGCGACAGCCGCGGTCCGGTGGCGGTGGCGGCCAGCGTCGAGGTGGCGGGCGACGGCCCGCGCCCCGGTCGGCTGCTGGTGGTGGGCGATGCCGACTTCGCCGCCAACCTGCTGCTCGACTACGCCGGCAACCGCGACCTCTTCCTCAACGCCGTCGACTGGCTGGCCGGCGAGGAGGCGCTGATCGGCAGCCGCCCGCCGCGTCAGCTCCCCGGCGTCAACCAACTGTTCATCAGCGCCGCCCAGGGCGAGCGCATCTTCTGGCTCGGCGCGGTGGCGCAGCCGGCCGCGGTGCTGCTGTGCGGGCTGCTGGTCGTGGCGTACCGGCGGCGCAGCGGGTGAGGCGGATGCGCTGGTCGCGCGCCCTGTCGTACGTCGCCCTCGCCGCGCTGCTCGCCGCGGTCCTCTGGGTCACCACGCCGCCGCCCCCGCCGCCGGCGCCGGCGGCGTCGCCCGAGCGCCGGCCCGACATCGTCGGCGTCAGCGTCAGCGCCGGCGACCGCCGGATCAGCGCCCGGCGCGTCGACGGCCGCTGGCAGGTGGCGGCGCCGCACGGCGACGCCGTCACCTCCGACCTCGTCGACGCCCTCCTCGCCGCGGTGCTCGACGCGCCGGCCGAGGCGGTCGCGCCGGCGGACGCCGGCGACGAGTTCGGCCTCGACCAGCCGTTCGCGCGCATCGAGCTCGAGCGCCGCGAGGGCCGGCCGGTGACCGTGCTCGTCGGCCATACCAATCCGGCGAACACCGGGGTCTACGGCCAGCTCGTCGGCAACCCGCAGATCCTCCTGATGGGCCTCAACGTCCGCTACTACGTCGAGCTGATGACGCGGTGAACGCGGGCGCCGCCCGGCGGCGCCCGGCGGGGGTTTTCCTTGCCTCTGCAATGCGACTTGGGTAGCCGTGGGTCCATACGCCGAACGCGACCGCCTGCGCGGTCGAAAGCGGGATAGGGGATTATGCGAGCCGAAACTCTGGGCAGGAGTGGCGCGCTGGGTGCGTTGCTGCTGCTGATGCTGTCGACCCCGCTGTGGGCGACCACTGCCAACGACCTGTGCGCGCCGAATGCCGACCCCTGCGTCGTCTCGACGGCGGTGCCGGTGACCGCCAACTCGGTGATCGACGTCGGGGCGCGCGAGCTGCGCATCAACGCCGGCGGCGCGCTGGACGTCGGCAGCGCCACCATGACCATCCGGGCCGGCCGCCTCACCGTGAACAGCAGCGGCTTCATCCGCGCCAGCGGCACCACCGCCGTCAGCGGCGGCACGCTGGTCATCGACGTCAGCGGGCCGGTGGCGGTGTCCGGCAGCCTCGACGCGCGCGGCTCGCCGGGCGGCACGATCACGCTGACCAGCGGCGCCGACGTCACCATCGGCGGCAACACCACCACGCCCGGCATCACGGCGCGCTCGCTCTCGCTGGCCCAGGTCGGCGGCACCGTCAGCGTCACCGCGGCCAGCGTCAACCTCACCGGCGCGATCAGCGTGCTCGGCGGATCCGACGGGCTGGGCGGCGACGTCACCATCACCACCACCGGACCGACCACCATCAGCGGCGCCATCGACAGCACCGGCGGCGACGGCGGCACGATCGACATCGATGCCGGCGTGGCGCCCGGCGCCGGTGACGTCGTGATCACCAGCAGCGCCGTCCTCAAGGTGGATGCGACGGTCGCCGGCGGCTTCGGCGGCACGCTCGACGTCACCGCCCTGGGCGACGGCGTCGCCAGCGGGCACGTCAGCGTCGAAGGCGTGCTGACCGCCACCGGCAAGACCGGTGGCACGGACACCGGCGGCGGCGCCGGCGGCTGCGTCACCATCACCGCCGACGGCAACGTCACCAACAGCCTCCCCGCGGCGTCGATCAACGCCGCCGGCGGCGGTCCCGACGGCGACGGCGGCGAGATCGAGATCACCGCCAAGCACGGCACCGTGGTGCTCAACGGCGCGCTCGACTCCGGCTCCGCCGGCGTCGAGAGCAGCGGCGGCTCGACGACGATCACCGGATCGCGCGACGTCACGATCAACGGCGCGCTCACCTCGGTGGCCGGCGACGGCGGCGGCGGCGAGGTCGATCTCAGCAGCGATACCGGCAGCGTCACGGTCACCCGCACCGCCAGCATCAAGGTCGACGGCAGCTCCTCCGGCGCCGGCGGCGCGATCTCGATCGAGAGCGGCGCCGACGGCACCCTGCCGCACGCGGTGGTCGTCGAGGGCACGCTGACGGCGCTCGGCGGCTCCAGCGGGGGCGGCGGCGGAACCATCGAGCTCGACGGCGGCGACGCGGTGCGCGTCGCCTTGACGGCGACGTTGAATGCGAACGGCGCCCTGGGAAGCGGCGCCGGTGGCACCATCAGCGTCGCCGTCGACAGCGGTCCGGCGTTGATCGACGGGCGCATGAGCGCCGCCGGCGGCAGCCCGGCGGGGAAGGGGGGCATGGTCTCGGTGGATGCCGGCCAGCGCATCCTGCTCACCGGCGTCACCGACGCGCGCGGCTTGGGCGCCGGCGCCGGCGGTCAGGTCGGCCTCTCCTCGACCGGACTGATCGACGTGCGCGGCAACATCTCCACGAGCTCGAGCTCCGGCGGCGGCGGCAAGATCCAGATCGTCTCCGACGGCGACGTCACCATCGCCGCGTCGCTGGTCGCCGACGGCGGCGCCCTGCCGGCGGCGAGCGTCGACATCGTCGGCTGCGCCGTCACCGTGTGCGGCCTCGACTCTCCCGCCTGTCCGAGCGGCGGCACCGGCATCCTCAGCAGCCTCGGTCCCGAGGGGCGCAATCGGATCACCGGCCGCGATGCCACCGTCGTGCTCGGCACCATGCGGGCCAACGCGAGCACCGGCCAGAACATCCTGCTGCACAACGGCGACCCGGCGAGCGAGCCGTTGGTCCTCGGCACCGTCACGCCGCGCGCCGTGGTGACGGTCAGCGACGAGGTCCTGCCCTGTCCCGCCTGCGGCAACATGAGCATCGAGCCGCCGGAGACCTGCGACGACGGCAACGAGCTCGACGGCGACGGCTGCTCCGCCACCTGCCAGGTGGAGACGCCGATCCGCGGCGACGCCAACGGCGACTACGCCGTGACGCCGGCCGATCGCGAGTTCCTGGTGAGCGAGATCTTCGACGGCGACGGCGATGCGGTCGGCATGGTCAGCGGCGGCACCTTCCCCGGATCGGTGGGCGCCGACGCCAACGCGGACGGTGTCATCACCGCCGCCGACCTGGTGGCGATCACCCGCCTGCTCGCGCCCTGAGCGCGGGCCCCGTATCGATGAGACCGTCGAGCCGAGACGCCGAGGCCGTTGCCGCCATGCCGAATCCGCTCATTGCCTTCTCCCGCCCGCCCATGCCGGCGCGCCGCCGACCGCCGCTGCTCCTCCTGCTGCTGGTGCCGGCGATGGCCGCCGCCGCGGCGGCGCCCATGGATACGTTGAAGGGCTATGGGCCGGCGCCGTTCGGCACCCGTTGGGACAAGGCGCAGGCGCTCTTTCCCAGCGCCGAGGTCCTGGCGGACGGCCGCAACGTGGGGGCGCCGAGCGTCGGCGGCCCCTTCGTGCACCGCCTCTATCTCGAGGACCAGCACGTCGAGGGGCTGTCGAAGCCGGTCAACGTCGAGCTCCGCTTCTGGAAGAAGAACCTCTGGGTGGTGCAGGTGTACTGGGGGGACAACAGCGACGCCGACGTCCTGGCCGCCCTCACCAAGCGCCTGGGCCCGAACCAGGACAACGGCGACAGCAACCTGTTGTGGATCACCGACACCGTGCAGGTCACCGGTTCCACCCGGCTGCGCACCTACGGCGTCGCCGACCTGGCGCTCTCCGCCGATGCCCAGAAGTGGTTCAAGCAGTTGACGCGCGGCGAGTGGAAGGCGCCCAGCCAGGCCGAGCTCGACGAGATGGAGCAGCGGACGCCGGCTCCCAGTCCGGGCGCCAAGTAGGGCGCGAACGCGGGGCCCGCGCCTCGCACCCCACGTCGCAGGCCTTTCCGCTTGCCTTTGCGCCGCTCGCTGGTGTTGATTGAAGCTCGTTCGTCTCGAGGGGGGAATGAGTTGATGATGCGCCCTGCGCCGTCGCATCGGGCCTGGCTCTGCGCCGCGATCCTGCTCTGGCTGATGGCCGGTTGCGGCGGCGAGTCGTCGGTTTCCGTCGGCGTGCCGACCGAGAACAACGGACCGGTGGTCAACGGCCAGGTCCGGATGCCGAGCGGCCGCCTGGCCGCCGCCCCGTCGGCGCTCGAGCGCCTGGCGGGGTGGGTCGTCACGCGGGTCGAGGCCCTGGTCGCCAACAACGTCTTCCCGGTGGGCGCCGGCGTCGAAGTGCGCCTGCTGCGCATCGGCCCTTCGAACGTCAGGAACGGCACCATCCGCGGCGGCGAGACGGTCAACACGACGACCACCGGGAGCGACGGCTCGTTCGCCCTGCGCATGCCCACCGGCACCAACTACGGCACCTGCCGCTACGTGGTCGAGGTCGGCAACACGCGCGACCGCACGCTGACCCGCGCCTTCGTCGACTCCGCCACGGTCGACATCACCTTCGAGAG
The DNA here is from genome assembly GCA_019637795.1 of bacterium. NCBI lineage: Bacteria > bacterium. The sequence goes on along the minus strand of JAHBUY010000003.1, from coordinate 485,601 downwards.
CGAGGCCGCCCTCCGCCTGCTGCTCGACGAGGTCTCGGCCGGCCGCGCCGCGTTGTGCGACCTCGACGCCGACGAGATCCGCTCGGTGCGCCGCGCGGTGCAGGACTCGCCGAACCAGGCCTTCGGCCTCACCGCGGCGGCGATCAACGCCTCGGCCGAGACCGCCGCCGGCAGCGATCCCAACGTGCGGGCGGCGATCGCCAATGCGACCGGCCAGGTGACGCCGCCGCCGACCTCGACCAGCACCGCGCCGCCGCCGCCCACCGCGACCGCCACCGACACCGCGCCGGTGCCGACCGCGACCGCGCCGGGACCGCCCACCCGCACCAACACCTCCGTGCCGACGCGCACCAACACCACCGGGCCGACGCGCACCAACCCGCCGCCGGCCACCGATACGGCGGCGCCGACGCGCACCAACACGCCGGCGCCGACCGACACCGCGACCAGCGCGCCGACCGAGACGGCGACCACCGGTCCGACCGCCACCGCCACCAGCGCGCCGACCGGCAGCGCGACGCCGGTGCCGACCGGCACCGCGACCACGGCGCCGACCACCACCGCCGTCCACACCAATACGCCGCTGCCGACGAGCACCGCCACTGCGCCACCGACGCCGACCGCCACCACCGCCGTCGTGGCGGCGGTGAATCTCGGCGTCGTCGCCGGCACCGCCGGCTTCGCCGTCGACGTGCCGATCACCCTGGTGGCGAACGACGCCCCGATCGCCTCGGTGGCGACGGACATCGAGTTCGACGCCGAGGCCCTGTCGGTGGTCGCCAGCGACGACGGCAAGCCGGACTGTCGGATCGCGCCTCGCTTGGCCGGCGTGAAGGACGCGCTGGCGCACGCCTCGGGCGGCCTGCTGCGCCTCGGCATCATCGGCCTCGACAACAACGCCCTCATCGGCAGCGGACCGCTCGCCGTCTGCCGCTTCCTGCTGTCGCCGGCGGCCAACGGCAGCTACGTCCTGCGCAACACGCCGGAGGCGGCGGGACAGCAGGCGCAGGCGATCGCGGTCACCGGCAGCGACGGCCGCATCGACGTCAGCGCGGCGCCGGGAACGCTCGGCCTCAGTGCCGGCACCGCCGCGGCCGGCGGGACCGCCGAGGTCACCGCCAGCCTGACGCCGCGCGGACAGGCGATCGCCGCCGTATCGACCGACATTCGCTTCCCCGCCGACCGTCTGAGCGCCGGCGCCGCGCCGGACTGCACCGTCGGTGCCGCCGCGGAGGCGCTCGGCAAGCAGCTCGTCGCCGCGCTCCTGCCGGAGGACGGCGAGGGGCGCGCCGGCGTTCGCGTCGGCGTCTTCGGCCGCGACAACAACGCGGTGCTGCCGGACGGCGCGCTGTTCGCCTGCCGCTTCACCGTCGAGAGCGGCGGCGGCGCCATCGTGTTGGAGCACACCGCGGAGGGCGCGTCGCCGGCCGCCGCGCCGATCGGGCTGCTCGCCGAGCCCGGCGCGATCACGGTTCCGTGAACCGGACGAACGAGGACATGCGTATGACGACCTGGGTACTTTCGCGACTCCCGCTGCGACGCGCCGCGGCGCTGGCGGCGTTGCTGGCGCTCGGTACCGTCGGCCGCGCCGCCGCCGTCTGCGTCGGCGACTGCGACGGCGACGGCCGGGTGAGCATCGCCAACCTGCAGGCCTGCGTGAACCTGGCCAGTGGACTGCCGGCCCCGAGCTGCGCCGCGGCGGACCAGAACCGTGACGGCACCGTCGATGCCAACGAGGTCGACCGCTGCGTGCAGAGCTTCCTCAACGCCGCCGGCTGCCCGATGGTCTTCACCCCCGTGCCGACCAACACGCCCGTCCCGACCAACACGCCCGTCCCGACCAACACCGCGGCGCCAACGGCCACGGGCACCAGCACGGTGACGCCCACCAGCACGCCGACCCTGACGCAGACCCGCACCCCGACCCCGACCAACACGGCGGACCCGGTGGTGCGCAACCAGTGCACCCTGAAGGAGGGGAGCCAGCTCTTCCTGCAGACCGCCGCGCTGCCGCTCGCCCTGCCGGCGACGGGCAAGTTCTCGATCGACTGCGGCCAGCCGGGCGCCGACGGCACCGCGGATTGCTCCTGCGCGCTGATCGCCTTCGATCCGGTGGTCATCCCGTCGATCGGCGACGTCTGCGTCAACCCCGCCGCCGGCTGCGCTCCGGGGAAGGTCGACTGCGACGGCGGCGCGCCGCTCGACGTGGTGCTCAACGCCAACCACGCCATCGGCTCCTGCAGCAACAACGCCCAGTGCGCGGCGAGCTGCGATGCGCACTGCGCCTCCCTCGGCGCCGGCTACGTCCGCCAGAGCTTCGGCTGCGAGGGCTACTGCCAGGGCGGCAGCGCCGACGAGATGGAGTGCAACCGCGACAGCGAGTGCCCCGGCGGCCAGTGCCCGGGCGGCGAGCCGGTGGCGCACTTCGACAACTGCAATTGCGTCTGCTCCGCCACCGGCGTCGGCGCGGCCAGCGCCGCCGGCGGCCTGTCGTGCAACCTGGGCACGCAGATCAACGTCGAGTTGCCGTCCAACGGCGCTTGCGGCGACCCCGCGACCATCCAACTGGCGCCGGTCTGCGGCGCGGTGAGCAGCGAGACCTCGACCGGCGTCATCCTCAAGGCCAACAACAGCCCCACCTCCACGATCCCGCCCGCGGGGCCGGAGTCCGTTACCGGCGCCCGGGTGTCGTGCGCCGACTTCCAGGCGCACAACATCGCCAACCTGAAGCTGGTCGGTCAGCTCGGCTTCTTCGACTCCACGCTGGGCGACATCCGCAGCCGCAACACGTTCATCTGTCAGTGATGCGTACGGAGCGCCGCGGGTCCCGCGGCGCTCCGCCTCACCAGTGGATCCGGTGCGCGGCGCAGTAGCCTCGATGGCCGGCCGGTCATGCGGCGCGGGGTGGAGGCGGATCGGCGGCGTCATGGCGGCGGCGTTCCTCCTCGACGCGGTCCTCTGGCCACTGTCCGGGGCCGCCGTCGCGGCGGCGCCGACGGCGGTGGCGGCGGAACGAGCCGCCGACGCGGCGGCCGCCGGCGCCCTGACGAGCGCCGTTGCCGCGCTGCGCGCGCCGGGCGCGCCGGCGATGGAGATGGGCGAAGCCTGGTTCCTGCAGCAGCTCGCGGCGCAGCGCGCCGATCCCGAATTGCGCGCGCTGGTCGCCGAGACCGAGCGCCGCCTGCGCGATCACCGATTCGCTCGCCTGCTGCGCGCCGATGCGCCGCCACCGCCGCTGCCGGCCGATCCCGGCCGCGGCATCACGCGGCTCGCGACCTACGTGTTCGCGCCGGTCGGCGCGCCGCCGGAGCGCGCCGCCGCGTTCATCGCCGACTTCACCGCGACGCCCGGCACCGGCTACATCCTCACCCACCAGTTCCTGGTGCTCGCCTGGGCGCGCAGCGTCGGGCTGCCGCTGCCGGCCGCCACCAGCGGCCGCGCGCCTGGGCTGCTGGCGGCCATCGCCGCGGAACAGCGCGCCGACGCCCGTTTCAGCGACCTGTTCGCCGAGCGGGCGGCGATCCTCCTCGCCTTCGCCCCGCCGAGCCCGGCCGAGGCGGATCGCTGGGTCGAGGTGATCGCCGCCGCGCGCCGGCCCGACGGGCGATGGCTGTCGCCGCCGTCGGAGATCGAATATGACGGAGTCTCCGCGACGGCGAACCACCCCTGGACGCACACCACCGGCTTCGTCGCCGCGGCCATGGGGTTCTATCTGCAGCAGCGCGGTCGCTCGCTCACCCCGCTGCCCTAGACGTTGGAGGGAGAGAGATGCGCAAGAGAACGATCGCTTTCGCGGTGCTGGCCGCGCTGATCGCGGCGCCGGCGCTCGGCGTCACCAACGAGCCGACCGGATTCGGCAAGGCGAAGCTGGGCTCGAGCGTCGAGGCGGTGAAGAAGCTCTACCCCAAGATGGAGGCCGTCCCCGCCGCCGCCAACCTCGGCTCGCAGGCATTCGTCAGCGACTACCTGACGCGCTACGTCGTGCGCGGCGTCGAGGTTCCCGAGCTGAAGCGCAAGGCGGACGTCGAGCTGCGCTTCTGGAAGAACCAGCTCTGGGTGTACGTCGTCTACTACGGGGCCGAGAACCAGCAGTCCGTCATCGAGACGCTGACCAAACGCTTCGGACCGCCGAACGGCACCAACCCGCAGAAGCCGGGTTGGACGGGCGACAAGTCGACGGCGTTCGTCGAGACCTCCCAGCACTGGTACGGGGTCAGCGACAACGCCGTGTCCAAGGACGCGCAGGCCTGGTTCATCGCCAACCTGAGCCAGCTCACCGGCTCCGCGCCGCCCGCCGCCGCCGCAACGCCGGCCGCCGAGCCGACCGCGGCAGCGACCGCGCCCGCGGCGACCCCAGCGGCGCAGTGATCTCGCCGCGAGGGTAGGGGGAGGGGACTCGGGGGGGGCGGATTCCGGCTCGCCCCACCCCCTCAACCCGCCTCCCTCCCTCCCACCGCCTCCCACTCGCCCCGGTACTGGCGCTCGGAACCCGGCCGTATCCGGGCGCAGGCCTCCAGGGCGCGGCGGGCGGTCGCCGTGTCGCCCACGCGCAGCGCGGCGCGCGCCAGGTTGAGCTGGGCGTAGAAGGAGTAGGGCTCGCGCTCGACGGCCCGTTGCAGGACGGCGGCGGCGCGCGGCCCGTCGCCGCCGTGGAGCAGCGCCCGGCCGAGATTGAGCAGCGGCACGCCGGCGTCGCCGCCCGGGAGCCGGGTGGCGGCGTCGAGCTCGGCGACGGCCTTCGGCAGGTCGCCGCGCTCGTAGAGGAGGGCGCCGAGATTGTGGCGCAGCAGCGCCGAATCGGGCGTGGCGCGGGCGGCCGCTTCGAGGATGGCGAGCTTGCGCTCGCTGTCCCGGGTGAGGAACGGGCCCTGGTCGACCGGCAGGTACCATTCCTGGAGCGCCCAGTCGCGCCAGAGGCTGATCTCGTCGTGCCAGACCGCCAGGCGGGTCACGGTGAGCCCGCCGAGGGCGACGGCGAGCGCCGTCGCGGCGACCGCCGCCGCGCGACGGGCCGCGGCGCGCCACAGCCCCGCATCGAGGGCGCACGCCGGCGCCGCCAGCAGGCCGAGCAGCGGCAGGTACATGTAGCGGTCCTGCATCAGCGTCGGGAAGGGCACGATGTTCAGCATCGGGGCGAGCGTGATGCCGAACCAGAGAAGCCAGAAGGCCTCGCGCGGCCGACGTCGGTGGAGGCCCCAGACCAGCGCGGCGAGCGCCGCCAGGCCGAGCAGCGACAGCGCCACCGGCCAGTCGGTCGGCGAGCCGTGCAGCGGGATGTAGTAGAACGTCCGCAGCCCGAGCGGCGCGACCGTCAGGGCCAGATAGCGGAACACGACGGTGCTGCTGGTCAGCCAGGTCACCAGGGCGCTGCCGCCGTGGAAGCGGCTGCCGTGGATCGGGTTGCCGGCGAGGTTGTACCAGACGACGACCGCGCCGATGGCGAACAGCGGCAGGGTGGCCGCCAGCGTCCAGCGGCCGACGCGCCGGGTCACCAGGACCTCGTAGGCGATGCACAGCGCCGGCAGCACCACCGTGTTCATCTTCGACAGCAGGGCGGCGGTGAACAGCAGCGCCACGGCGCCGTAGGCGCGCCAGTCGCGGCGCGCCGAGAAGCGCAGCCAGGCGAGGAAGGCGGCGAAGAAGAAGGCGCCGGAGAGGACGTTCTTGCGCTCGCTCATGAACGCCACCGACTCGACCTGCAGCGGGTGCAGCGCCCACAGCAGCGCCACCAGCAGCGCCGCCCCGGGCGAGAGCGCCAGGCGCAGCAGGATGCGCCAGACGAGCAGGGTGCAGGCGATGTGGAGCAGCAGGTTGCCGAGGTGGTAGCCGAACGGCTCCGGTCCCCAGACGGCGCGATCGACGGCCAGCGAGAGGACCTTCAGCGGGATGTAGTTGGCGTCGTCGAAGCTGGCGAAGATGGCGCGCAGATGCGCTGCATCGAGCGCCTCGAGGAGCGGGTTGTTGGCGATCGCCGCGACGTCGTCGGAGACGAAGCCGCCGGCGAAGCTGCCGGCGTAGGCGAGCGCGACGCTGGCGGCGAGCAGCATCGCGCCGCCGATGGCGCGCTGGCGAGCGGTCATCGCGTTGAACCCCCGGCGCGCCGCCGACGATCCCAGAGCGACGAAAGCCCCTGACGCCGGGGCGTCAGGGGCTTTCGCGCAGTACCGTGCTGGAGGGGGCCGGCGACGCCGGCCCCCTCCAGGCCGTTGATGGGTCTTACTGGCAGACGAACGAATTCATCGCCAGGATGTCGCCCAGCGTCGAATCCGGGAAGGCCAGGTGGCCGACCAGCTTCAGACCGGACACCGAGCTGCCGCTCAGCGACGCGCACGACGTCGCGACGCCGGTGAGCGAGTTCGGGTAGGTGCCGTAGCCGAACGGCGGGTTGACCAGCGTGCCGTACGGCGGAACGGTGATCCCCATCGCCTTGTCGGCGTTCAGGATGCCGCCGCTCGCCGTGGTGGTGGTCACGCCACCGCAGATCGGCGGCAGGGCGATGGTCACCGTGTCGCCGCAGGTGCCGTTGCTGGGCAGCTCGACGTCGATCTGGGTGCCGACCTCGCACGCCATGTTGCCGGCCGCCGCCGGGGCGCCGAGGCCCTGCGACTGACACGAGCAGTTGCACGTGCCGGCGTGCGCCGGCGGCACCGGATCCTTGCCGGGGCACTGGCCGCCCGGGCACTGCGAGTCGAGCGTGCAGGCGCCGCCGTGGTTGGAGCCGCCCTGGCAGAAGCCCTCGCAGCCGTAGGTCAGGCGGCTCGAGCTGATGCCGCCGCAGTAGGCGTCGCACTGGGTCTTGCAGTTCGCATCGCCGCTGCAGGAGCCGATGTCGTGATCGGCGACCAGCGAGGCATTGAGCGAGGTCCCGCCGTTGCAGTCGATCTTGCCCGGCGTGCAGCCGGCGGCGGGGTGCACGCAGACGTCGCCCAAGCTCATGATGACGATCGGGGCGAAGGCGCCGACGTCGCAGGTGCAGTTCGCGGCGCCGTCCGGTCCGGCCGAGCCGCAGGCGATGTTCAGCGTGCCGCTCGCGGCGAGCGGCAGGCTGAGCGCCGCGGTGCCGAGGGCGAGCTGGCTGCTCGCGTCCAGAGTGCAGGTGGCCGCGCCGATCGGCTCGCAGGAGTAGTTCGACGAGCCGTCGTCGAACACGTCACAGTCAATGTTCTGGCCGTCGGCAGCGTTCAGCGTCCGGCAGGCGACACAACGGGTCTTGGCGACCACACAGTTGCCGAGGTTCGTGGTGTTGTTCGTGCAGCCCGCGGGCAGCCCGTCGAACAGCGACGCCAGCGAGGAGGTGGTCGCGCCGCAGGTGCCGCTCGCGTCCGCGCTCACCGCCGCCAGCTTGCCGGCGGCCTTGTTGCCGCTGTCGATCTGGGCGAAGGTGCCGCAGGTCGCATCGAGGCTCGTCGCGTCGGTGATCGTCCCCGACTTCATGCCGTTCTTCACGCAGGCGCGGTGCGCCAGGATGATGGCCGTGAAGGCCTGGGTCGAGCGCTGCACGATCTTCTGCAGGCACTTGGCGTCGGCCTTGTCGTTGCTCAGCGTGCCGGTCGGATCGCCGAAGAGCGCGTGCGCCAGCTCGGTCGCCGAATTGCGGTGCGCCGCGTTGCCGGTCACCGCGCCCTGCTGGATGGGCTCGCTGCCGGTGCACTTGGCCGGATAGAGGCCGGTGACCTTGGTCTCCTTGCCGGCGATCTTGCCGTCGGTGTTGGTGACGATGCAGGTGTTCGGGCTCGAGCCGTCCTTGGTCGCGGTCTTGACGCACGCCGTGGCCGACTTGCCCGCCTGCGCCGAGACCAGGCGCAGGAAATTGTTGTACCCGTCGATGCACTTCTGCTCGGCGCCGGTCAGCGCCGCGAAGGCGTTGCCAGCGACCAGCAGGCTGACGGCGATGCTGCCGCCGAGCGTGAGAAGCCTGCGACTACACATACGTACCCCCCTTGCTGATGTGGTGCAGCCGCCCGGGCTGCACGGTTGATGGACTAACTCGAGAATAGGATGGTGATATCCGTCCTGACCACGGCCGCCACGGTCATGTCAAGGCGATTTTTTCTCATGGTGAGCGCGGCTTCACCGAAACGATCGTTTGCTTGAAGGGCCTGTGCCGCTTGCCTTTGCGGGCCCTCAGGTGGGGGCGCAGGAGCCGTTGGCGAGGCCGTCGTCGAAGACGTCGCAGCTCATGCTCTGCGAGTCGGCGTAGTTGATGGCGATGCACGCCCGGCAACGGGTGTGGGCCTGCAGGCAGGCCGACAGCGCGGCCGCGGTTTCGTTGCAGGCGGCGGGCAGGCCGTCGAACAGCGCCGCCAGGTTGATGCCGGGTTTGGCGCAGGCGCTCTGCACGTCGGCGTCGAGCTTCTTCAGCCGCCCGTCCGCTTTGCCGCCGGTGTCGAGCAGGGCGAACGTGCCGCAGGTGGCGAGCAGGGTCGCGTTGCTGGTGACGGTGCCGGCCTTCATGCCCGCGCGGGTGCAGCCGCGGTGCTGCTTGACGATCTCGGTGAGCGCCTGGGCGGCGCGCTGCACCGCCTTGTTGAGGCACTTGGCGTCGGTCTTGTCGGTGCTGAAGAGGCCGACCGGGTTGCCGAAGAGCTCGTGCATGAGGCGGCTGAGGGCGCTGACGTGGGCGGCGTTGGCGATCGCCGCCGGGCGCACGATCACCAGCGGCACCGGGTCGCACAGCTTGCCGGGCCCGAACAGGTCGGCGACCTTCGCCGTCTTGTCGGCGATCTTGCCGTCGGCGTCGCCGACCACGCAGGCCTCGGGGTTGGGCAGGTCGCCTTCGGTCGCCAGCTTGATGCAGGCGGTGGCGCTCTTTCCCACCTGCTGCGACACCAGGCGCAGCTTGTTGTTGTAGTTGTCGATGCACTTCTGCTGGGCGCCGGTGAGCTGTGCCGATGCCACCCCCGTGACCAGCACGGCACCCGCAAGCCCGGCGAGCAGGACCCGTCGAACTGTCATCTATCCCCCTTGGCTATCTGCTTCCTGGCACTGGCCGCGGGTCATGGTCAATGGGATTCGTCGCCGGCGGCGCGCCCGCGCACCGCCGCGCCGCGCCGGCGCGGCGGCTTTGCGCTGGCGATAGCCGACGGATTCGGTTTACGCTGGATCGTTCGATGGCTCGTGCGCTCGTGGCCGCGCTGGCGGCGGTGGTGGCGATCGCCGGCTGCGGCGGTCGCCCGCCGGCCGGCGGCTGGCGGCCGAACGTCATCATCGTGCTGGTCGATACGCTGCGCGCCGACCGCATGGGGTTTCTCGGCAACGACCGCGGCATGACGCCGTTCCTCGACGCCCTGGCGGCGCGCAGCGCGGTGTTCGAGCGCGCCTATCCGAGCAGCTCGTGGACGGCGCCGTCGGTCGCCTCGCTGTTCACCTCGCTGTACCCGACCCAGCACGGCCAGACGGCGCTCGGCCTGGCGCTGCCGGACACGGTGCCGACGCTGGCGGCGACGCTCAGCGAGGCCGGCTACACGACGGCGGCGATCTCCGGCCACGGCGGCATGGCGCCGCAGCTCGGCCTGGCGCGCGGCTTCGCGGTGGCGCGACTGGTGTCCGGGCCGTCCGGGCCGCTGGCCAAGGCCTCGGGCGAGGCGGTGACGGCGCAGGCGCTGGCGTGGCTGGACGGCCGCACCGAGACGGAGCGGGCGCGGCCGCTCTTTCTCTACCTGCACTACATGGAGCCGCACACGCCGTACGACGCGCCGGCCGAGATCCTGGACCGCGTGCTGGCGCGCCGCGGCGACGTGGCGCGGGCGCGCACGGTGACCGACCGCGCCGCGGACCACGTCCTCGACGAGCACCAGCACATGGGCCTGCCGGTCGAGCGGGCGGCGCGCGATCGCTCGCAGGACGTGCCGCTCACCGACGCCGAGCTGCTGCAGGGGGTGAACGACCTGTACGACGCCGAGGTGGTCACCATCGACCAGCGCCTGGCGGCGCTCTTCGCCGGGCTGCGCGAGCGCGGGCTGCTGGACGACGCGCTGGTGGTGTTCACCGCCGATCACGGCGAGGAGCTGCTCGAGCACGGCAGGCTCGGCCACGGGATGACCCTGTTCGAGGAGAGCCTGCACGTCCCGCTGCTGATCGAGACCACGCGCCACCCGGCGCCGGCGCGCATCCGCACCGTCGTGTCGCTGCTCGACGTCGCCCCCACCGTGCTCGCCGCCGTCGGCGTGCCGGCGCCGGCCGGCTTCGAGGGGCGGAGCCTGTGGCCGTTGATCGACGCCCACGTCGGGGTGCGCGGCTGGCTCACCGCGGCCCGCCAGGCCCTGGGCGCGGCGCCCGGCGGGGTCGGCTTCAGCGAGCTCTACCCGCTGCTCGGGGCGCGCCAGCCGACGCCCAGCCGGGTCGTCATCCGCGGCGATCGCAAGCTGATCGTCGGCCCGAAGGGCGCCGAGACCGCCTTCGATCTGGCCGCCGATCCGCGCGAGCAGGCGCCGCTCGCGGACGATCCGGAGCGCCCGGCGCTGCGCCAGTTGCTGGATGATTTCGCCGCCCGCGTCGCGCGCGGCGCGGGCGTGGGCGAGGCGGGCCGGCTCGACGAGGCGACCCGCCAGCGCCTGCGCGTCCTCGGCTACAACCCGGACTGAGGGCGGCTGGCCAAGCGGCTCGCCGCCGTACTACACGGCGCCTCCTGTGCGGATTCTCCACGTCTCGCCGAGCTTCTATCCCGCCTGGGCGTACGGCGGCATTCCCCGCTGCGCCTACGAGGTCTGCCGCAGCCTGGCGGCCGCGGGCGACGAGGTGACGGTGTGGACCACCGACGCGCTCGACGCCGCCAGCCGCTGCGCGACGGCGGAGGAGACGGTGGACGGCGTCTACATCCGCCGCTTCCGCAACCTGCACAACGGCCTCGCCTACCACCGCCAGCTCTACCTGCCGCTCGGCATCCTGCAGGCGCCGTGGAAGGACCTGGCGGCGTTCGACATCGTCCACATCCACTCGCACCGCCACCTGCTCGAGGCGCTGGTCGGCGCCGCGGCGCGGCGCCGGCGCATCCCCTACGTCTTCACCGGCAACGGCACGGTGCCGCCGATCGAGCGCTACGTGCTCATCAAGCGCGTCCTCGATCTGCTCGGCGCCGACGACATCCTCGAGCACGCGGCGGCCTGCATCGCCGTCTCCGAGGCCGAGGTGCCGCACTACGAGCGGGTCGGCGTCGGGCGGGCGCGCATCCGCGTCATCCCCAACGGCGTCCGCCTGGCCGAGTTCGCGACCCTGCCGCCGCGCGGCAGCTTCCGCCGCGCCTTCGGCCTCGGCGACGGGCCGCTGATCGTGTTCGTCGGCAAGATCACGCCGCGCAAGGGCGTCGACGTCCTGCTGCGGGCGCTGGCGCGGCTGCCGCCGGCGGTGCGGTTGGTGGTCGCCGGCAATTTCATGATGCCGGAGGCGCCGCTGCGCGCCATCGTCGAGGAGCTGCACCTCGGCGACCGCGTCCTCTTCCCCGGCCTGCTGCTCGGCGAGGACCGCAACGCGGCGTACGTCGACGCCGACGTCGTCGCCTATCCCTCCACCGACGAGATCTTCGGCCTGGTCGCCGCCGAGGGCCTGATGTGCGGCGCCCCGGTGGTGGTGTGCGACGATTCCGGCTGCGGCGAGGTGGTGCGCGCCGCCGACGGCGGCCGCGTCGTCCCCTACGGCGATCCCGCCGCCCTCGCCATCGCCCTGCAGGCGCTGCTCGACGACCCGGCCGAGCGCGCCCGCTGCGCCGCCAACGGCCGCCGCTACGTCGAGCGGCACTGCGGCTGGGATCACATCGCGGCGCAGACGCGGGCGCTGTACGACGAGGTCCTGCGGGGCGCGCGGTGACCCCGCACGTCGTCCTGCTCATCCTGACCTGGAACCGGCGCGACGACGTGCTGCGCTGCGTCGCCAGCCTGCCCCGCCTGACCTACCCGCGGCTGACGCCGGTGGTGGTCGACAACGCCTCCGCCGACGACACGGTGGCGGCGCTGCAAGCGGCGCATCCCGGGCTGGCGATCATCCGCAACCCGAGCAATCTCGGCTACGCCGGCGGCAACAACGTCGGCATCCGCTGGGCGCTGGCGCGCGGCGCCGACTACGCGCTGCTGATCAACAGCGACACCGAGGTGACCGCCGGCATGGTGGACGAGCTGGTGCGGGTGGCGGAGTCGGACGCGCGCATCGCCGTGGTCGGCTGCCGCAACCTGTTGCTCGAGGATCCGGCGCGCCTGTGGGGGGCCTTCGGCACGCTCACCTACGGGCCGTTCCTGGTGCGCAGCGAGGGCGCCGGCCAGCCCGACGGCGCGCCCTGGCGCGGCACGCGCGACGTCGACGTCGCGATCGGCAACGGCTACCTGTGGCGGCGGACGGCGCTGGAGCAGATCGGGCTGCTCGACGAATCGCTGTTCGGCTACCACGAGGACGTCGACTGGTGCCTGCGCGCCCGCCGCGCCGGCTGGCGCGTCGTCTACGCCGGCGACGCCGCCATCCTGCACCGCGGCGGCTCGAGCTCGGCGCCCGGCGCCCACCGCGTCTTCCCGCAGGCCTACTTCCTCGGCCGCAACGGCGTCCGCATCGCCCAGCGCTACGGCGCGCCGCGGCAGCAGCTCCGCTTCGCCGCCGCCTCGCTCGCCGCCTGCGCCGGGCGCGCCGCCCGCGCCGCCCTGCGCCGCGACGCCCCCGGCATCGCCCGCGAGCGCGCCTTCCTGCGCGGCGCCCTCGACGCCTGGCGCGACCGCCCCATCCCCTTCGCCGCCCTCGGCATGGCCGACGTGCGCTAGCGCGGCGCGCGGACCGCTCGCCGCCGCCCGCCGGGCATCCCGTTCTTCGCCGTTGTGACTCGCCGCGCAACCCTGTAATCGGTGGATGTTTCGATGACACGGGGGGTACGGGCACAACCCGCGGCCACGGCGGCGAACGGGCGGCGGCGCATTCTGCCGGGCGCGCCGACGAGCTGGGGCGGCCGGCGCGCCAGCTACGGCTGGCTGGTGCTGCAGTTCGCCCTCAAGGACTTCAAGATCCGCTACACCCACTCCGCCCTGGGCTACGCCTGGTCGGTGCTCAACCCGTTGATGTTCTTCGCCATCTACTACGTCGTCTTCACCTTCTTCATGCGCCTCGACGTCCCCAACTACCCGGGGTTCCTGCTGCTCGGCGTGGCGCTGTGGAACTTCTTCTCCGAGGGGACGGCGACCGGCGCCGGCTCGCTGCTGTCGCGCGCCGAGCTGCTGACCAAGACCGTCCTGCCGCGCGAGGTGATGGTCTACTCGGCCCTGCTCAGCGCCGGCCTCACCTTCATCATCAATCTGGCGGTGCTGGCGGTGCTGCTGCGGGTCACCGGCACGCCGCTGACCATGCCGGCGATCACCTTCCCGATCCTGCTCGTCGACCTGGTGCTGCTCACCCTCGGCACCTCGCTGTTCCTGGCGCCGCTGTACGTGCGCTATCGCGACGTCGGCTACCTGTGGAACATCGTCCTCCAGGTCGGCTTCTGGCTGACGCCGATCATCTACCTCGACCTGATGGTGCCGGAGCGCTGGCGCTGGATCGTCTGGGTCAATCCGGTCGGCCGCATCATCGGCGACAGCCGCCGCGCCCTCATCTACGGCTGGTGGCCGGGCGCCCGCGGCCTGCTGCTGACGACCGCCATGTCGGTCGGCGTCTGCCTGCTCGGCTACCACATGTTCCGCCGCCTGCAGCACCGGCTCGTGGAGCACTTCTGAGCCCCGAACGGATGCACACCACGCCGAGAACGCGGAGCGGAGCGGGGGCATGCCGCGATGCCGCCGCGGCGCGTCGCGTTCGCCGCGCGGGCGCCGTCGGGAAGCGCTGACGACCATGCCGGCGATCGATCTGCGCGACATCCACAAGACCTTCCGCATCCCGCACGAGGTGCACACGACGCTCACCGAGCGCATCCTCAGCGGCTTCCGCGGCACCACCTACGAGCGCTTCGAGGCGTTGCGCGGCGTCGACCTGGTGATCGAGGCGGGGACCTTCGTCGGCATCATCGGCGGCAACGGCTCGGGCAAGTCGACGCTGCTGAAGATCATCTCCGGGCTGCTGCCGCCGGACCGCGGCGCGGTGCATGTCGACGGCTCGATGTCGGCGCTGCTCGAGCTCGGCCTCGGCTTCAGCAACGAGCTGACGGTGCGCGAGAACGTCGAGCTCTACGCCGCGGTGCTCGGCTACCCGCGCCGCGAGGTGGCGCGGCGGGTGGACGAGGCGATCCGCTTCGCCGACCTCGACCGCTTCCGCGACGCCAAGCTGAAGAACCTCTCGACCGGCATGCGCGCCCGCCTCGGCTTCGCCACCGCGCTGCAGGCGGAGAGCGACATCATGCTGCTCGACGAGATCCTCGCCGTCGGCGACGCCGACTTCCAGCTCAAGTGCCTCAACGTCTTCGAGGACCTGAAGCAGCGTCGCAAGACGATGGTGCTGGTCAGCCACGACCTCGGCCAGGTGCAGCGCTTCTGCGACGAGGCGGTGTGGCTCGACCACGGCCGCATCGCCGCCCAGGGCGATCCGGACGCGGTGATCGCCGCCTACCTCAGCACGGTGGGCCGCGAGCAGACCGCCGAGACGGCGCTGCCCGCGGCCGCGGCGCAGGCGGGCGGAACGCGCGTCTGGGGCGAGGGGCAGATCCGCGTCCTGCGCGGCTGGATCGAGAACGAGGCCGGCCGCGCCGTCGGTCGCGTGCGCTGCGGCGACCTCGCCACCCTGGTCATCGAGTGCGAGGCCATGGAGGACGTCGAGTCCCCGGTCCTCGGCATCGGCATCAACGCCGACGACGGCTTTCCGGTGTACGGCGACACCAGCCACGCGCTCGGCGCGCAGGCGCCGTCGCTCGCCGCCGGCCAGCGCATCGAGTGGCGGGTGCGCTTCGTGGCCGCGATGCGCAATGGCCGCTACCGCGTCGGCGTCGGCCTGGCCGACAAGGATTCCACGCAGTACTACGACCTGGTCGAGGCGGCGATCGAATTCGTCGTCCACGGCGGCCTCGGCCGCCACACCGGCGCCGACATGCACGGGCGGATCAGCTACGCCGACCTGCAGGGCCGCGTCAGTTTCCGCGTCGGCGCCGCCGACGCAGCCGCCACCCCCGAACCCATCGTCCGGCAACGGCAGAAAGGAGGCGCGCGGTGACCGCATCCGTCCCCGCCCCGACCGCACCGAAGGTGACGGTCATCATCCTCACCTGGAATCGCGTCGACGACGTCGTGACCTGCCTCGAGAGCTTCTCCGAGGTGACATATCCCAACCTCGAGGTCGTGGTCGTGGACAACGCGTCGGCCGACGAGACGGTGGCGACGCTGCGCGCCAAGTACGACTGGATCACGCTGATCGTCAACGACGACAACCTCGGCTACGTCGGCGGCAACAACGTCGGCATCCGCTACGCGCTCGAGCACGGCGCCGAGTACGTCTTCATCCTCAACAGCGACACCAAGATGATCGCCAACTGCCTCGAGGAGCTGGTGCGCACGATGCAGGCCGATCCGCGCATCGCCATCACCGGGGCGAAGAACCTCTACATGCAGAACCCCGCCTTCACCTGGGGCAAGTACGGCATCCTCAACTGGGGCCCGATGCTCTGCAAGACGCACGGGCGCTTCGTGCGCGACTACCCGGAGTCGTCGCCGAAGGACGTCGACTGGGTGATCGGCAACGGCTGCATGATGAGCCGCGAGGCGCTGGAGAAGGTCGGCATCTTCGACGAGGACTTCTTCCAGGTGAACGAGGACGTCGACTGGTGCATGCGGGCGCGCAAGCTCGGCTACCGCGTCGTCTACGTCGACACCGCCGCCATCCAGCACCGCGGCGCCTCGAGCGCCGACCTCTCGAAGCCGATCGTCTTCTCCTACGGCTACTTTCTCGGCCGCAACGCCATCCTGTTCGCCAAGAAGCACGCCAACCCGTTCCAGTTCGCGTGGCTGCTGCTGATGATGATGATCGGCGTCACCGGTCGCATCAGCGCCATCGCCCTCGGCGCCGTCATCCGCGCCGTGATGAGCCAGGAGCACTTCGTCACCGGCATGGTCGACGGCTTCGCCAGCCGCCTGCGCCGCGACAAGATCACCATCCGCATGCCGGTGCCGACCAACGAGCCGCCGGACACCCTGGTGATCCGCATCCTGCGCTGGCTGGGCGCGTGAGGGGCGGGGTGTGACGCGCTTGGGCCGTGGCGCTGTCAGGGACGGGACGCCTCGCGAACCAGCCCTTCGGTCCCTGACCGCCTGACCGCGCAACAGCCCGAGGCGCCTCGACCCCGATGTCCCTGATCGGCCTCCTCCCCGCCGCCGGCCGTGGCGTGCGCGCCTACCCGTACACGGCGACGGTGCCGAAATCGATGCTCGACGTCGACGGGGTGCCGAACCTGCAGCGCAACGTCGAGCTGCTGCGCGACCAGCTCGCGGTGCGCGACGTGCGCATCGTCGTCGGCCATCACGGCGAGGTGATCAAGCGCCACTTCGGCGACGGCGCGCGCCTCGGCGTCGCCATCACCTACGTCGACAATCCGCGCATCAATCTCGAGCTGCCCTATTCGGTGTTCCTCGCCGGGCGGACGATCGACCGGCCGTGCGTGATGCTGCTCGCCGACGAGTGCTACGTCGACTCCAACCACGGTGAGCTGCTGACCACCGCCGACCCGCAGTCGCTGGTCGTGTGCGGGCAGATCGCCGCCGAGTACGCCAAGCAGATCCGCAAGAACTACGCGATGGAGGTGCGCGACGGCCGCATCGTCGACCTGGTGGAGAAGCCGACGCACCCGATCGGCCGCATGATGGGCACCGGCACCTACCTGATCCAGCCGGAGATCTTCCGCCGCCTCGAGCAGGCCTACGCCGGCGGGCCGGAGAGCGGGCCGCGCGACTGGACCTCGTGGCTCGCCGGCCTGGCGCGCGCCGGCGCGCGCATGACGCCGTTCACGCTGCGCGGCCACTACGTCAACATCAACTCGCGCGACGACCTCAACACCGCCAACTACCTGGTGCGCGATCACGCCTTCGACCGCAAACGCACCAGCTTCGTCTACGTGGTCGACGGCGAGGACGAGGGCGCGGCGCGGGTCGTCGCCCGCTACGCCGAGGAGGCCGGGGTCGACGAGGTCGTGGCCGTCGCCCGCTCCGCCACGCCGGCGTTGCAGCGCGTCGCCGACGGGGTGCGGGTTCGCCTGGTCACCGCCGACGACCCGACGGCGCGCATCGCCACGCTGGTGAAGCTCGGCCTCGACCGGGCCGCGGGGGACATCCTGCTGCTCGCCTGCAGCGACGACACCTTCGCGCCGCGCGACGTCGGCAAGTTCCTCGTCTACCTGCGCGACGCCGACATGGTGGTCGGCACCCGCACCACGAGGCAGATGATCGAACAGGGCACCAACATGCGCGGCATCGTCCGCCTGGCGCACATCGTTCTCGCCAAGCTGCTGCAGATGCTGTGGTGGCGGCTGGAGTGCCGCTTCACCGACATCTGCTGCGTCTACCGCGCGCTCTGGCGTTCGACCTACACCACCATCCGCGACAATCTGACGTCCGAGGACGCCGAGATCTTTCCCGAGATGGTCATCGAGGTCCTGCGCGCCCGCCGCCGCATCATCGAGATCCCGATCAACTACTACAGCCGCGACCTCGAGTACCTGCAGGTCCACGGCCGCTACCAGACGGTCGACACCTTCGTGCGCGTGCTCGCGCTGCTGCTGCGCCGGCGCTGGTCGGACACGGGGGCGTGGGGGTAGCCGCGTCTCGGCCGCCCGCCCGTTCGACGATGGCCCGGGCGCGCCGGCTCTGGTATGCACGATCGCTTGAGGCCGCACGAGCATGCGAGGACGGCGCCCGACGCGACGGCGCCGGATGCCGACGAGGCGCGACGCTACCGGGCCCTGGAGCGCGCCTGGCAGGACGAGGTCGGCGTCGACCTGCTCGACCGCCCCTTCGCGGCGGCGGGCAGCGCCGCGGTCTTCCACCACCAGTGGGATCGTCTGCTGGCGGAGATCGCCGCCGCTCCCGAGGGGAGCGTGATCGAGGTCGGCTGCGGGCGCGGGCACTTCCTCCGCTACGCCCAGGAGCGGGCGCCGCGTTCGACGCGACCACTGATCGGCCTCGACGTGTCGCGCGCCGTCGCCGCCCTGCCGCAGGCCCGGCTGGCCGGCGTCCAGGCGGACGGCGAATGGCTGCCGTTTCGCACCGCCAGCGCCGCCTGCATCGTGTTCGACGGCGCCCTGCACCACGTCATCGACTACGCCGCCGCCCTGCGCGAAGCACTGCGGGTCCTCGTCCCGGGCGGGCTGCTGGTGATCTACGAGCCGCTCAATTCCACCTTCACCACGCTGGTGCACCGGCTCCTCGATCCGATCGTCTTCCGCGCCTCGGTGCAGTACGAGTCCCCGATCGACATCCGCTTCAAGCGCGACTTCCACGAGCACCGCATCCTCGGCGTCCTGCGAGAGGGTGGCTGCACGGTGCGCGAGAGCCGTTCCGATTTTCTCGCCTACCCGCTGACCGGCTGTTACGCCGGCTCGGCGTTCGGTCGCAGCCTGCGGGTGATGCGGGCGCTCCTGTGGCTCGAGGACGCGATCGCCCGCGCGCCGCTGGTCGGTGCCATCGCCCGCTGGTTCGCCTGGCGTTTCACCATCGTGGCGCGAGCGCCCGGATGACGCGGGCGCCCCGCCGCGGCGATGCCGGGGCCGCGCGCCGCGCGCCGTCGGGCATCGCGACCAACTCGCTCCTGCACGCGCTCGCGGTGCCCGGCGGCGCGGCCATGGCCGTGGCGCCGCATCGCCGGTCGGCGCCGCGCGTCCTGCTGCGCTGGGGCGGGCCGGCGCTGCTCCTGGTCGGCGCCGCCGCCTACTTCAGGTTGTCGCTGCCCTTCGGGCTCGAGTTGGCCGACAGCGGCATGATCCTGCTGCCCAGCCGGCAGGTGCTGGATGGCGCCGTCCCCTACCGCGACTTCCCGCACGCCTACGGGCCGTCGCTGTTCTACCTGAACGGGGTCCTGCTCCGCCTCGTCGGCGCGGAGCTCTACGGGCTGCGCCTGGCGATGCTCGTCGTCAAGCTGGGGACCATCGCCGCGGTGTACCTGTGCGCGCGCCAGGTCGCGGCGCCGGCGGTCGCGCTGGCGGCGGCGGCGCTCGCGACCGTGATGTGGGGCGCGCCGTGGTGGCTGTTCCACACGCCGTACGCGAACCACTTCGCGCTCACCTTGTGCCTGCTGGGGCTGTGGGCGTCGCTGGCGTTGCCGGCGCGGCTGACGCTGCGCTGCGCGGTCGCCGGCCTGTGCTTCGGCCTGGCGGCATCCTTCAAGCAGACCAGTGGCCTGTTCGCGCTGATGGCGCTCGCCGTCTCGCTCCTGCTCGCGCCCGGCGAGGGCGCGGGCCGGCCGCCGGCCTGGCTCGCCGGGATCCTCGGGCGCGCCATCCGCTGGCTCACGCTCGCCGTCGCCGCGGTGCTCGCGGCCGCCTACCTCGCGCCGCGCAGCGATGCTTGGACCGCGCTGGTGGTCGGCGCGCCGGCCGCCGCGCTGCTCGCCCTGGCGGCGCACCGCGAGTGGCGCGGACTCCTGCCGGTCGACGACCGCGCCGCCGGCGCCGCCGGCGTGCTCGCGACCGCCGCGGCCGCCGCGGCGCCGCTGTTCGCGTACGCCGGGTACTTTGCCGCCCAGGGCGCCCTCGGGGCGTTCGCGTTCGACACCCTCTCGGGGCTGCCACAACGCCTGGAGTGGTTCGAGCCGTACTTCCGACCCGCCTGGCCGGCCTGGGTGGCGGCCGCCGGCGTGATCGCCGCGGTGGCGGCGGCGCGCCGCGGGCGCGGCGCGGCATGGGGCGGCGCGGCGCTGGCGGCGGTCGCGGTCTGCGGCGCGATCGCGGCGGGGGGCTTCGGCTGGGATGCGATCTGGTTCGGCGCCCTGGCGCTGCTCGTGCCGGCGGTCGTCTGGGGCGGCCTCTGGGCGCTGCGCTCCGCGGCGCCCCCGTCCGCCGCCCTGGTCCGTTTCGCGGCGTTTGGCGCCATCAGCCTGCTGTTTCTCTACCCGAGCGGCGATTTCTGGCACATCGCGATGGCGGCGCCCGCCTTTCTGCCGCTGGCCGCCGGACTCGGCGACCGATGGTTGGCCGGCGGGCGCCGGGCGGCGGCGATCGTCGGCGCGACGACCGTCCTCCTGCTGGCGTCGCCCTTCGTCCGCTCCCTGGTCGCCGTCCGCGCCGCCGGCGGCACCGCGCCGGACAGCGGGCCGCTGCGCGGCATCGTCGATCCGTCGCCGCGCGGCCAGGCGGCGCGCGTCGTCAGCGAAGCGCTGCTGCGGCGTCCCGGCGCGCCGCTGCTGGTCACCACCGCCGACTCGCTGTTCTACCTCCTCGCCGGACGCGACTCGGCGCTGCCGGCGGGCGAGTTCATCCTCTACCTGATCGGCTTCGGGCTGATCGACGACGACGTCGCCCGCGCCCTGCTGCCGGAGTCGCAGGTGGTCGAGGCGCTGCAGCGAGTGCGCCCGACGCTGGTCGAGGCGCAGTCGACCCGACACCTGTTCCGCCGCGTCTATCCGCAGGCGGCGGCGATCATCGACCGCCACTATCGCGTCGCGGTCGACGCGCCGCCGTTCCAGATCCTGGAGTGGGCCGCATGACGCCACGCCCGGTCGACATCATCGTGCCGGTCTTCAACGAGGCCGACAACGTCGACGAGCTCGTCGCCCGGGTCGTGCGGCAGGGCCTCGGGGAGGCGCTGGTCTTCGTCGACAACGGCTCGACCGACGGCACCCTGGAACGGCTGGCGCGCTACCCGTTCGTCACCGTCATTCGCCACGCTACCAACGAGGGCTACGGTGGCTCGATCTGCGACGGCATCCGCCGCACCTCGGGCGAGAAGATCCTGATCATCGATGCCGACCTCGAGTATCCGCCCGAGGCGCTGCCGCGGCTGGTCGCGGCGCTCGACACGGCGGCGGTGGTGTACGCCTCGCGCTTCCGCGGCGGCGCGCCGGCGGCGATGCCGCTGGTGCGCCGCGTCGGCAACGCCCTCTGCACCGCCCTCTACAACCGCCTGTACGGGCAGCGGACGACCGACCTCTACACGGGGATGAAAGGGCTGCGCCGCGGCGCCGTGCCGCTCGAACGGCTGCGCCGGCACGGCTTCGAGCACGCCGCCGAGATCGCCGCCCTGGTGGCGCTGTCGGGGCACCGCATCGAGGAGATCGGCATCGAGTACGCGGTGCGCGCCCGCGGCCGCTCCAAGATGCGCCACGTGCCGGAGACGCTGAAGCTGGTCGCGGCGCTGATCGGCTACCGCATCCGCGGCACCGTCTGAGCCGCCGCGACCAGCCGCGCGATCACTTCTTCGCCGGCGTCGCCGCCGTCGCGGCGCTCCCCTTGTCGCCGGCCGCCGCCTTGTCGTCGGCCGCGGCCTTGTCGTCGGCCGCGACCTTGTACGTCACCTCGAACGGAATCTCCTTGTCGCCCAGGATCCTGGTCAACGCCATCTTCCAGGTCGCGGTGTTGCCGCTGGTCGAGTCGGCGTTCGTCTTGACCACCTCGCCGGGCAGGGTGATCGAGAAGGTGAACTCGTTGCCGAAGTAGTCGAGGACCGCCGGCGGCAGCTTGGCCTGGTTGCGGTTCACCTGCTTGGCGGTGATGGTCTTGGTCCCGGCTTTGGCATCGCTGGTCACCGCCAGGACCACGTTCTTGAACATCGGCGCCGTGTTGAGCTTGGCGAGGTCCGTGTACGCCGCTTCGATGTGGACCGTGTTGTCCTTGTCCAGCTCGGCCTTGGTCACCGACATCGTCGCGCTGGTGAACTGCTTCTTCTGCTGATCCAGGTTCTGGTCCTTGGCGATCTTGTACGTGGCCTTGACGGTGCCGCCGCCCTTGGCGTCGAGCGTCGACTCGATGAGGCAGCCGCTGGCCAGCACGACCAGGGGAATCAGCAGGGCGATGGGACGCGGTGTGCGCAGCATTCGTGACCTCCTCGTGGATGGGACAGAAGGCGCCATGCTAGCCAATGCGGCGGCACAAATGAACAGCGAAGGCCGCGCGCCGCCGCGTCGCGGCGCCGGCGCGAACTGCGTTGACTCTCTGCGGAGGGGGCCGCTACTGTTCGCGCTGCCCCAGGCCACGGCATGACGCTTCCCGAGCCCCTTCAGCGCGCCTGGTCGACGCTCATCGCCCACCCCTGGTGGCGGCGGGTCGTCACCAGCGAGACCTACACGGACGCCCGCGAGTTCCTCTCGCTGCCGCCCTGGCAGGGCTACGAGCTGACGCTGCGCCGGCTGCTCAATCTCTACCTGGTGCGCTGGCAGATCGGCCGCGGCAGCACGCGGCTGCGCGGCAACCCGATCAAGCTGACGGTCGAAGCGACGAACATCTGCAACCTGAAATGCCCCGCCTGCTTCACCGGCAGCGGCCAGGAGGGGCGGGCGCGTTCGCACATGTCGCTCGATCTCTACCGCCGGCTGCTCGACGAGCTCGGGCCGACGCTGTTCGAGCTCGAGTTCTACAACTGGGGCGAGCCGCTGCTCGCGCGGCACATCTACACCATGATCGGCGAGGCGCATCAGCGCGGCATCTCGACCACGGTCAGCACCAACTTCAGCATCCCGTTCGACGCCGAGAAGGCGGAGCGCCTGGTGCAGTCGGGGCTGACGGTGCTCGGCGTGTCGATCGACGGCGCCCGCCAGGAGACCTACGAGCAGTACCGGGTCAAGGGCGACCTGTCGCTGGTGCTGCACAACTGCCGCCTGGTGCGCGACGCCAAGCGCCGCCTGAGCTCGCAGTGGCCGCGCATGATCTGGGAGTTCCACGTCTTCCCGCACAACACCGGGGACATCGAAGCGGCGCGCCAGATGGCGGCCGAGCTCGACATGGAGATCGCGGTGGACAAGGGCTGGGTGATCGGCCCGGAGTGGGACACCGAGGGGGCGTTCCGCTACTTCCTCGAGGCGCAGCCGAGGCGCTGCCCGTTCCTGTGGGGGTTCGCGGTGGTCAACAACGACGGCGGCGTGTCGCCGTGCTGCGGCACGTTCTATCGCGAGGACGACCGCGGCCGCCTGGCGGCGAAGCCCGGCGACGGCGGCGCCGCGAGCTTCCGCGAGGTGTGGAACGGCGAGCGTTTCACCGCCGCGCGCCGCTTCTTCCGCCGCCGCGAGGGCTCGCCGGCGGAGCGCGAGGACGTCTGCTTCGGCTGTCCGGTGACCGTCAACTGGGAGCGCTTCGAGGCCCACACGCGCGCCGGCGGCAGCAAGGCGACGTTCCGCCCCGACTTCACCGCCAACGACTGCGCCAACTACTTCTGGGAGCGCCGGCCGGCGCGGCCCGAGGGGCGCTCGCCGAAGGTGGTGCCGCTGCCGGTGGCGGCCGCCGCCGACGACGGCGAGCGTGCCGTTCGTTGAGATGTCGGGCCTGGTGCAGCGCGTCGTCGCGCACCCGCGCCTGCGCTCGCTGCGCGAATTCCTCACCCCGCCGCAGGTGCCGGGCGGCCGCCTGACGGCGCGCAAGCTCGCCAACCTCTACCTCTCGCGCTGGGAGGAGGCGCGCGGCCGCACCGTGCTGCGCAGCAAGCCGCTGCGCCTGACCGTCGAGGCGACCAACGTCTGCAACCTGCGCTGCCCGGCCTGCTTCACCGGCGCCGGCGAGCGCGGTCGCGGCCGTTCGAGCATGACGCTCGATCTCTACCGCCGGTTGCTCGACGAGCTCGCGCCGACGCTGTTCTCGGTCGACTTCTACAACTGGGGCGAGCCGCTGCTCGCCAAGCACATCTTCGCCATGCTCGAGGAGGCGCACCGGCGCGGCCTGTCGACGCAGATCAGCACCAACTTCAGCTTCCCCTTCGACGCGGCGCGCGCCGAGCGGCTGGTCGCCTCGGGGCTCGACGTGCTCGGCGTCTCGATCGACGGCGCCCGCCAGGAGACCTACGAGGGCTACCGGCGGCGCGGCAATCTCGAGCAGGTGCTGGCCAACTGCCGCCTGGTGCGCGACGCGAGACGCCGGCTCGGCGCCGTCGCGCCGAAGCTGGTCTGGGAGTTCCACGTGTTCCCCCACAACGTGGACGACGTCGAGACGGCGCGCGCCATGGCCGCCGAGCTGGAGATGGAGATCGCCGTCACCAAGGGCTGGACGGTCGGCGCGGAGTGGGATCCGCTCAGCGAGCACCGCTTCTTCTGGTACCCGACGCCGCCGGCGCGCTGCCGCTTCCCGTGGCAGGACGCCGTGGTGCACAACGACGGCGGCGTCGCCCCGTGCTGCGGCACGTTCTACGAGGAGGACGACGTCGGCCGCATCGCCGCCAGCGCCGGCGACGGCGGCGCCCCCGACTTCGCCGCTCTCTGGAACGGCCCCGGCATGCAACAGGCGCGCGCCCTGTTCCGCGACCGCCACCTCCCCGGCGGCGCCGCGCACGTCTGCCGCGATTGCCCGATCACCGTCATCTGGGAGCGCTGGCAGCGCCACCTCGCCACCGGCGAGCCGTTCGAGCCGGGATTCGGCACCAACGACTGCTTCAACTATTTCTGGAACCGGCGGCCGCAGCGCGAACGGAAGACGGCGTGAGCACGGCGGCCGGCGTCGCCATCGCGGACGGTCGCGTGCTCGGCATGGCGTTTCCGGTTGGGCGGGCCTGGAGGGCCGCGCTCCGGCGCGGCCGAACGACGCCGGCGCCTGGCGATCCGCGCCCGATGCGCGTCACGTGCCGCGCGCTGCAACGGCCGCGCGGGAGCGCGGCCCTCCACGCCTTCCCCGTCCCCACGGACCAGCTCGCCCGAGCCGATCCGGCGCCTCCGCCGGCGCGGCGCGCTCCAGGGGGGCGACGCGCCCCGTGGAGCGGCCCGCCGTGAGCTTCGCCATCCACATGCCGGCGACGCTGACGCCCATCGAGTGGAGCCAGGCGGGGTGGAAGGTCGAGGGCGGCGCGGTCACCACCGAGGAATGCGAGCGCAAGCTGATCGGGCCGCTGCTGCTGCGCGAGCTGCCGCGCGACGGGGTGATCGTCGACGCCGGCTGCGGTACGGGCAAGTGGGTGATCTGGCTGCGGCGCCACGGCTTTCGCAGCATCGGGCTCGACTGCAGCCGGGAGGCGCTCGGCCTGGCCCGCCGCGCCGAGCCCGAGGTCGCGCTGGCGCTCGCCGACGCGCAGCGGGCGCCGCTGCGCGACGACAGCGTCGACGCCGTGCTGTCGCTCGGCGTCGTCGAGCACGACGAGGCCGGTCCGCTCGCCGCCCTGCGCGAGCTGCGCCGCGTGCTCAAGCCGGGCGGGCTGCTGGTGCTCGACGTGCCGTTCAACAGCCCGCTGCGCCGCCTGCTGGTCAATCCGGCGCTGCGCTGGGTGACCCGCCGCCGTCGCCGCGCCGGCTGGCGGCTGGCCTTCGCCGAGTACCGCTTCAGCCTCGCCGAGCTGCGCCGCTATCTCGCCGCCGCCGGCTTCGCCGTCGTCGGCGCCCATCCCGACGACTTCCTGCCGCCGCAGAACATCGGCTTCTCGGTCGACTGGCACAACCTGACCTTCGACCCCTTCCGCCCGACACCGCCCGACCAGCTCTTCGCGCTCCCCGGCTGGAAAGGCCGCGCCGCCGCCACCGCCGTCCGCCTCGCCCCCTGGCTGACCTGCGGCGAGGTGACGGTGCTGGCGCGCAAGCAGGGGTGAGCGGCGGCATGAGCTACAAGGTCCTCCTCTGGAACAGCCTCTCGCCGATCGAGTGGAGCCAGGCGTCGTGGCGCAAGGAGGGGCGGCAGGTGCCGCTCGAGGAGTGCGAGGAGGAGCTGATCCGCGACGTGCTGCTGCGCCACCTGCCGCGCCAGGGGCTGATCGTCGACGCCGGCTGCGGCAGCGGCAAATGGCCGATCTACCTGCGCCGCCGCGGTTACGACGTGCTCGGCCTGGAGATCGACCACAACGGCTGTGTCATCGCCGCCGAGAACGAGCCCGGGCTGGCGATGGCGCGGTGCGACGTGCGCCGCATCCCGTTGCGCGACGCCAGCGTCGAGGCGGTGATCTCCCTCGGCGTCGTCGAGCACGACGAGGCCGGCCCGCAGGCGGCACTGGCCGAGGCGCGTCGCATTCTCCGCCCCGGCGGCCTGCTCATCCTCGCCGTGCCGTTCAACAACCCGTGGCGACGGGTGATCGGCAATCGCCTGCTCGATCGCGTCACCCGCCGCCGCCTCGCGGCCGGGCAGCAGCTCGGATTCAACGAGTACCGCTTCTCGCGTCCCGAGGTCCGCCGCTACCTGGCGGACGCGGGATTCACGCCGCTCGCCGCCTACCCCAACGAGCTGCGGCCGCCCAAGAACATGGGCCTGTGGGTCGACTGGAACAACCTCGCCTTCAGCCCGCTGCAGCCGCGCACCGGCGAGCTGTTCGTCCTCCCCGGTCTCGCCGGCCGCCTCGCCAACCTGCTGCAGCGCTGGACGCCGTGGCTGGTGTGCGGCGAGGTGGTGTTCGTCGCCCGGGCGCGGTGAGCGCGATGGGGCGGCCCGAATACGGACGTTCGTGGCCCGCGGCGGCGCGATCGCGTTCGGCGTGCTCGCCGCCCTGGTGCTCCTAGAGATCGTCTTGCGCCTCGGCGCATCGGTCGTTCCGGAGCCGAGCGCGCTGCGAGGTGGGACGGCGCCACGCCTGCTCTGTCTCGGCGATTCGAATACCTACGGCATCTTCCTGCCCACGCGCGACGACGCCTACCCGCACCAGCTGCACCTCGCGCTCGGTCGCCGCGGCCAGCGGGTCGACGTGATCAACCTCGGGTATCCGGGCAACAACTCGTCGCGCATCCGCGCTGCACTGCCATCGGCGCTTGCCACCGTCCGTCCCGACACGGTCACCGTGATGGTCGGCGCCAACGATTTCTGGACCGTCCCGGAGCCGCTGCCGGCCGCCGGCGATGGGTGGCCGAGCATCCGGCAGTGGCTGTGGCGGCACTCGCGTGCCTTTCGTTTCCTCTTCATGCTGCGCCAGGCGCTGTCGCCGCGCGGCGCCGCCCCGGAGGTGACGTATCGAGCCGATCCGGCGTACCGCCTGCGTCCGGAGGATACGGCGACGCTGCCTGCCGACCTGCGGGGCGAGATCGAGCTCGACGGACAGCGATTCGCCGGCGGCTTTGAGCGGAAAGAGGGCGGGGTGCCGAACTGGCAGGTCGGGCTGCGCGACAACCTCGCGGCGATCGTCGCGGCAGTTCGCGACAGCGGCGCCGAGGTGGTGCTCATCACCTATCCCTCGGAACAGGACGCGTACCGCTTCGCCAGCCAGGTCATCCGCGAGGTGGCGGCGGAAACCGGCGCGCCGCTGATCGATCTGGGCGTGCAGTTCCGCGCTCTCTGCCCCGCGCCTCCGTGCCCCGACATCTTCTATCCCGACGGCCATCCCACCGCCGCCGGCCACGCGGCGGCGGGGGAGCGCGTCGCCAACTGGCTGGTGGAACACGGCGCGGGGGGTGCGCCGCGTCAGCGCCGCTGATCGGGACGCGCCTGAGCGCGGCCTGGAATCGGTGCTGGCACTGACGCGCCGCACGCCTTGCGGCCGACCACCAGCACGCCGGCGCAGGTGGCCCATGGCGACAGGGCGTTCAGCGTTCGCGCCAGCAGACGGCCGGGGGCGTTGAGCTCCCAGCCGCCGGCGGCCAGACCGCGCGGGCGCACCAGGCCGCCGAGGTCGACGCACAGGCCCTTCGCCCACGGATAGCGGTAGTCGTCCGGCGCCACGCGCTCGACCGCGAAGCCGGCGCCGCGCACCGCGGCGAGCACCTCGTCGCGCCGGAAGCGGTGCTCGGTGAAGGCGAGGGGCCGGCCGCGCCAGCGCGCCCAGGCGTAGTAGGCGCGCAGCGCCGGCTGCAGCATCGCCCGCCGGAACCAGTTCTCGAAGGGCACGATGAGGACCAGCGCGCCGCCGGGGCGGACGACGCGATGCAGCTCGCGCAGCACGGCGTCCGGGCCGTCGGGAAAGTGCTCGGCGACGTAGGCCGAGAACGCGACGTCGAACACGCCGTCGGCGAACGGCGAGACCAGCGCGTCGCCGCGCACCAGCGGCATCGCCGCGTCGTGCGCGCGCGCCACCCGCAAGGGGCCGGCGCTGTCGTCGAGGCCGACCGCGCGATGCCCCTGGCGCGCGAACCACGCCAGCCAACGCCCGCTGCCGCAGCCCGATTCGAGGATCAGCTTGCGGCCGCCGGCGAGGACGTCGCGCAGGATCGGGACGCACTGCTCGCGCTCGTCGATCACCGCCGCGTGCACGTCGTAGTACGCCGCCCCGGGCGTCTGCCCCGCCCACGCCTCGAAGCGGTAGGTCTCGTCGAGGCCGGCGGCGATCTCGGCGTGCACGTACTGCTTGAACATCAGCGAACGCCCGGCGGGCGCCGCGGCGGCGGTTCCTCGCGCCCGGCGCCGCCCAGCGCCGTCACACGTACTCCACCCGGTGCACCGCGACGGTGCGCTGCGATTCGGGCAGCGCGGCGAGGGCGGGGTGCTGGGCGAGGTCGGCGGGCTCGGGCGTCAGGCGGACCTCCACCTCGTCGCCGGGGCGGGCGCGGTAGGCGCCGAGCGGCAGCTCGACGCGCTGCCAGCGGCCGCGTTCGAGCGCGACGACGGCGTCGACGTAGACGTTCTGCGCCTGGACGCGGCCGAGCCAGCGGTCCCACACGATGACGTGCAGGCGCGCCGGCGGCGCGCCCGGCGCCGCGGCGGCGTAGAGGTCGAGGGCGACGCCGCGCGCCTGCTCCGGCGTCTTCAGGAAGGCCTGGCCGGTGTCGCGGATCCAGCGCTGCATGCCGGGCGCGCCGTCGCGCGGTTCGAGCGCGTGCCAGCCGGCGGCGCACTGGATGGCGTCGTTGATGCCCATCTCCATCCAGGCGTGGCGCACCAGGGTGTAGAACTGGATGTTGTCGAAGAGGTCGGGCGGGAAGGCCCAGCGGAAGCGCTCGCCGCGGCGGGCGCGCAGGAAGATGTGCTCGGCGCGCGGCATGTCGGAGTAGAGGCGGAGGAAGCGCTCCCAGGCGCGGCGCTGCCAGCGCTCGCGCGGCGGGTGCTCGACCAGGTCGCGCAGCGCCATCGCTTCGACGGTGAAGCCGCAGGCCTCGAGCAGGGCGCGCAGCTCGACCGGGTTGTACTCGCGGTTGTGGCGGGCGCCGTAGCCGAACAGCGGCGAGTAGCGGTCGACCATCTGGCTGCCGCCGCGCACGAAGGTCGCGAAGCGTTCGAGCGAGAGCGCGTTCGGGGTCGTCACCACCACCGCGCCGCCCGGCCGCAGGACGCGGTGGATCTCGCTCAGCGTGCGCACCGGATTGAGGCCGAGGTGCTCGATCAGCTCCGAGAAGACGACCACGTCGAACGACGCGTCGGGGTAGGGGAAGTCGTCGCTCTCGATGTTGAACAGCTCGAAGGCGAAGTCGATCGCCTCGCCGGTGCGCTGGTGCACCAGGCGGTCGCTGCCGTGGCGCGCCGTGGTGCCGAAGTAGTTGCCGTGCGCCACCCGGCCGCGGCAGAGGCGGTGCAGGCAGAGGCTGAGGAAGTACGGGCTCGAGCCGAGCTCCAGCAGGTCGCCGGTCGCCGCCTCGTCGGGGATCATCTCCAGGGTCGCCAGCAGTCGCGGCAGCCCGGTGCGGATCAGCTCCTCGCGCACGCCCGGCTCCTCGAGCTCGGCGCGGAAATTGATCAGGTCGTCCCTGAGCTCATCGAGATCCGGCGGCCGCATGGTGAACCGTTCGCCTAACATCGCGCCTGCCGAAACGCCACGCGCTGGAGGGCCGCGCCCGGGCGCGGCCGGCGCGGCGCGGCGGGGCCAGCGGGCGATGGATGCAGGCGACCGCGTCGCGCGGTCGCGCGGCCCGCGCCCAGCGGCCACATCGTCAGCGTTTGCCCGACGGCACGCACGGCGAAATGCCGGGCACTGGAAGGCGCTGGCGCCCGCACGCGCGCCGCCGACGCGTCACGGCTGGCTGGCGGCGGCGAGGGGCTCGCGCGGCGAGCCGAGCGCGGGAATGAGATGGTTGGCGCGCAGGTAGTCCTCGACGCGGGGGGCGATGTAGGCGGCATAGCCCGCGGTCAGGTGGTGCGCATCGACCTTGACGATGCGGTCGCTGACCACCGGATCGCACACCGGCCACCACGGGCAGACCAGGCGGTCGAAATCCGCCGACCAGATGCGCGGGTTCGCCGCGGCGATCTCGCGATAGAGCCGCTCCAGGCTGCTCGGCTTCAGCGAGGCGAGGTAGCGACAGTCCTCGAGGAAGCGGGCGTGCACCAGGCAGGCGGTCGGATTGGCGCTGGGTTGCGCGACCGGAATCGGCTCGACGATGACGAGGCCCTCGGTGGCCATCGGTTCGAGCTCGGCGGCCGACGCCAGGGTCGCGTCGCGCCACAGGCGGTCGAACGCGGGCGTGCCGCGCCAGATCAGGACGCCGTCCTCGCCGGCGGTGCCGAACTGCTCGAAGTGCGGATCCTCGTATCCGAGGTTGATGGCGACGATCAGGTCCGGCTTCAGCTCCGGGATGAGGCGGGTGTAGGCATCCTCTTTCAGCGTCCGGCACCCCGGGTCGCGCGGCCGCCCGTAGAGATGGCGCTGCCAGGGACACCCGCCGCGCGCCACCACCGAGAGCGTCAGGTTCTCGCGCTCCGCGATGGCCCGAAAGGTCGGGATCAGCATGCGCGCGTGGCTGTCGCCGAGCAGCAGCACGTGCGGGCCACTGCCGTGCACGATCGTGCAGTCGCTCGCCGGACCGCCGGCGCAATCCGGCGGCGGGGGCAGCCTGGTGAAGCTCGCCGCGGCGAAATCGAGGTTGGCGGGAATCGGCGTGCCGCCGGCGCGCATCGCGCGCAGCGACGCGGCCGCCGGATCGACGATCGCCGGCATCAGCGCCAACGCCGCCGCGCCGCTGGCGCACAGCCCGGCGGCGATCACGGTGCGCGGCCGGCGGTCGAGCAGCGGCCACTGGCGGAGCGGGTTCTCGAGCATCTGGAAGCTGAGCGACGCGAGGGCGCTGGCGATGACGGCGGTGAGCGCCATCAAGGCCGCGCCGTCGAGCGAGGCGACCACCGTGAGCACCAGCACCACCGGCCAGTGCCAGATGTATGTGCCGTACGAGATGCGCCCGAGGTAGACGATCGGCGGGATCGAGAGCAGGCGTCGCGCCGGGCCGCCGGGCGCCGCTTCGAGGGCGGCGATCGCCACCCAGGTGAGTCCCGCGACGGCGGCGCCGCGGACGATGGGATCGAGCGCGACCAGCGAGGACGCCAGCGCGACGAACCCGGCGACGCTCAGGGCCGCCAGCAGGCGCGCCGCCCGCGGCACCCGCCCCAGCCCCTGAATCACCCCCGGGGCGAGGGCGAGCAGCGCGCCGGCGAGGAGCTGATAGGCGCGCGCGTCGGTGCCGTAATAGGCGTGCTCGGGATGGTCGGCGCGCAGGGCGAGCGCGAGCAGCAGCGAGCCGATGGCGCCGGCGCCCACCGCCCGGCGGACCAGCGGCAGCGGCGGCGCGCCGCGCCACCGGCCGACGGCGACGAGGCCGCCGAGGACGAGCGGCCACAGCAGATAGAACTGCTCCTCGACCGCCAGCGACCAGAAGTGCAGGACCGGGTTCCGTTCGATGTCGCCGCCGAAGTAGGCGGTCGAACGCGCGATGAAGAACCAATTGGCGACGAACAGGAACGCGGCCTTGAAGCCGCCGACCGCGGCCGCCACGTCCGATGGCGAGGCGATGGCCACGTACAGCGCCGCCGTCGCCGTCAGCGCGACGAGCGCCGCCGGCAGGATGCGGCGCACCCGCCGAGCGTAGAAGCGAGCCAGGCGGATCGCGCCGACCGCGTCGATGTCGCGCCAGAGCAGTTGCGTCACCAGGTAGCCGGACAGGACGAAGAACACGTCGACGCCGACGAAGCCGCCGGTGAAGTGCGTGCTGCCGCCGTGGAAGAGGACGACCAGATACACCGCCAGGGCACGCACGCCGTCGAGATGCGGCCGGTAGCCCTCGGTGGGGGGCGGCTGCGGCGGCGCGGCGGGGGACACCATACGGTTGCTACCGTCGGCGACTGGGTTAGGCAAAGCGCGGCGGCAGCGCGCCGTCCAGCTCTACCGCAGCCCCAGCTCGCGCAGCGGCAGCGGCCGGTCGCGCCAGCCGTCGCGCAGACCGCGCAGGTAGGCCGCGAGCTGCGCGGCGCGGCCGCTGCGGTGCGCGTCGCGGATGCGGGCCGGCAGCCCGGGCCGCTCGCGCAGGGCCAGGCGCGCGGCGTCGCGCCAGCCGAAGCGGCCGAGGCGGAGCCAGCCCTCGCGGTCGTAGACCATCGCCAGGTACTCGAGCGGGATCTCGCGCAGGCAGGCGAGCGCGAAGGCGCGGCGCTGCGCCGGCGTCGCGTGCGCCCGCATCAGTCGCACCAGGTTGCGGGCGCCGAGGTAGGCGCGCACGGGATTGAACGGCAGCGGCTCGGCGTTCGGCAGGTCGGGATGCGCCAGCGCGGTCGCCGCCGGCCGCGCCACCAGGCCGGCGGTGCTGCCCGAGCCGCGGTGGAAGACGCGCGAGTAGGGCTCGTAGAGCAGCGTCCAGCCGAGCCGGCGGGCGCGCAGGCACCAGTCGACGTCCTCGTGGTAGGCGAAGTAGGCTTCGTCGAACAGCCCGACCTCGCGCAGCGCCGCGGCGCGGAAGAGGACGCTGCAGCCGACCGCCACCTCGATCTCGACCCGCTGCCCGAATCCCGAGCCGGGCAGGCAGTTGACGCCGCGCAGCTTGACCGCGTCGCGCTCGCCGAAGCGGACCTCGGAATACGCCACGTCGAGCATCTCCGGCCGATCGGCGCGATGGATCGCGCTGCACACCGCCGCGGCGCGCGGCACGCCGTCGAGCGCCCAGTGCAGCGGCAGCAGGAAGTCGGGCGAGACGGTGGTGTCGTTGTTGAGCAGCAGGATGCGCTCGGCGCCGGCGTCGAGCGCGGCGCGCAGGCCGGCATTGTTGCCGCCGGCGTAGCCGCGGTTCTCCGCCAGGGCGATCAGCCGCTCCGCCGGCAGGCGGGCGCGCAGCGCCTCGCGCGAGCCGTCGCGCGAGCCGTTGTCGACGACGAACAGCTCCGCCCCCTGCAGGTCGGCCTGCGCCAGGCTGTCGAGACAGGCGAGGGTGGCCTCTCGCTGGTTCCAGTTGAGGACGACGATGGCGGTGGTCATCGTCCGAGCAATCGCGCCAGGATGACCAGCGCCGTCTGCAGATCCGCCGTGACGAAGACGGTGGAGACGCTGAAGAAGCCAACGGTGATCGCCGTGCTGAGCGTGGTGGCCGCGGGGTGGCGACGCCACCACGTGACGAGCCGGGCGGGAAGTCGGCGGCCAACGTCACGCGCCAGAACCGTGACCCAGATGAGCCCGGCGCCGTGCACGAGCCCGAAGACGATGAAATTCCATCCGAATCCGTGCCACAGGCCGATCAGGAGCATGGTCGCGAGCTGGCCGATCGCGAGCGCCAGGCGGTCGTGGCCGCGGACGCGGCGCATGAGACCGCGCGAGATCGGGGTGAACACGTAATAGCGCAGCCAGCCGGTGAGCGTCATGTGCCAGTGCGCCCAGAATTGCGCGAGGTTGCGGCGGGCCCAGGGCCGGTCGAAGTTCTCCTGGATCTCGTAGCCGTACATGGCGCTCAGCCCGATCGCGATGTCGGTATAGCCGGCGAGATCGAAATAGAGGCGCAGCGCATTGGCGATCAGCGCCAGAAAGAGGGCGGCGGGCGACTGCTGGGGCGGAGCCGCGAGCACCGGGTCCGTCCAGCGGGCCAGGTAGGAGGCGATCAGCAGCGCCTTGACGAGGCCGAAGAGGATGCGCTCGAGGCCGCCGAGCACCCGCGCCAGGTCGTAGTCGGGCGTCTGGACTCGGAAGTGCCCGAACGCCTCGATCGGTCCGCTCGGGTAGGTGGGAAGAAAGACCAACCATGCCGCCACCTCGCCCGCGGCGATGCCGGACACGACGCCGCGGGCGGCGTCGATCAGCGCCCCGGCGATCTTCAGCGTCAGGAACGACACGCCGAGGAACAGGAGACCCTTCTGGGTCGCGAGCGCGGTGGGCTGCGCGCCTGCGAGCTTGTTGACGGCGAACAGCGCGGCGCAGGCGAGGATCCCGGTGCTCAAGAGCAGCCGCCGCTGCGCCGCCCCCGGGTGCAGCGCGCGGAGCAGCAAGGTCGTGGTGGCGATCACGGCGGCGAGCAGCGGCAGCAGACGCCAGTCGACCAGCGCCAGCGCCGCCAGGCTGGCGATGGTCAGCACGTCGCGGCGGGCCGGCGCCGGGACCAGCAGCCAGTAGGCCGGAACGGCGGCGATGGCGAGCACGAGGCCGGCGAGCATGGGCGGGGGGCCCGCGGGCGGACCAGGACCGGGGTCAGCGCGCCGCGGCGGCGACGTAGGCGAGGATCTGGCGGATGGTGTCGAAGTGGGCGATCGTCACGTCCTGGTCCGGGATCGTCGCCCCGGTGGCGTCCTCGACGAAGGCCGCCAGGCGCATCAGCCCGGCGGAGTCGACGAGGCCGTGGCTCATCAGTCGCGTATCGACGTCCAGGTGCGGAGCCTCGACGCCGAGGTCGTCACGCAGGAAGGCGATCAGCCGAGCGGTCAGATCGGGCGGCAGATCAGGCATCCGGGGGCCCCACCTCCCTCGGCCGCGCCGCCGAGTCGCTAGCCATCTGCGCGGCGTAGCGCTCGCGCGTCGCGGCCCTCGCCAACTTGCCGCTGGTGGTCTTCTGAACGCCACCGGGCGGCACCAACAGCACATGGCGCAGCCCGAGCCCGGTGGCGTCGCTGACGGCGCGGCGAACGGCTTCGCGAAGGGGTTCGAGGGCGGCTCCCGTCTCGCGCGTTTCCGCTACTGCCACCAGGTCCTCCGTCCCACGCTCGTCGTTGAGGACGCCGAAGACCACCACGCATCCCTCGCGGATGCCGGGCACCTGGTTGATGGCCATCTCGACGTCGTGCGGGGCGTACTTCTCGCCGCCGACCACCAGAAGGTCCTTCTCGCGGGCGATGAAGAAGAGATCGCCAGCGGCGAGATAGCCGCGGTCGCCGGTATCGAGCCAGCCGCCGACCAACACCTCCGCGGTTCGCGCCGGGTCGCGGTGGTAGCCGACCGAGAGCGAATCGGAGCGCAACCAGATGCGCCCCACTGCTCGCTCCCCCAGGACGCGTCCGGCCTCGTCGCGGATCTCGACTCGGCAACGAGGCAGGCAGCGGCCGATCGCCACCGATGTCAGCCCCTCGCCCGCCGTCGGGAGGGCATCGCCGCGGCTCGCCAGCGCGGCGCGATCGATCACCTCGATTCGCGGCGGTTCTCCGATCGGATGCGCCGTGGCGATGGTGACGTTCTCAGCCAGTCCCCAGGCCGGTGTCATCGCCCGCGGGCGGAAGCCGTAGGGTTGGTACCGTGACGTGAAGGCCTCGATGGTGCTCGCGAGCACCGGTTCGGCGGCGTTGATCGCGACCCGCCAGGACGAGAGATCGAGGCCCTCCAGATCACGGTCCCCGACCCGCCTGGCGCAGAGCGTGTAGGCGAAGTTGGGGGCCCAGGAGATCGTTCCGCGATAGCGATGGATGGCCCACAGCCAGAGCGAGGGATCGCGCATGAAGTCCGTGGTCGGCATGAGCACGGTCGGGCAACCGCTCAGCAGCGGCAGGAGGAAGGCGTCGATCAGGCCCATGTCGTGGTAGAGCGGGATCCAATTGACGCTGATGTCCGCCGGCCGCAGGACGAGCCCATCGCGCACCGCGCGGATGTTGTTCAGCATCGCGCCGTGGGTGAGCAGGACGCCCTTGGGCGTTCCGGTCGAGCCCGAGGAGTACTGGACCGTGGCGACGTCGTTGCCGCCCACCGGGACCTGCCGCGCGGTTCCGGGCCGGGCCGCTGCGGGGGTCAGCACGGCGGTCGCCGCGGGCAGGGTCGTCGCCGCCCGCAGCAGCGCGACGACGTCGTCGTCGCCGCAGATCGCCGCCGCCGCGGCATTCTCGGCGATGCGGCCGACGTGACGAGCGTAGGCGGCGGGGGCGGCGAAACGGTTCGAGGGGCCGGCCGCCAGCGCGGGCACCATGCCGGCCAGCATGGCGCCGAAGTAGGCGCCGAGCAGCTCGGGCCCGGTGGGCAGGATGACGAGGACGATCGAGCCCGGCGCGTTGGCCGCGAAGACGGCGGCGTACTGCTGGGTGCGATTCCAGAGCTGGGCGATCGTCAGGCGCTGCTCGCCGCCGCGGCGGTCGAGGATGATCAGCGCCTCGTGCGCCGGGTGCTGCGCGGCCATCGTGGCCAGCGCGCCGGTGAGGGTCTCGGCCTCGTCCAGCAGCGAGGCCGGCACGCGGCTGGGGGGCAGCGGGGTCACGGAGAACCGCATCTGCCCATTGCTACACCGCGCCGCGCGGCGCGGGCAACCGAATCCTGTCGGCACCGCGGCACGGCAGCGGCGGCCTCACGCCGAGCGTCCGGCGTGCTTGACCATCGCGGGAGGCGGACGGAAGATCGCGCGATGGGTTGGCGTCGTGCGGCCGCGGGTTCGCCGATCACCTGGCTGCTGGCGCTGGCGTTCCTGGGGGTGATCGAGCTGGCGCTGCGCTCCACCGATCTGCTGTGGCGGCCGACGGCGTCGGAGAACGATCTCGGCCTGTTCGTGGCGCAGGTGGCGCAGAGCTACCAGGTCGCGCGCCGTCTCTACGGCCCGCCGCCGGCGCCGGCGGGCGAGCGGGTGGTGATCCTCGGCGACTCGCGCATCTGGTTCGGCGCCCAGGCGGCGTATGTCGAGCGCGAGCTGCGGCGGCAGGCACCCGGGCGCGACGTGCGGGTCGAGCAGCTCGCGATCTTCGGCGCCCGCATCGGCGACCTCGCCGCGCTCGGCCGCCAGCTCGCCCGCCTGCGCCCGAGCCTGATCGTGATCGCCGTCGACGGCATCGAGCTGCTGCCGTACGCCAATGGCGGCTACGGCCAGTGGCCGCAGCGGATCTTCGACACCGGCGCGGCGCGGGGGTCGCTGGCGCCCGGCGGCTGGCAGGAGCAGATGGACCGCTGGGCGCGCACCGTCTCGTGGCTGTACCGCTTCCGCCTCTTCGGACGCATGCTGCTGACCGATCGCCTGCTCGACCGGCCGGCGACGCCGCCGCTGCCGGACCACTTCGAGTCGACCGCCGACGTCCACCGCTTCCTGCACGGCGACCGCGCTCCCGCCATCGAGGCGGCGTACCAGGCCTGGCGGGCGGCGCCGACCCTCGACCACTTCGTCGCCTACCTGCGCAGCAAGGACCCGCTGCGTCCCATCGACCGCACCGTGCCGCGCGGCACGGCGCTCGCCGCCGACAGCCCGGCGTTGCGCGGCCTCGGCGAGCTGCTCGACGAGCTGACGGCGGTGGCGCCGGTGATCGTCCTGCTCGGCCCGGAGAACCCGCTGCTCGATGCCGACGCCGCGGGCCGCTATCACGAACCGGGCTTCTCCGACGCGGCGGCGGCGCGCATCGCGGCGGTCGCCGCGGCGCACGGCGCGCGGGTGGTCGATGGCCGGCGCTGGTTGCCGGCCGACGCCTTCTTCGACTTCCTCCATCCCTTTCCCGACGTGAGCGGGCTGCAGGGCCCGCTGGCGACGGAGATCCTGCATGGCCTCGGATCCTGAACGCCCGTCCTGGATGGCCGTGGTGTTGATGGCGATGGTCTACGCCGTCTGCATCGCCGCCCTGATCCTCTACGCGCCGGTCGGCGAGCACGTGTTCGTCTACCAGGCGTTCTGAGCGTCAGCGCAGGCCGAGGCGGCGCAGCGGCAGCGGGCGGTCGAGCACGCCGTCGCGCAGGCCGCGCACCAGCTCGACGACCTGCGCGTCGCGGCCCTCGCGATGGGCGCGCCAGGCCTCGCGCCCGAGCCAGGCCGGCAACGCCAGGAGCCGGGCGCCGGCGCGCAGCCCGCGCGCCAGGCCGGCGAGCGGCGGGCGGTCGCCGTCGTCCAGGCAGTGCAGGGCGAGGGCGCGGCGAAAGCCGAAGGCGCCGATCTTCAGCGCCTCCTCCTCGCGCATCAGCATGGCGAGGTACTCGAGCGGCACGTTGTAGGCGCTCGACAGCGCGAAGTAGAGGCGCTCGCGCCAGCCGCCGTTCTTGCGCACGAAGCGCACCGTGTTGCGCGCCCCGAGATAGGTGCGCACGGGATTCCACGACAGCGGCATCGGTCGGTTCAGCTCGGCCTTGCGCCGGCGCGGGACGCGGCGCGGCTGATCGAAGCGCTCGGTGCTCTTCGAGCCGCCGTGGAAGACGCGCGCCAGCGGCTCGTAGCACAGGCGGTAGCCGGCGCGGCGGGCGCGCAGGCACCAGTCGACCTCCTCGTGATAGGCGAAGTAGGCGTCGTCGAGCGGGCCGATCGCCTGCAGCGCCTCGCGGGTCATCAGCAGGCAGCAGCCGACCGCGGCATCGACCTCGCGCCGCTGCGCGAAGCCGGCGCCGGGCAGCGCGTTGACGCCGAGGCGGCGCACGATGCCGTGCCCCCAGTAGAGCTCGAGCCAGGCGACGTCGAGCATCTCGGGATGGTCGGCGCGCAGGATGGCGCTCGACACGCCGGCGATGGCGCGGTCCGCGTTCACCGCCCAGAGCAGGAAGGTGAGGAAGTCCGGCGCCACCTGGGCGTCGTTGTTGAGCAGCAACACGCCCTGCGCGCCGGCGGCGAGCGCCGCGGCGATGCCGGCGTTGTTGCCGCCGGCGTAGCCCTCGTTGCGCGGCAGGGCGACGATCCACTGCTCGGGGAAGCGGGCGCGGATGCGCTCGACCGAGCCGTCGGCCGAGCCGTTGTCCACCACCAGCGTGCGGGCGCCGTCGAGGTCGGCGGCGGCGAGGCTCTCCAGGCAGGCGATGGTCGCCTCCGGCTGGCGCCAGTTGAGCACCACGATGACGACGTCGGCGGCGCGCAGCCGGGCGCCGCGCAGCCACACCCGGCGGACCGCGGCGCGGCGGGCGCGCCGCCCGGGCAGGCGCAGGCGCCGCGGGTGGTCGATCCACACCTCGACGGCGAGCGTGCTGTCGATCGGCGGCGAGGCGCGCAGCGGCAGCTCGAGGATCTGCCAGCGGGCGGCCGGCACCCGGAAGCAGCCCTCGACGTAGGGGCCGAAGTCGCGGTGCCGGCCGACCTCGGCATCGCCGGCGAACAGGCGGACGACCGCCTGCGATCCGCGGCGTCCCGGGACCCAGACCTCGACCCCGACGTGGGTCGGGACGCCCGCCACCCGCACCGCGGCGCGGGCGCCGGTGTCCGCCCAGCGCGTCGGCGTCCCGTCCGGCCCCGGCGCCGGCTCGTCGAAGCCGGCGCCGTAGCGCACCGGCGCAACGGCGCCGGGGACGGCGTCGGCGGCAGCGGCGGTCTCGGCGTCGGCCACGGGAGAACGAGTCTGGGGAAGATCGCGCCGCCGCGCGCGCCGTCGCGCCTACTGGACGTAGCCGAGGGCGCGCAGGCGCTCGCGCGCGGCGGGGTCGAGGGTGGTCTCGTCGACCGGCTTCGCATCCGGCGCGGCTTTGAACTGGCTCGGCTGCCAGGCGCGTTCGGCGAGGGCGCGCAGGGTGTCCAGCGCGACCGGCTCGGCGGCGGCGCGGTTGCGCCGTTCGAGCGGGTCGGCGGCGAGGTCGTACAGCTCGTCCGACTCGGCGGCGCCGTAGGTGGCGATCAGCTTGTCGCGACCGTCGCGCAGCGCCATCTGGCGATCGCAGAGCACGACCACCGGCGGCGGCGGATCGGGGTGGGCGAGGCCGAGGCCGGGGAGGACGTGGCCGCGCATCCACGGCGGCGGCGCGAGGTCGAGCAGGGCCAGCACGGTGGGCGCCAGGTCGATCAGCGACACCGGCGTCTTGACGCGCCGCGGGCCGGGGCGCCGCGGGTCGCGCACCAGCAGGGGCACGCGGACCAACTCCTCGTACGCGCGGAGCTGGCAACTGTGACCGCGCTGGTCGTGTTCGTCGAGGCCCTCGCCGTGATCCGAGGTGACGATGACGATGGTGTGCCCGTCGGCCTCGACGTCGCGCAGCGTCTGCAGCAGGGCGCCGAGCCGTCCGTCCGTTTCGGCGATCAGCGCCCGGTAGTGCGCGTCCAGCTTGGTGTACGTGGCGGCATCGAGCTCCGGCCAGGTGCCGAATCCATCGCCGGCGCCGGGCGGCAGGAAGGGGCAGCGGTCGTGCACGTCGTAGGTGTGGACGAAGAGGAAGAACGGGCGGTCGCCGTTGGCGCGCAGCCAGTTGTCGGCGCGCCGGAACACCTCGCCGCCGTCGAAGCGATCGGGCGGGCAGGCGTCGGCGACGTGCGTGGGCTGGGCGAACTCGTAGTAGACATCGAAGCCGCGGCGGAAATCGAAGGGCAGGCCGAGGAAGCCGCCGCCGGTGAAACCGGCGGTCGTCCAGCCGTGCTGGCGCAGGAGCTCGGCGAGCGGCTGCTCGGGGATGTCGAGGGCGGCGGCGTCGCGCTGCTGGGCGCGCAGGCCGGCGGGGGTGTCGGGCAGGTGGGCGCCGTAGAACAGCGAGGCGTGCGAGGGCAGGGTCCACATCGCCGGGCTGTAGGCGTCGGTGAACATGACGCCGCTGTTCGCCAGGCGGTCGAGCACCGGGGTGCGCACCACGTCGTCGCCGTAGACGCCGACCCGGTCGGCGCGCAGGGTGTCGATCGAGACCAGGAGGACCGACAACGGCGCATCCGCCGCGCGGCGTGGGATCAACGCCGGCGTGGCGACGGCGGAGCGCAGGAGGCGGCCGATCGATCCCGAGACCAACTCGCGGTTGATCACCACGCGCGGGTCGACGAGGCCGTCGGCGTCGATCTCGACCAGCATGTCGTGCCAACCCACCTCGCCGGTCTCGAAGCGCTGCAGCAGGCGATCGGGCACGCCCCGGCCGCGCAGCGAGACGTCGAGTCGGACCACGCCGCCCTCGCCCTCCAGCGGCGTCAGGCCGAGCGCGATGCTGAGCCGCGAGCGCACCGCCTCCGGGCCGATGGGCAATTCGTGCGATTGCTGATTGCGCGGCAGCACGCCGCGTTCCTCGCCCCCGATGCGCACTCGCCCGGGCGGCACGTCGAGGTTGACGCTGGCGGCGGCCGGCGTCGGCACCGCCGCGGTCGGCGTCGCGGCGCCGCCGGACGGCGCGCGCTGGCAGCCGGCGCTCAGGGCGAGCGTCGCCACGAACAGCCCAAGGACCCGGGAGCACGGCATCAGACCCTCACCCTCCCACATCCGCACCGCTGCATCGAGACCTCGCGTCCGCTTTCTCGCCGATCGCCGGCGCGCGTGACGGCGGCGCTGCTGGCCGGCGCGCCATCGCCGCCCGCGCCCCGGGGTTGCGACTGACGGCGCCGCTTGGCAGCTTCGAGTGGTTCCGCATGCGTCCGGTCGTCGGTGCCCTCGTCGGGCTGCTCGCGCTGGCGCTCGCCGCCTGCCAGCGGCCGGCGCCGCCACCGACCGTCGTCGTCGTGCTGCTCGACACGCTGCGCGCCGACCGGCTGGGGTGCTACGGCAACGACCAGCACCTGACCCCCTATCTCGACCAACTGGCGGAGCGCGGCGTGCGCTTCGAGCGCGCCTGGGGTACCAGCTCGTGGACCATGCCGTCGGTGGCCTCGCTCTTCACCTCCCGCTATCCGAGCCAGCACGGCGTGCAGACCATGGAGTCGCGCCTGGCCGACGGGGAAACGACCCTGGCCGAGGTCCTGGCGGCGCGCGGCTGGGCGGCGGCTGGCTTCAGCGCCAACCTCCTGGTCGGCGCGCCGCACGGGTTCGGCCAGGGATTCGATCCCTGG
This sequence comes from bacterium, assembly GCA_019637795.1. Lineage (NCBI taxonomy): Bacteria > bacterium. The sequence goes on along the minus strand of JAHBUY010000003.1, from coordinate 443,946 downwards.
CTGGTGCCGGCGGTCGAAACGCCGACCGACAAGGTGCGCGGCCCGCGCCTGCGCGCCGACGGCGCGCGCTGGCTCGATCAGCAGCCGGCCGGCGGCAGGCCGCTGCTGCTGTACTACCAGTTCATGGAGCCGCACGCGCCGTACGATCCGCCCGAGCCGTACCGCGGCCGCCATGTCCGCGCGCACGCGCCGGGCGACGTCGAGGCGGCGGCGCAGGTCATGGCCGAGCACAAGATCTGGAATCGCCCGGCCGAGCAGATCGCGCTCCTCGCCTCGCTCTACGATGGCGAGGTGGCGGCCGCCGACGAGGAGGTGCGGCTGCTGTTCGCCGATCTCGAGCGTCGCGGCCTCCTCGCGAACGCGGTGGTGGTCATCACCGCCGACCACGGCGAGGAATTCGGCGAGCGCGGCGCGCTGTCGCACGGCTTCACGCTCTTCGAGGAGCAGGTGCGGGTGCCGTTGATCGTTCTCGCGCCCGGGCTGGCGCCGGCGGTGGTGCGCCAGCCGGTGTCGCTGGTCGACGTCGCGCCGACGCTGCTCGAGCTGGTCGGGGTGCCGGCGCCGCCGGCGTTCGAGGGGCGCTCGCTGGTGCCGCTGATGCGCGGCGCGGCGGCGCCGCCGGTGGAGCTGGTCGCCGAGCTCGAGGCGATGGGCCCGCGCAAGGCGATGCGCAAGCACCAGCAGGCGCTGCTGCGCGGCGACCACAAGCTGCTGCGCTCGCCGAACCCGTTCATCGCCCCGCAGGTCTTCGACCTCGCCACCGATCCCGGCGAGCGCCAGCCCGACCCGCCGGCGCTGGCCGACGAGCGCGAGGCCATGCTGGGCGACCTCGACCGGCTCGTCGCCCGCCTCGCCGAGCGCGCCAGCCCGGCGTCGGCGCCGGTCGAGCTCGACGCGGCGACGCGCGAGAAGCTGCGCGCCCTCGGCTACGGCGGCGACTGAGACGCGGCGGCGGCGCGGCGGGCGCGGACCCGCTCGAGCATGGCGTCGAGCGGCGCCCGCAGGCGCTCGGCGACCTTGCGGTGGCCGGCGGCGGTGACGTGCACGCTGTCGAAGAAATCGTCGTCCGCCAGTTGGTCGTGGAGATCGACGAACGCGAGCCCGCGCCGGCTCGCCTCGGGACCGATCCAGGCGCCGAAGTCCGCCATGTCCTGGTAGGTGAAGCGGGCGCTGAAACACTGGCCGGAGGGATTGGCGGCGAGCGGCCAGTAGACCACCATCACCTCGACGCCGGTCTCCCGGTGCAGCGCTTCGAGCTCCGCCAGGATGTTCCAGCTCTGCCAGTCGGCGAAGTGCCGCAACTGCTTGGCCATGACCTCTTCGCAGTCGTAGGGAGCCGCCGGTTTGCGATTGCTGCCCGGCGGCACCCCGGGCGGCGCGCCGAGCGCCGTGGGCAGAACGGCGCCGAGCTCGCCGGCGGCGGCGCGCGTCAGGCTGCCGAGATCGCGCAGGCGTTCGAGCAGCGGCGCGCGCGCGTCGGCGCGGGCGGGGAAGGCGGCGTAGCGCTGGACCGGCTCCTCGAGGCCGCGCGGCGGGTCGGCGAGCATCTCGCGCACGACGTTGCGATTGCTGGCGAAGAAGGCGTACGGCGGCCCGTAGAGGTTGGGCGCGACGTGGACGAACTCCGCCAGCGTCAGCGGGTAGATGATGGCATCCGGGTGAAAGGCCATCGCTTCGCGCAGGATGATGGCGTCGCGCAGTTGATAGGGGTTCACCCAGGCGAGGTTGAAGACCGCCGCGTCGACGCCGGCGGCGGCCAGATCGGCGGTGAGCAGGGCGCTGAAGGTCTCGGAGGCCCAGATGCCGAGCCCGAACACGGCGCTGCTCCCCAGGACGATGACCCGCATCTCGTCCGGCCGCAGGGCGGCGTGCCAGCAGAGCTGGTGCTGGCGCAGCGCCAGGGGCAGCCAGTTGACGCGCGGCGCCGGCGAGGAGTGCAGGCGCTGGCCGCCCTCGAAGACCGGCGGCAGGCACCACGTCGGCATCGCCCGCGCCGGCGCCGCGGCCGCCGCCAGGAGCAGGGCGGCGGCGATCAGAAGGCGACGTAGATGAAGGGCGGCGCGCTGTTGTTCCACAGCGACAGGACGGCCATCAGCATGAGCGCGTCGAGGAGGATGCGGCCGGCGATCCGGAGCGAGGTCCACACCTCGCCAGCAAGCCACAGCCGCGCCGCAATGGAAAGCCCGCACGCGCTCAGCCCAGGCCCACCAGCGCCGCCGCCATGCCGGGCAGGCGCTCGACCGGGTAGAAGAAGAGCAGCCAGCCGAGGGACACCCAGGTGTAGGTGACCAGCCAGCCGAGGGCGCGCTCGCCGCGCGAACCCTCGAAGAGCCGCGGCCGGCGCAGGCGCGCCGCCGCTTCGAGGGCGAGGCCGCCGCCGTGCCACAGTCCCCAGAGCGCGAAATTCCAGGCCGCGCCGTGCCACAGGCCGCAGATCACCATGGCGAGCAGCAGATTGACGCCGCGGCGGACGCGGTTGCCGCCGAGCGGGATGTAGACGTAGTCGCGGATCCAGGTGCTCAGGCTCATGTGCCAGCGGCGCCAGAATTCGCGCAGGCTGGTGGAGAAGTAGGGGCGGTCGAAGTTCTCCGGCACCCGCAGCCCGATGGTCTGGCCGAGGCCGATCGCCATGTCGGTGTAGCCGGCGAAGTCGTAGTAGATGCGCCAGCCCTGCAGCACCGCGAGCGCCAGGACGATGGCGGCGCTCGGGTGCGGCACCTTCTCCAGCGGCGTGATCAGCTCGACCAGCAGGTCGGCGATGCAGACCTTCTTGAACAGGCCGAGCAGGATGCGGCGCGCGCCGGCCAGCCACTGCTCGGCGTCCGGGTTGTCGAGCTGCTCGAGCTGCGGCACGAAGTCGGGAAAGCGCTTGATCGGGCCCGCGGCGAGGGTCGGGAAGAAGACGGCGAAGATGGCGAAGTGCATCGGGTTGCGCACCGGTTGGTGGCCGCGCACCCGCACCTCGTACAGGTAGTGGACGAACTCGAAGGTGAAGAACGAGACGCCGAGGGGGATGGCCGGCGAGCGCCAATCGGTCATCCAGGTGGCCGACACCAGGCCGAGGGCGTTCAGGGGGAGGCGGACGCTCTCGAACAGAAAGTCGGCGTACTTGTAGAGCACCAGCGCGCCCACCAGGACCACCATGCTGAACGCGGTCACGGCGCGGGCGCTCGGCGCCAGTCCCACCAGGTAGGTGAACAGCGCCAGGGCGACGATCGGCAGCATGCCGGCCGGACCGGCGAAGTGGTACTGGAAGATCAGGCTCGCCAGCAGCACCCAGGCCGGCTTCAGCGACCGCGGAACGATCAGGTACAGCGGCACGACCAGGGCGCTGAAGCCCCAGAACCAGTTGCTGAGGAAGAGCATCGGCTAGTCTCGATACGACAAAACAACTTCACCACGGAGACACGGAGCCACGGAGGGTGCAGCGTGGGAATGGCGGGTGGGCGCGATCCCCATGGCCATTGCTGATGGCGTTGCGGATCTCGCCTCCGAACCCTCTCTTGTCCAGGTGACTCCGTGTCTCCGTGCCTCCGTGGTGAAATGTTTTCGTCACGTCAAGGCTGGCTCGGATGATTCACCAGCTCGCGTCGCGAGCGCGCCGAGGGTGCGGCAGGTCTGGCCAAGCGCAACGACGACCGACGCAGACGGACTCGACAGTCCGTCGCGGAGGTACGGAGCGGGCGCGGCCAGCGATGGCGTGCCCTCGGTGCGCGCAGGAGCGAGCTCATGAATGATCCGGGCTGGCGGCGGCCGGCGGCTCAGGGCGCGGCGGGGGGGGCGTCCGGGGCGGGTGTCGTCGGGACGGCGGGGATGACCAGGGGCGCCGGGACCACCGGCGCGGGCGGGGTCAGGATGTGGGCGGCGAGCGCCTGCGCGATCAGGGCGTGGCCCTCGGCGTCGGGCAGGTTGGAGTCGGCCATCAGCGGCACGACGCCGAAGCGGTCGACGCCGTTGGTCGCCGGCGCGACGCGCAGGGTCGGATTGCGCTGCGTGCCGCGCGTGAACTCGCGCACCGGGCCGAGCACCGAGGCGCCGCGATAGGTGTAGGCGAAGCGCTCGCCGAGGCGACCGGGGACCAGGGCGGTGAAGACGTCGTCGTGCGCGACCTGATCGCCGCCGCTGCCGTCGTCGCGCATCGGCACCAGCGTGCTCTCGCCGCCGCGGACGATTTCGAGCCAGATCTCGAAGTGCGCCGGCGCTTCGACCCGGAACGCCACCTGGCCGGGCTGCGGCGGCGGCGCCGGCAACTGGTGCTGCACCGCGACGTCGGTGGCGCGCTGCCGGGCGACGGCGCGCACGGCGCCGACGGCGTCGAGATAGTCGGCGCCGCTCTGTCGGACGCCGCGGCGGATGCCGTCCAGCGCGTCGGTGGCGGCGAAGTCGGCGTTGAGCACCAGCAGGCGGCCGCCGGCGGACTCCACGGCCTGCTGCGCCGCGACGATCGCCAGGGTGAGATCGTCGAGGGAGGCGCGCTGGACGAGGTCGGCCTTCGGGGTCGGCAACGGCTCCTGGCCGACCAGGGCGATGAACAGGCGCACCGCCGTCGAGCCGTTGACGAGCGCGTCGACCCACGGCGGCGGACCGTCCGCCGCGCGCTGCATGCGGGCGTCGTCCGACTCGGCGGCGCGGAGCAGGCGGTCGGCGGATCCGAACGCGAACACCACCAGGTCGGGCCGCAGCGCCAGCGCCTGGCGGCGCAGCAGCTCGAGGCCCTGACGGCTGGTGTACCCGGGGACGGCGAGATTGATCACCTCGTACGTTCCCGGCGCCGCCTCCTCCAGGCGCGCCGCCAGTTGCCGCGGGTACGCCTGCTCGTCGTCGACATAGGCGCCGAAGCTCACCGCGTCGCCGAGCACGACGATGCGCGTCACGCCGGGGGCCTTGGCGGCGGCGAAGGGCGGGGTGCGATAGCCGCTGGCGTTGGTGTGGACGCGGAAGCGCGGGATGCCCAGGTCGAAGGCGTTGCTGCGCGGCAGCTCGGCGTTGGCGTCGGGGGCGAGCGCGAACAGCAGATCGTGGTCGGGGCGCAGCAGGTCGGGCAGCCCCGTGCTGTCGAGGTTGCGCCCCAGGGAGACCCGTGGCGGCTCCGGCAGCAGGGTCGGCCAGGCCGCGACCAGCCCGCGCGCCGCCAGCTCGAGCGCGGCCGCGACGGCGACGAGGGCGAGCGGAACGGTGAGCCAGCGGGAACGGGCCGAGGCCATGCGGCGGCCGACGCGCTTACTTGCGGGCGCGGGTGACGAAGAAGATGCCGCCGGCGGCGGCCCACGGACCGAGGCCGCGGATCGCCGCCGCGACGGCGCGGCCGATGGGGCCGAACTCGTACGGCGGCTTGGGCTCGTAGCGGAAGAAGCAGCCGAGGTCGCAGGCGTCGCAGAACAGCCCCTTCTGCCAGGGGGCGAAGAAGTCGTCGGGCTTGACCTCGAGCACCTCAAAGTCGGTGCGCCGCAGGAAGCCCTCCATCTCGGCCCGCGTGTAGCGGAACTCGGTGAAGCCGAGGCCGCGGCCGCGCCACTTCCACACCTGCCACAGCGCCATCAGCAGCGGATTCACGACGAAGCGGCGGAAGGCGTTGTTGAACGGCACGACGACGAAGAACAGGCCGCCGGGCTTGAGCACGCGGTGGATCTCGCGGAACAGCGCCTCCGGCCCCTCCTCGAAGTGCTCGGCGACGTACGAGGAGAAGCAGGCGTCGAAGGTGTCGTCGGCGTAGGGCGTCTGCAGCACCGTGCCGCGCACCAGGTTCATGTCCGGATCGTGCTCGTGGGCCAGGCGCAGCGGCCCCCAGGCGTCGTCGACCCCGTAGGCGCGGTTGCCGAGCGATTCGAAGAACGCCATCCAGCGGCCGCTGCCGCATCCCGACTCGAGGATCTTCAGACCGCCCTGGCCGAGGTACTGGCGGAAGGTCGGCGTCGCCATCTCGTGGTCGCGGATGGTCGACAGGTGGACGTCGAAGTACCGCTTGCCCGGGTAGTCCTTGGCCCAGGCCGCATCCACCTTGTAGGTCTCGTCGAGACCCTTGGTGACCTCCTCGACCAGATACTGCTTGAAGCTCACGCCGGCGATCCCCCTCGAACGATGTGCCAAACCACAGATGCGGGCCGAGTGCCACAGCCGATTGCAGGATCGGCGCCGCCCGGCGCCCGCGACCCGCGCCGCCCGGCGGGCCGGAAGCCGATCAGTGCGTATAGCCCAGCGCGCGCATGCGCTCCTTGGTGTCCTCGTCGATGACGGCGGCGCCGCCCGTGCCGTCGCCGCCGTGCGCCGCCGCGGCCTGCAGCGGCTCGGTGACGCGCTCGAGCGCCGCGCGGACGGGGGCGGCGACCGCGTCGCCGTGCCGTTCCGCGGGGTCGCTGGCGAGCTCGTAGAACTCGCGTTGGCCGTCGACCCCGGCGATCATCTTGTCGCTGCCGATGATCACGGCCCGCTCGTGCGGCGAGTAGCGGGTGGCGTTGGCGACCTTGATCAGCTCGCTCACCACCGGCGGCTCGCCGGCGGTGCGCGCGGCGAACCAGTTGCGCAGCCCCGCCAGCGACCAGGCGCCATCGCGGCCGCGGCGCAGCAGCGGCGCCAACGAGCGCCCCTCGTAGGCGGCGGGGCGGGCGATGCCGGCGAGGTCGAGCAGGGTCGGCGCGACGTCGACGAGCGAGACGTTGCGGCGCACGTCGTAGCGCGCGCGCTGGCCGGGCAGGTGGATGATCAGCGGCACGCGGATGACTTCCTCGTACAGCGTCTTGTCGTGGCCGATCAGGCCGTGCTCGAGGAACTCCTCGCCGTGGTCGGCCATGACGACGACGATCGCATCGTCGAGCACGCCGCGCCGGCCGAGCTCGGTGAAGAGCTCGCGCAGGGCCATGTCGATGCTCAGCACCTCGGCGTCGTAGAGATCCTTGGTGGCCTGCATCAGCGCCGGGTCTTTGCTGAAGTCCACCAGGGTCCAGATCCTGAAGGCTTGGTTGACGGCCGCGGCGTCGGGCAGCGGTTGGTCGCCCATCACCGTGGCCAGCGCCTCCGGCCGCGGCGCGAAGGGGACGTGCGGCTCCATGTAGTGCAGGTAGAGGAAGCGCGGCGCCTGGATCGGCCGGTGATCGAGCCAGGCGAGCGCCTCGCGGTTGATGCGGTCGGCGCTCGCCTTTTCGATCTGGCCGGGCGTCGTCGGATCGATGCGGGCGTAGTTGTCGAAAGTGGCGAAGCCCTGATCGTAGCCGAGGTTGGCGCGCAGCAGGAAGTTGGCGACGAAGGCGCCGCTGTCGTAGCCACCGGCGCGCAGCGCCTCCGCCAGCGTGTCCTCCTCGGCCGGCAGCACGGACGAGAAGGAGGTGACGCCGGTTTGCGACTGGTAGCGCGAGGTGAACAGCGAGGCGACCGAGGCGCTGGTCCACGAGCTCTGCGCGTAGGCGTTGTCGAAGACGGTCGAGCGCGCGGCCAGCTCGTCGAGGAAGGGCGACAGGCCGCGCGTGTTGCCGTAGACGCCGAGCCGGTCGGGACGCAGGGTGTCGATGAGCACCAGGACGATGTTGGGCGGCGTCGCCGGGGTCCGGCTGCAGCCCGCGGGGAGCAGCAGCGCCAGCAGGGCGAGGGCGCGAAGGGCGCGAACGATCGACATCACGGAATGGGGAGGAGCCTGAATCTCAGGGGCTACCAGACGGAGATGGGTTATGCCATCGCGACGGCGAGGGGCACGATGTCGCCCGCCGCGCCTGCTGGTCGATGCCCCGGTTCCGGCGCCGATGCCGCGCGAATGCTCAGCGGCGGCCGCCGGGTGAGCGGAGGGTCGCTCGATCATCATCGCTTCTGATAGGGTGCGCGGACATCCTGCTCATGCCCGCCGCTCGTCACTACGCCGCCATATTCGTCCTCAGCCTGACGGTCCTGGCGCTGGAGATCACCGTCGCCCGGGTGCTGTCGGTGGCGCTGCTCAGCCACTACGCCTTCGTCGCCGTGTCGCTGGCGATGTTCGGCATCGGCCTCGGCGCCCTGGCCGTCTACCTGGCGCCCGGCCTGTTCCGCGCCGAGCGCCTCGACCGCCACCTGGTCGTCACCCTGTGGACCTTCGGCTGCACCGCGGCCCTGGCCATGCTGGCGTTCCTCCACATCCACGTCGTGCAGGAGATCTCCTGGGCCGGCTTCGCCACCCTCGGCCTCGCCTACACCGTGCTCGCCGTGCCCTTCTTCTGCGGCGGCCTCGGCATCAGCCTGCTGATGACCCACGGCGCGGCGCGCATCGGGCCGCTGTACGCCGCCGACCTGCTCGGCGCCAGCGCCGGCAGCCTGGCGGTGGTGCTCGGGCTGCAACTGCTGCCGGCGCCGCTGCTGGCGCTGGCGGTGGCAGTGGTCGCGGTGGCGACGGCGCTGCTCTATGCCGCCCGCATCGGCGCCGGGCGCGTCGCGCCGGCGCTCGCCGCGCTGTTGGTGGCGGCGCTCGCCGGGCTGGCGGCGTCCAGCGACGCCTTCACCATGCGCTACGTCAAGTCGTGGGCCTCGGTGTACAGCGACTACGAGGTGTGGAACGCGTTCTCGCGCATCAGCGCCTTCGACTACGCCAACGATGCCGGACAGCCCCTCGGCCTGTCGAAGGCGCCGCCGGGCGGCTTCCCGCCGTCGCTGATGATCGACATCGACGGCACCGCCTGGACGCCGATGATGCGCTACGACGGCGACCCGGCCTCGATCCAGTTCCTGCGCGACTCGGTCCTCTACCTCGCCCACCACATCAAGCCCGACGCCGACGTGCTGGTCATCGGCACCGGCGGCGGCCGCGATCTGTTGGCGGCGCGCGCCTTCGGCCAGCGCAGCATCCTCGGTCTCGAGCTCAACCCGCTGATGCGCCACGTCGTCGACGAACGCTACGGCGACTACTCGGGACGGCCCTATTCCCGCATCGGCGCGACGGTGGTCGAGGACGAGGCGCGCAGCCGCCTGGCCAAGGTCGACCAGCGCTTCGACGTCATCCAGCTCAGCCTGATCGACACCTTCTCGCTCAACGCCGCCGGCGGCGTCGTGTTCAGCGAGAACTACCTCTACACCGTCGAGGCGTTCCGCGAGTACTTCCGCCACCTGACGCCCGACGGCGTGCTCACCGTCAGCCGCTATTTCGCGCCCAAGTACCCGCTGGAGATGCTGCGCCTGCTGGCGATGGCGCGCGAGGCCTGGGCGGCGGAGGGGGTCACCGACTTCGCCGCGCACGTCGTGGTGCTGAGCCAGAGCATCAACGCGACCATGCTGGTCAAGCGCTCGCCGTTCACCCTCGCCGAGCTGGCCGCCATCGAGGCGCTGGCGCAGCGCAACGGGTTCACCGTCCGCTACATGCCGGAGGACGACCAGTCGCACCCCGACCTGCGCCAGGTCGTCACCACCAGCGACCTCCCCACCTTCCTCGCCTTCTACCCGTTCATCCTCGATCCGCCGACCGACGACCGGCCCTTCTTCTTCCACTTCCTGCGCGGCCCCCTGGCGGAGATCCCGGGGCCGCAGGAGGATCCGTTCCAGATCCTCCGCCAGTGGAACGACGCGCAGTTCCTGATGTACCTGCTGATCGGCGTGGTCTCGACCCTCGCCGCGGTGTTCTTCCTCGGGCCGCTGCTGCTGCTGGCGCGCGGCGCGGTGCGCGGCGCGCCGGTCGCGCGGGTGGCGCCGCTGCTGCTCTACTTCGCCTGCCTCGGCTACGGCTTCATGATGCTCGAGATCCCGCTCATGCAGCGCTTCATCCTCTTCCTCGGCTACCCGGTGTACGCGCTGGCGGTGATCCTCTTCGCCCTGCTGCTGTTCTCCGGCCTCGGCAGCCTGGCGAGCGGGCGCCTCGGCAGCGACCGCCTGCCGACGGTGCTGGTGGCGATCATCGCCGTCGGCGCGCTGTACGTCTGGGGCGTGCCGCGGGTGGTCGAGCCGCTGATGGGGCTCGGCATCGTCGCCAAGATCGCGCTCACGGTGCTCTTCCTGGCGCCGCTCGGGCTGGTGCTGGGCATGGCCTATCCGCTCGGCATCGGCCGCCTGACGGCGGTCAGCGACGGCCTGGTGGCCTGGGCGTGGGGCCTGAACGCGGCGCTGTCGGTGGTCGCCTCGGTGCTCGCCACCTACATCGGCAGCCGCTTCGGCTTCGGCGCCGCGATGGCCACCGGCGTGCTGGCCTACGCCGTCGGCCTGGCCTGCATCCTCGCCTCGGCGCGGCGGCCGGCCGCGTCACCGATCGCGTCGCGCGCACCCGCTGTTGAAGCTCAGTGATTTTGTCCGCCTAACTGCTCAGTGAAAATGTCCGCCCCTCCGCGGCAAAGAAGGAGGGATGGAGAGGATGAGCAAGCGGCAATGGAAGCGGCTGGACGCCGTGGAGCGGATCGAGCGAGGGGCGCTGACGGTGGGAGAAGCGGCGGAGGTGCTGGGACTGTCGAAGCGGCAGGTGCGACGGCTGCGGCGGGCGGTGGGGCGGCGTGGGGCGAAAGGAGTGCAGCACGGGAACACGGGGCGGGCGCCGAAGCACCGCTTGGGGGAAGCGGTGCGGGAGCAGATCCTGGAGCTGCGGCGCAAGAAGTACGACGGGTTCAACGACCAGCACTTCACCGAGAAGCTGGGGGACGTGGAAGGGGTCAAGGTCTCTCGGGCCAGCGTGCAGCGGCTGCTGCGCGCGGCGGGCATCGGGCCGCCGCGCCGGCGGCGCGCCCCGAAACACCGCCGGCGCAGAGACCGCAAACCGCAGGCGGGGTTGATGATCCTCTGGGACGGCAGCCGACACGAGTGGCTCGAGGGGCGCGGGCCGATGCTGTGCCTGATGGGAGCGATCGATGACGCGACCGGCGAGCTGCTGCCTGGGGCGTCGTTCGTGGAGCAGGAGTGCGCGGCAGGGTACCTGCGGGTGCTGCGAGCGATCGCGGAGGCGAAAGGACTTCCGTACAGCGCCTACATGGATCGGCACGGGAGCCTGAAGCGCAACGACGCGCACTGGACGCTGGAAGAGGAGTTACGCGGGGTCCAAGACCCGACGCAGGTGGGCCGGGCGCTCGCGGCCTTGGAGATTGAGGTGATCTACGCGCTGTCGCCGCAGGCGAAGGGCCGAGTGGAGCGGCTGTGGGGCACGCTGCAGGATCGGTTGGTCTCCGAGCTCCGGTTGGTGGGGGCCACGACCGTGGAGGAGGCCAATGCCGTGCTGGAGGCCTTTCGGGCGGAGCACAACCAGCGGTTTGCCATTCCCCCGGCCGAGGCCACCCCGGCGTGGCGGCCGGTGCGACGGGGGACCGATCTGAGCCGGATCTGCAGCTTCCAGTACGAGGCGACCGTGCTGAACGACAACACCGTGCGGATCGGCGGCCTGGTCCTCGACATCCCGCCCGGCCCGCGCAAGCGCAGCTATGCGGGGACGCGCGTCGAGGTGCGCCAGCTCCTCGACGGCAGCTGGCGCGTCTACGGCGGCGACACGGTGATCGCCACGGCCGCCGCCACCTCGCCCGGCGCCCTCCGCACGCTCAAGCGCCGGCGGCGGCGGCCGCCGAGCGCCGCCTCGGTGGGGAAAACTCCAGTCGCCCTGCGGGCTCCTTCCGTTTCCCCCACCGACATGATCCCGTCACCACCACGATGAACCCCGGGGGGACGGAATCACTGAGCAGTTGAGGGCGGACAGAATCACTGAGCAGCGACAGCGTCGCGCGCACCCGCTTGACCCTGCCGCGACGCGGCGATTACTGTCCGCCGTCTATGATTCTCGTCACGGGTGGTTGCGGATTCATCGGCAGCGAGGTGGTGCGGCAACTGCTGGCCAAGGGCCACGCGGTGCGCATCGCCGACAACCTCAGCAAGCCGTCGGCGAAGCCGATCGCCGGGGCCGAATTCGTGCGCGCCGACCTGGCCTCGCCCGAGGCGGCGCGCGCCGCGATGCGCGGCGTGCGGGTCTGCGTCAACCTGGCGGCCCGCATCGGCGGCATCGGCTATTTCCATCGCCTGCCGGCCACGATCCTGAGCGAGAACAACCAGATCTATTCCTCGACCTTCGAGGCCGCGGCCGCCGAGAAGATCGAGCGCATGATCTTCGTCTCGTCGTCGATGGTGTTCGAGTCGGCCACCCGCTTCCCGAGCCGCGAGGACGAGCTGCTCTCGCTGCCGCCGCCGTTCACCGCCTACGGCTTCAGCAAGCTGATCGGCGAGTGGTACTGCCGCGCCTTCCACGAGCAGCACGGGCTCGACTACACCATCATCCGGCCGTTCAACGCCATCGGGCCGGAAGAGGAAGCCGGCGAGAACGTCGGCGACGCGCACGTCATTCCCGACCTGGTGAAGAAGATCCGTTCCGGCCAGTACCCGCTCGAGCTCCTCGGCGACGGCACCCAGACGCGCTGCTTCACCCACGTCTCGGACATCGCCCGCGGGTTGATCATGGCGATGGAGAGCGAGGCGGCGGTCAACCAGGACTTCAACCTCGGCAACGCCGAGGAGATCACCATGCTCGACCTCGCGAAGCGGCTTTATGCGCTGTGTGGCGACGGGCGGCCGTTCCAGGCGACGTACGTGCCCGGGTTCCCCTCCGACATCCGCCGCCGCGTTCCCGACAACAGCAAGGCCGAGCGCGTGCTCGGCTGGACGCCGCGCGTGACGCTCGAGGAGGGACTCCGCGAGGTCCTCGCCGCCGCCGCCGCGCGCGCCGGCGCATGAGCGAGTCGGTCGCCGTCATCGGGCTCGGCCGCGTCGGCCTGCCGTTCGCGCTCTTCCTCGCCCAGCGCGGCTGCACGGTCCACGGCATCGAGTCGAATCCGGCGACGGTCGCGGCGCTGCGCGCCGGCCGCATGCCGTTCCGCGAGACCGGCGGGCCGGAGGCGCTGGCGGCGACGCTCGGCACGCGGTTCCATCCCGGCGACGACCTGGCGGCGATCCGCGAGGCCGAGACCATCGTCATCACCCTCGGCACGCCGGTCGACGACTTCAACAATCCCGTCTTCCTGCCGATCGAGAACCTGCTGCGCGCCGCCCTGCCGCACCTGCGCCCCGGCCAGCTCCTGGTGCTGCGCAGCACCGTCGCGCCGGGCGCCACCGAGCAGCTCGGGCGACTGATCGAGCGCCTCGGCGGCCCGCGCATCGGCTCGGACCTGTTCCTGGCCTTCTGTCCCGAGCGCATCGCCGAGGGCCACTCCTTCGCCGAGCTCCCCGAGGTGCCGCAGATCGTCGGCGGCGTCGACGCGGCGAGCAGCGAACGGGCGGCGCGCTTCTTCCGCCTGGTGACGCCGACCATCCACCAGCTCGACGCCCGCAGCGCCGAGCTGGCGAAGCTGTTCTGCAACATGTACCGCTACATCGACTTCGCGATCGGCAACGAGTTCATGATGATCGCCGCCCAGCACCGGCGCGAGATCTACCCGATCCTCAACGCCGTCAACCGCGGCTACAAGCGCGGCGGCATCAAGTCGCCGGGCCTCACCGGCGGCCCGTGCCTGTACAAGGACGGCTTCTTCCTCACCGGCAGGATTCCCTACAACGAGCTCATCGCCAGCGCCTGGAAGATCCACGAAACCACGCCGGCCTACCTCATCGAGCAGGCGCGCGCCCTGGCCCCGCTCGAGGGCGCGCGGGCGGCGATCCTCGGCCTGTCCTTCAAGAAGGAGATCGACGACCCGCGCAACTCGCTGTCCTACAAGTTGCGCAAGCTGCTGCTCGCCGAGGGCTGCGACGTCGCCCTGCACGATCCGCTGATCGCCTCGGCGCCGCTCGACGAGGCGCTGGCCGGCGCCCAGTTCGTCTTCCTGGCGATGAACCACGACGCGTTCCGCCGCCTGACCCCGGCGGCGCTGCGGGCCCGCTGCGCCCCGGGCGCGGTGATCGTCGACGTCTGGAACGTGCTCGGCACCGACCGCGTCGTCTTCGCGCTGTGAGCCCCGGGCCGCGCTGACGGACCGCGCATGCCGCCCGCCGATCTCTCCGCGTCCACCGGTTCGGCGCCGCTGCGCCTTTCCATCGTCATACCGGTCTATCGCGAGGGCGAGGGCGCGCGCGCGACGATGGAGACCGTCGCGGCGACGGCGCCGCGCCCGCACGAGATCCTGGTCGTGCACGACGAGGCGGACGATCCGACCCTGCCGGTGATCGCCGACGTCCAGGCCCGCTTCCCGCAGGTGCGGGCGGTGCACAACACGCTCGGCCGCGGCCCGGCCTGGGCGCTGCGCGCCGGCTTCGCGGCGGCGCGCGGCGAGACCGTCTGCGTCACCATGGCGGACGCCTCGGACGTGCCCGAGGACATCGGCCGCATGCTGGCGCTGATCGAGCAGGGCTACGACCTGGTGGCCGCCTCCCGCTACATGCCGGGCGGCGTCCAGGAGGGCGGGCCGCTGCTCAAGCGCACCCTGTCGCGCCTGGCCGGCCTCAGCCTGCACGCCCTGACCGGGCTGCCGACCCGCGATCCGACGAGCAACTTCAAGACCTATCGGCGCGCCATGCTCGAGCAGTTGCGGCTCGAATCGAGCGAGGGCTTCGACATCGCCCTCGAGATCACGGTCAAGGCGTACCTCGCCGGCTTCCGCATCACCGAGATCCCGACCGTCTGGAAGGATCGCACCGCCGGCGCGTCGAACTTCAAGCTGCTGCGCTGGCTGCGGCGCTACCTGCGCTGGTACGGCCTGGCGCTGCGGGGAGGGCGCGGTGGACGAGCAGGCGCTCTACGCGCAGCGCTTTGATCCCGCGGAGCGCGCCGCCAAGGCGCGCCTGTGGGCGGTGCTCTGCCAGGACGTCCTGCAGCGCTACGTGGCGCCCGACGCCGCCGTGCTCGATCTCGGCGCCGGGAGCTGCGAGCTCATCAACCACATCCGCTGCGGCCGCAAGTTCGCCGTCGACACCAACCCGGCGCTCGCCGAGCACGCCGCCGCCGACGTGCAGACGCACTGCGGTCCGGTGGACGCCCTCGGCTGGCTGCCCGGGCCGCTCGACGTCGTCTTCGCCAGCAACCTGTTCGAACACCTGCCGAACCCCGAGGCGCTGCTGGCGACCCTGCGCGCCGTGCGCGACGCCCTGCGCCCGGGGGGCCGGCTGGTCGTCATCCAGCCCAACATCCGCTTCGCCTACCGCGAGTACTGGGACTTCCTCGACCACCGCCTGGCGCTCAGCGACCGCTCGCTGCGCGAGGCGGTCGAGCTCGCCGGCTTCGCCGTCCGCGAGCTGCGGCCGCGCTTCCTGCCATACAGCACCAAGGGCATTCGCGTCGCCGCTCCGCTGCTGCTGCGCCTCTACCTGCGCTGCCCGCCGCTGCAGTGGCTGACCGGCAAGCAGATGCTGCTGGTCGCCGAGCGGCCGCGCTAGAACGAGCCACGAGGCGATAAGACAACTTCACCACGGAGGCACGGAGACACGGAGGGTACCGCGTCGGGATGGCGGGTGGGTGCGATCCCTATGGCCATTGCTGATGGCGTTGGGGATCTCGCCCCCGAACCCTCTCTTGTCCAGGTTACTCCGTGTCTCCGTGCCTCCGTGGTGAAGGTGTTTCGTCGGATCG
Organism: bacterium; assembly: GCA_019637795.1. Classification (NCBI taxonomy): domain Bacteria; species bacterium. Next base: position 428,492 of record JAHBUY010000003.1, on the reverse strand, counting down.
AGGCGAGATCGCGGCGCTGGGGCGGTTCCAAAACGGCGCCGCGAGGGATAGACCACTGCACGGCCAACTTCCGGGGGGATTCGATGTATCGCGAGCCAGCGCAACTGCCGGGCATCCAGGTGATCACCGCCAAGTTCTTCGTCGACGACCGCGGCTTCCTGCTGCAGTCGTGGGTCGAGCAGGATCTGAAGGCCCTCGGCATTCCGACCGACTTCAGGCAGGCCATCCAGACGCACTCGAAGAAGGGCGTCATCCGCGGCCTGCACTTCCAGTGGGCGCCGCCGATGGGCAAGTTCGTGCGCTGCATCCACGGCGCCATCATCGACGTGGTGGTGGACGTGCGGCACGGGTCGCCGACCCTCGGCGATCACACCGCGGTCGAGCTCAACGATCAGAACCACCGCATCATCTGGGTGCCGCCCGGTTTCGCCCACGGCACGGTGGCGCTGACCGACGACGCCATCGTCCTCTACGAGTGCTCGGCGCCGCACGGCGCCGGCGAGGGCGGCATCCTGTGGAACGATCCGGCGCTCGCCATCGCCTGGCCGAACATCCCGCCGATCGTCTCGGAGAAGGACCAGAAGGCGCCGACGTTGCAGCAGTGGCTCGCCGACGAGCGCTCGCAGCACTTCCGCTACGGCGCGTAGTCCGCGCGGTCGCCGTCGTCGCGTCGACGCCGGGGCGATTCCGACCGACCGACCTCGCCCGCCGGCGCGCCGCGGCGGATGCGCGGGATTCGCGCCCGCTGGCGCCTCACGGCTGGTCCTTGCGCCACTGGCAGACCACGAAGCAGGCGGTGCGCGCCGACATGCGCCGGGTCAGCCAGTCCTCGAGGCGGAGCATCGCGGGGCTGTACCAGGGCTTGGCGGCGAGCGGGATGCGGAAGACCATCGAGTTGAAGACCAGCAGGAAGGCCGGGCCGCCGCCGTAGTGCTCGCGGACCACCGTGAAGCGACCAGCGAAGCGCTGGCGCAGGCCGGCGATGTCGACCGCCGCCTCGTTGTCGACGAACAGCCGGTCGTAGCGATACCAGATGCGGCGCAGCACGTCGGGCAGCGACCCGGTGTGGGGCTCCATGAAGGCGAAGGTGCCGCCCGGGACGAGGATGCGGTGGATCTCGGCGACCGCCTCCTCGACGTGCGGGTGGAGGTGGTGCAGGCCGCCCACCACCACCGCGGCGTCGAAGTGCGCGCTCGGCAGCCCGGAGCGGGTGATCGAGGCGCACACCGCCTCGATCTCCGGCCAGCGCCGGCGCATGGCGGCGATGGCGGCGTCCGACACGTCGAGGCCGGTGACCCGCGCGCCGCGCGCCAGCAGCGCCGGAATGCCGAGGCCGCTGCCGCTCATGGCGTCGAGCACGCGGCGGCCGCGCAGGTCGAGGCCGTCGAACAGCGGCGCGTGGACGAAGCGCTCGCGGAATTCGCGGCTCCACGGGTCGTCGTAGTGCGCGTCGTACTCGTCGATCTGGGCGTTGTACTGCGCCCGCTGCGCGTCCTCGGACGAGGCCATCGCGCGCTCAGGGGGCCCGCAGCACCTCGACCTCGCCCGCCTGCAGGTCGAGATCGATCGACGACACGATGCTGCGGTGCTTGCCGGTGCGGACCATGTCGATGCGCGGGGTGAATTCGACGTCGATCTGCATGGCGGCGCCGAGGTAGCGGCGCATCAACGCCAGGATCTCGTCGAACTGCTCGTCCGAGAAGCGCGTGCCGCGAACGATGCGCAGCCGGATGGCGCCGCGCCGCTCCTGCACCACCTGGTACTGGCGGACGACGTGGTCGTAGTCCTTGAACAGGTGGCTGAAGAAGGTGCCCGGGATGTAGGCGCCGTTGTCGGCGACGATCACCGCCTGCACCCGGCCCTCGATGCGGCCGATGCGCGGCAGGCCGCGGCCGCAGGCGCACGGCACCGCGGGATCCATCGCCACGGCGAGATCGCCGATGCGGTAGCGGATCAGCGGCATCACCAGGTTGTTGAGGTCGGTGATCACCACCTCGCCCAGCTCGCCGGGGCGCGCCGGGCGGCCGTCCCTGAGGATCTCGACGATGAAACTCTCGGCGACCACGTGGTGGCCGTCGTGCTGCTCGCACTCCCAGGCGATGCCGGAGAACTCGCGGCTGCCGTACTTGTCGAAGACCTGGCAGCCGAAGGCGTTCTCGATCGTGGCGCGGCTGTGCGCCGGCAGCTCCTGGGCGGACGAGATGATGCCGCGCGGCCGGATGCCGTCGAGGCCGTGGCGGCGCGCGTGGTAGGCGAGAAAGTTGAACGACTCGGCGTAGCCGTCGACCAGCGCCGGCCGGTGGCGCCGCAGGGCGGCGATGGAGCGCGCGATCCCGGCCTCGTTCATCTCGAAGGCGGGGATGAACAGGCGCCGGTTCCACCAGGCGTCGGCCCGCTCGCGGGCGACCTGCAGGCGGTTCATGCCGATCGTCTGGTGCCAGAGCCGCGCCGAGCGGTCGCCGAAGCGCCAGCCGGTCCATTCCATGCTGCGCTGGGTGGCCGCCCAGCGGATCTCGAGCTGATGCTGGTCGACGTAGATGGTGAGCGGCTCGCCGGTCGAGCCGCTGGTGGTGATGCGCTGGATGCGCCGCTTGTCGTGGTTGTCGGAGAGCAGGTCGAAGTAGAGCTGGGTCCGCACCACGTCCTTCGACAGCAGGGGCAGCTTGCCGAGATCCTCGAGGTGGCGGATGTCGTCCGGCGTCAGGCCGCGCTCGTCCATCCGCTCCCGCCAGTAGGCGACGTGGCGGTAGGCGTGGTCGATCAGCCGCCGCAGCTTGCGCTCCTGCAGGGCGCGCACGTCGGCGGGGCGCAGCCATTGCGAGCGCTGCAGCTCGTCGTAGTAGTGCCGCGCCTGCCGGGTGATCATCCAGTGGTGCAGCGGCATGGTCGCGAAGTAGGCGCGCAGCGACCAGGCGCGCCAGCCGGTGAGCGGCGGCGACGCGCGGGTCGGCTCGTGGTCGCGCAGGAAGTCGTGCACGGTCCCATCGCGTTTCGGCGACCAGCGGAACTCCGCGAAGGCCTTGGCGAGGTCGACCAGGCTCCACAGCACCACCCGCACCGGCAGGCCGGCGATGAACGACTGGCCGACGCGGCGGCGATCGAAGAGGGTCTCGACCTCGCGGACGGTGTAGCCCTTCGAGTGCGCGGCCACGGTGATGAAGGACTGGTAGTAGCGGTAGCGGTAGCGGTGGGTGAGGATGTCCGCCAGGACCTCGCGCCGGGCGAGGACGAAGCCCGACTTGTTGTCGCGGGCGCGCATGCCGAACAGCCCGTTGAGCAGGACGTTGAGGCCCTTGCTCAGCACCCAGCGGTGATCGAAGAGGCGGCCGATGTTGCTGCGCCAGCCCTGCACCAGGTCGGCGCCCGACAGGCGGATCTCGCGCAGCAGCCGGGGGACGTCCTCGGGCGGATTCTGCAGGTCGGCGTCGATGAGGCAGACGAACGTGCCGCGCGCCGCGTCGAGCCCGCTGCGCCAGGCGGCGGCGATGCCGCGGTTGCGCTCGTGGCGCACGACGCGCAGGCGCGGCGAGGCGGCCGCGAGCTCGGCGAGCACCGCGCGCGAATCGTCGGTGCTGCCGTCGTCGACGAGGACGATCTCGCCGTCGATCCCCTTGCGATCGAACGCGCCCTCGAGCCGCGCCACCAGCTCGGGCAGGTTGCGCGCCTCGTTGTAGCAGGGGGCGATGACCGTCAGGGTCGGCGTCACGTCGGCTGTTGCCTGATCCATTGCCAGGTCCGTCGCAGGCCGTCGTCGAGCGCGACCGTCGGCTGCCACGCGAGGGCGTCGCGGATGCGGTCGATCGCGGCGACGCGGTGGGTGTCGTGGGTCCAGTCGGGCGGCGCCGAACGCGGCGGCGGGCCGGCGGCGATGGCGGACATGCGCGCCACCAGGTCGCCGACGGCGGTGGCGCGGCCGGAGCCGACGTTGAGCACCCGCCCGCCGCCGGGCGCCAGCAGGGCGCGCAGGACCGCTTCGACGACGTCATCCACGTAGACGTAGTCGAGCGCCTGCCGGCCATCGCCGATCACCACCGGCGCCTCGCCGCGCGCCAGGCGCTCGAACGAGCGGACGATCACCGATTTGTATCCCATGCCGGCGTACTGTCCCGGCCCGTAGACGAAGAAGAACCGCAGCGCGTCGCCGCGCATGCCGCCGTCGGCGGTGTGCAGGCGCAGGAGCTGCTCCCCGAACAGCTTCGACATCCCGTACAGCGTCGCCGGCTGCGGGCACTCGCCCTCGTCCATCGCCGGCGCGTGCAGGCGGCCGTAGGCGTAGAGCGAGGAGGAGAAGACGACCTTGGCGACGCCGGCGCGGGCGGCGGCGTCGAACAGGCGGCGCGTTCCGACGACGTTGCTGGCGAGCAGCGCGTCGGGATCGTCGAGCGCCGGGCGATGCTTCTCCGCCGCCAGGTGGACGAGCAGCTCGATGCCGTCGAGCGCCGCTGCGAGCGCCGGCAGCGGGTCGCCGCCGAGCTGGTGGCGAACGATCTGGACGCGCGGGTCGTCGACCAGCCCGCGGCGCTCGGCCGGGGCGTCGATGCGATCGAGCACCACCACCCGCGCCGCCCCCTCGCGCCGCAACGCCGCCACCAGATGCGCGCCGATGAAGCCGCACCCCCCGGTGACCAGGACATGGCGTCCGGCGAACCTACTCCGCACGGGCGTCTCCCTGCCGCGGGGCGAGGCGGAAGAGCATCTGCGGCTGGGTGTGCAGGGAGTTGTGGAACAGCGCTTCGTCCTCGACCCGCCAGTGGGCGGCGGCGAGTTGGCGCAGGGCGGCGCGGGAGCGCAGGAAGGCGCCGCGATCGCGATGCATGAACCAGTCCTCGAGCGGGTTGCCGTTGTCGGGGTCGAGGTCGACCAGCACGACGCGCCGGGTGACGACGCGGCGCAGGTCGCGCAGCAGGACGTCGCACTGTTCGTCGGTGAGGTGATGGGCGACGTTGACGATCAGCGCCCGGTCGACGCAGCCGTCGGCGAGCCCGAGGTGGGTGGCGCTCATGACCGCGAAGGCGTGTCCGGCCGGCGCGTGGGCGCGGCCGAAGCGGAGCGAGGGGAGGGCGGTGTCGAAGCCGATGTAGGGGCCGCGCGCCAGGCGCGAGAAGAAGCCGGTGCCGCAGCCCACGTCGAGCAGCCGCTCGCCGTCGGCGAGCTCGAGCGCGGCGGCCAGTCGGGGCGCCACGCCCAGGTAGGCGAGCCAGCGGGTGTAGTGGAAGAGGGCGGTGTTGCGCGCCGCCGCGTGTGCCAGTCGGGTCGCGAGTCCGGGCCGGGTGGCGCGCATCGCCGCAGCTATTGCCGCTGGCGCGGCATTTTGGAAGCCCTGGCACCGCGGCCGGCGACCGACATCGGCCCGCCGCCTGGCGCCGGCACGGGGCACTTGAACTCGCCAGGGGGCCCAGGCAAACGAGCCGCGATGCGCCGCGTGGCTTCGCTGCTCTATCTGCTGCCAGCGGTCGCGCTCGGCGCCTGGGCCTACTGGCCGATCACCGCCAACTTCTTCCACGGCGACGACTTCCAGCATCTCTACCTGATCGCCGACGGCCGCCTGGGCGAGTTCCTGGTGACGCCGCACGGCGGCCACATGCTGGTCGTCCGCAATGCCCTGTTCGCGCTCTCGCACGCCCTCTTCGGCGTCGACCCGCGCGGCTACTTCTGGATGGTGCTGGCGACCCATCTGCTCAACATCGGCCTGCTGGCGGCGGCGATCGCCGCCGCCAGCGGCAGCCGCCGGCTGGCCTGCGCCGGGGCGGCGCTGTGGGGCATCTCGCCGCTCAACGCCGAGGCGCTCGGTTGGTACTCGGTCTACGGCCAGGTGGCGATGACCGCCCTGCTGCTCGCCGTGCTGGGGTGGCTCGGCCGGGTGCTGCGCGACGGCCGTTCGGCGTCGCCGCTCGCCGCGCTGGGCGCCTATCTGCTCCTGGTGATCGGCAGCGCCTGCTTCGGCACCGGCATCGGCATCGCCATGGCGGCGGCGGTCGCCCTGCCGCTGTGTCTGCCCGGGCGGCCGAATCGCTTCGCGCGCTGGCTCTTCGCCTCGCTGGCGATCGTCGTGCCGCTGCTCTACGCGCTGGTGCAGGGGCTCTATCGCCTGATCACCGGCGGCTGGCACGCGTCGATCGCCGGCACCCGGGACACGCTGCCCGACGCGCTCACGATCCTGTCGCTGCTGGCGCGCCTCACGGCGGTGGCGATCGCCAGGACGCTGACCGGGGACTGGCTGCCGGGCGCCTGGCGGACGCCCGCGATGATCGGATGCGCGGCGCTGTATGGGCTGCTGCTGGCGCTGGCGCTGTGGCGCGCCGCGCCGGCGCCGCGCCGTCTGCTGCTCGCCTGTCTGCTGCTCGCCGGCGGCGCCTACGGCATCATCGCCGCCGGGCGCGGCGGAGTGGCCAGCCAGGCCGTGTTCGAGCTGTCGCTGCGCTACCACTACTGCGCGCCGGCGCTGTTGGTGCTCGCGGGTTGCCTGGCGCTGTCGATCGTCGGCGCGCCGCTGGCGGCGCGGCCGCGCCTGGCCACCGGGATCCTGCTCGCCTGGCTGGCGGCGCTCGCCGCCAACGTCGCGCTGTCGCCGCCGGCGATCGATCACTACGACGCCGAGCGCAAGACGGTGGCGATGATGAAGGCGGTCGTCACCGTCCGCGCCCTGGCCACCCCGGCGGGCGAAACGCTCGTCCTCTTCAACCGGCCGATGCCGCCGCTCAACTACTTCGCCCGCATGGGCGAGTTTCCCGGTTGGGCGGGCCTGTTCGTGATCTTCTTCCCCAGCAACGAGGTGCTGGGCCACCCCGTCGTCTACGCGATGGTGGATCCCGCCATCGTCGCGCAGCTACGCCGGCGCGGCGGCCGCCGCACCGCGACCTTGCTGCGCACCCACGAGGAAGCGCTGCCGCTGCTGGCGGCCGGCCTGCCGCCGGCGCCGACGGCGTCGCCCACCGTCGCACCGACGCCGACGCCGACGCGCCGCGCGCCGACCAGGCGCCCGACGCCGCGCCACGGCTCGCGGCGCGGGGCGCCGCGATGACCCGCGGCCGGGCGGGCCTGCCGCGCCGGCTCATCGCGGCCTTGCACAACGCGAATGCCGTCGAGATCATTGCCACCGTGGGGAAACGTCGCCGCGTCGCGTGTCTGGCGCTCGCGTTGATCGCGTTCGTCTGCGCCGCCGGCGTGGCGCGCGCCGTCTGCGTCGGCGACTGCGCCGGGGATGGGGCGATCAGCATCGACGACCTGATCCGCGGCGTCGCGATCGCCCTCGGCAGTCAGCCGCTGGCCGGTTGCCCGGCCTTCGACGCCGACGGCGACGGCCAGGTCGGCATCGCCGAGCTGGTGCAGGGCGTCAACGCCGCGCTGTCGGGATGCGCCGCGGCGCCATCGCCGACCGGCACGGCCAGTCCCACCGTCACGCCGACCGGACCGCTCGCCACCGCGACGGCGAGCGAACCGCCGCCGTCCGCGACCGCGACGGCGCTGGCGAGCGCCAGCGCGACGGCGACGGCCGACGGCGACGCCACGGTCACCGCGACGGTTGCCGCGACCGCGTCCGCGACCGCGATCCGCACCGCGACGGCCTCGCCGCGCGCCACCGCCACCCGCGACCCGGACGTCACCCCGCGTCCCAACTTCCTCGTCATCAACCTCGACGACGCCCGCTTCGACGGTGTGGACCGCATGTCCGTCGTGCTCGACCGGCTCGCCGCCGCCGGCGTCACCTTCCACAACTCGTTCGTGCCCAATTCCGTCTGCACCCCGAGCCGCGCCTCGCTCCTCACCGGGCTCTACTCCATCCACCACGGCACCCGCTCGGTGGCCGGCGACCTCGGCGGCGCCGACAGCTTCCGGGTCGGCGGCGCCGACCTGCAGACGATTGCCACCTGGCTGCACGCCGCCGGCTACGCCACCGGGCTGTTCGGCAAGTATCTCAACGACTACAGCGGCAGCGAGGCGACGGCCGGTCCGGGCGGTGCCTACTACATCCCGCCGGGATGGGAGCGCTGGCAGGCCATGCAGTCGCCCGAGCACTACGGCGGCGTGAACGGCCAGAGCTACGCGTTGGTCGACGAATCCGGCGCCGTCGAGGCGTTCGACGACCATACCTCCGACGCCCAGTACAGCACCGACGTCCTCGGGGCGCGGTTGCGCGAGTTCATCGCCGCGGCGCTGCAGCGCGGGGCGCCGTTCTTCGCCCTCTACACGCCCTACGCGCCGCACGTCGACGCCGTCGAGCCGCAGCCGGCGCAGCGCCACGAGGACCGCTTCGCCGATCTGCCGCCGTGGCGACCGCCGAGCTGGAACGAGCCCGACATCGGCGACAAGCCGCACTGGGTCGCCTTCCAGGCGCCGGATCCCTTCGGCGGCGAGCTGACCGACAGCGTGCGCCGCAAGGCCTACCGCAGCCTGCTGGCGGTCGACGAGCAGATCGACGCGACCCTTGACCTGCTCGCCGACGCCGGCGTCGAGGCGGACACGATGGTGATATTGACCGGCGACAATGGCGTCATGTGGGGCGAGCATCGCGGCTTCCTGCAGCGCAAGGAGAACGCCTACGAGGAGGCGATTCGCGTTCCGTTCATCGTCCGCTACCCGCGCCTGGCCGGCGAGGCGGGGTTCGCGCGCTCCGAGCCGGTGCTGAACATCGACATCGCGCCGACCATCGCCGCCGCCGCCGGCGTCGTGCCGCCGCTGGCGCTCGACGGCGAAAGCCTGCTGCCGCTGATCGGCGGCCTGCCCGACCCGGGGCAGCGCGGCGACTTCCTGCTCGAGCGCTTCCGCACCCTGCGCGGCGACAATTTCTCCTACGCCGGCCAGCCGCGGGACGGCGACCGCATCCGCGTCCTCTACGGCCCGACCCGCCAGCGGCCGCGGCCGGCGAAGGTCTACGAGCTCGACGGCGATGGCGTCGTCGGCGCCGGCGCCACCGCGGTGGCGATCGGCGCCACCGCCGACGAGACGTTCGCCAACCTGGTGCGCGTCCTCCGCGCCACCCTGCCGCAGATGCAGGTGGCGCAGCTCTCCATGCCGGACCGGGTGAGCATCAAGTACCGCATGCCGGGCGCCGACCCCGTCCTCTTCATGATCGACGTCGATCAGGGCGGCGTGCTGCGGCCGTTCGACCAGGTTCCCGACTACGTCGGGGTGCGCGACGTGATCAACGGCTACACGTACGTCGAGTACGAGACCGGGGAGGTCGAGCTCTACCTCCTCGACGCCGATCCCTGGCAGCTCGACAATCGCGCCGACGATCCGGCCTATGCCGGCCTGCGCGTCAGCCTGGCGAACCGGCTGCGCCAGTTGCTCGGCGAGCCGTGACCCGGACTCGGCGCTCGGCGCCGATGCGCCGCGCCGGTTCCCGCCCGTTCGCGCCTCCGCGTTGATCTAACCTCGATACGACAAGACACCTTCACCACGGAGGCACGGAGACACGGAGGGCTCGGTGCCATAGCGAAGGCGCGGGGCCTCTTCTCACTCCATTTCTAATGAACTTTGGGAGGACCACTTGGCGGGCTTCGAGATCAGTAACTCTCCGTGTCTCCGTGCCTCCGTGGTGAAAGTCTTTTGTCGCATCAAGGCTAACCTCGATACGACAAGACACCTTCACCACGGAGGCACGGAGACACGGAGGGTGCAGCGTCGGAATGGCGGGTGGGCGCGATCCCTATGGCCATTGCTGATGGCGTTGGGAATCTCGCCCCGAACCCTCTCTCGTCCAGGCTACTCCGTGTCTCTGTGCCTCCGTGGTGAAATGTTTTCGTCACATCAAAGCCAATTCCATCAGGTCGAGGCCGACTCGCCCGCGAGCCCGAGACGGTCCTCGAGCCACCAGGCAGCGCGCCGCCAGGCGGCGGGTGGGGCTTCGTTGCGCCGCAGCCTGCGCGCCAGGCGCGCGAGCGCGCGGCGGCGGGCGGGATCGTCGCCGCAGAGCTGCGCCAGCGCCTCGGCGAGGCCGGCCGCGCCGCGGTCGTCGCTGGTCGGGTAGAGGATCGGCACGCCGTACTGCGAGGCGAAGCGCGTGGCGCAGGCGGGGCAGCGCAGCGCGAGCGCGTCGGCGGCGAGCGCGCCGCGGCAGTCGGGGCAGCACAGGCGCCGGCGCAGCGGTTCGGCGACCGGGCGATGGACCAGCGCGTCGGCGGCGGCCTGCGGCACCTCGGCGAGCCCCTGCTGCCAGGCGGCGGCGATGGCCAGCGTCTCCTCGACGATGCATTCCTCCTCGCGCGTGCGCTCGAGGAGCCACTCGGGCAGCGCGTCGTCGGCGGCGGCGGGGGAATCCGGCAGCGGCGCGCCGTCGCGGCGCACCACCGCCAGCACGCCCATCGCGCCCGGCAGGTGCCGGGTCTCGGCGGTGGCGCGGCGCAGCGCCGCGCCCAGCGCCGGCGCCTCGGCGAGGCGCGCGTACGCGGCCGTCTGCTCGCCCATCGGCGCGAACGCGCTGGCGGGCTGATCGGGGTCGTGGAGCAGGTTCTCGAGTCGGGCGCCGGCGCCGAACAGGGCGCGCAGCTCGTCGCGCAGCAGGAAATTGCGGTCGACGTGCGGCCGGCGGACGTCCACCCGGTGGTGCTGCCAGAAGCGCTCCCAGCGGTTGACCGAGAAGGCCTCCAGGCTGGTGACCAGCAGCACCTGGTTGGTGACCCGCAGCAGCTCGGCGATCGACTCGACCGGGCGGACGAGATGCTCGAGCACCTCGGAGCAGAGGACGACGTCGAAGGCGCGGTCGGGGAAGGGCAGCCGCGGCAAGCGCAGCGTCACCGCGTGATCGAGCTTGCCGAACGGCGGGCCGTCGATCGGCAGGTTCATGCGGTGCACCAGGTCGGAGTAGTAGGCCTCGGCCCCGTAGCGCTGGCGCACCAGCCAGGGGAAGTGATCCCAGCCCGAGGCGAGATCGATGAACGACGCGAAGGGCGGCAGCCGGTCGAGCCAGCGGAAGATGCGCAGCTTCCGGCGCAGCCGCCCGAAGTGGTAGCGGCTGATGCCGCTCGGGCGGCCCGCGGCGTCGAACAGCCGGCCGCCGGGGGCGGCGATGCCGGGATCCATCGTCTGGTCGAGCCACGCTTCGGTGCGCTGCTCGACGCTGGGGGGAGCGGCGGTGGTCATGGTTGGCGACGACCGGCGCGCCTCACTCGCCCGCCGGATCCGGGCCGGCGACGCCGCGGCGGAAGTCGGCGAGCCCGCGGCGCATGGCGCGCAGGGCGGCGAGCGGCGCGCCGCCGCCGCTGGCCAGCGCGTAGGCCGCCGACCAGGCGGCGACGCGCGCCTCCCGCAGCGCGCGCAGCCAGGGCGCGCCGGGGCCGTGTCGCTGCAGCAGGCGGAGGTGATTGCGGGTCGTGTAGTAGAGGCTGGCGGTCGACTGCCGGCCGCGCCGCGCCGGCGGGCGGTCGTGCAGGACGCGGGCGCGCGGCGCGAAGGCGACGCGCAGCCCGGCGGCGCGGGCGCGCAGGCAGAGGTCGACGTCCTCGAGGTAGGCGAAGTAGCTCGCGTCGAAGCCGCCGAGCGCGTCGAGCGCCGCGGCGCTCGCGAACAGCGCGCAGCCGCTGACCGCGACCGGGTCGCTGAGCCGGTCGTACTGGCCGCGGTCGACCTCGTCGTGACCGATCAGGCGCATGCGCCCGGAGGCGAGATCGATGTCGATCCCGATCGAGTCGAGCCGGTCGGGCGCCTGGCGCTGCAGGATCTTCGCCCCGACCAGATCGGCCGGCGGCGGGCCGGCGGCGGCGGCGCGCAGCGCGCCGAGCGCGCCCGCGTCCGGCATCGCGTCGTTGTTGAGGAACCACACCCACGCCGCGCCGCGCGCCCGCGCCGCCTGCCAGCCGAGGTTGGCGCCGCCGGCGAAGCCGCGGTTGCTCTCGCTCGCCACGTACTGGCCGCCCGGCGCCAGGCGGTCGAGCTCCGCCTGGCTGAAATCGCGGCAGCCGTTGTCGACCAGTACCAGCGACCAGTCGCGGTCCGCCAGGCGGCCGAGCGCCGCCAGGCAGTCCAGCGTCGCGCCGCGCTTGCGCCAGTTGACGACGACGACCTGGACGGTGGGGACGGGCATCGGCCGGTGGCCAGATCGCGCGCCGTCAGGCGCGTCGCCGCGACGGCCGCGCGCGCTCCTGCCGGTACCCGATGACGCCGCTCACCCGATGTGCCCCTTCGCCTTCAGATAGTCGGTCAGCGCCGCGCGCCATGGCCGCAGCTCGCTGAAGCCGGCCTGCATCCACTGGCCGTGGTCGAGCACCGAGAAGGCCGGGCGGCGGGCCTTGGAGCCGGATTCGGCGGTGGTGATCGGCGACAGATCGACCGCCATGCCGCAGAGCTCGAAGATCGTCTTGGCGAAGACGTACCAGGAGCACTGGCCGCCGCTGGTGATGTGGTACAGGCCGTAGGGCACGTTCGGGCTGCCCTCGCGCGCCAGCAGCTCGGCCACCGCCGCGGACAGGTCGGCGGTGGCGGTCGGGGTCATCACCTGGTCGTCCACCACCCGCACCGGGCCGGCCTTGCCGAGGCGGATCATCGTCTCGACGAAGTTGCCGCCCTTGCCGCTGGCGCCGGCGACGCCGTAGAGGCCGGTCGAGCGGATGATGAAGTGGCGCGGCGCGTAGGCGGCGATCAGCTTCTCGCCCGCCAGCTTCGAGGCGCCGTAGACGCTGATCGGCTCGCACGGGTCGGTCTCCCGGCAGGGCACCGCGCCGTCGCCGCGGAAGACGTAATCGGTGCTGAAGTGCACCAGGGTGAAGTCGAGCTCGGCGGCGAGCCGCGCCAGGTGGTAGGCGCCGGTGGCGTTGACGGCGAACGACTCGGTCGGCGTGTCCTCGCAGACGTCGACCTTGTGGTAGGCGCTGGTGTTGATCACCACGTCCGGCGCCAGCTCGCCGAGCACCGCCCGCGCGCGCTCGGCGTCGGTGACGTCGAGATCGGCGTGCGCCAGGCCGCTCAGCTTCCAGCCGCGCAGTGCCGGCTGCAGGTCCGTCCCCAACTGCCCCTTGGAACCAATGATCACCGCATGGCGCATCGGCGAGGTGTTACCCCAGCCACCCCGGGTCGGCAACCACGGTGTCGCCGGTCGGCTCCGTGCGGCGCCGGTCGCCGGCCGCGATGCGCGCGGCCGGCGCGCGTCAGTGCCGCCAGCGGTAGGCGGTCCAGCCGTCGCCGCTGTCGAACGGCGCGTAGTGTTCGGCGAGGCCGGTGACGAAGGGGTCGTTGGCCGGCGGGCGGCCCATGACGATGACCAGCGCCGGGTGCTCGGCCAGCGCCTGCCGCACCTCGGCGAAGTACGACGGCCAACTGAGCGAGGGGAGGAGGATCTGGTGCCGGGTCGGGTTGTGGGCGCCGGCGGTGAGGTAGAGCGAGGCGTAGCAGGGATAGATGAACAGCTCGCGCGACGGAGCCTGGTCGAGCAGGTCCCTGACGCGGGCGTTGAGCGCGACCTCGCTGGGGGCGTGGAAGTCGACCGGTCCGAACGCCGTGTCGACCCGGATGCCGTATTCCGCCCGCATGCGCTGCGCGTTGCGGAACAACTGCAGGCCGAGCACGGCGGCCAGCGCCGCGGCGGCGAGCGCCGCCGCGGCGGTCTGCCGGCGGCCGGCCAGCGCGGCGACGGCGGTGTCGAGGAGGAGAGCGGCGAGCACCAGGAGCGGCGGGGTCACGTAGGCGATGTGAATGAAGTCGGCGTTGTAGCCGATGGCCGCGAGGGCGCTGGCGCAGACCAGCATCGCGGCGCTCCACTGCGCGACGCGGCCGCGCGGCCAGCCGCGCCGGCAGCCGGTCGCCGCCACCGCGCCGGCGACCGGCAGGAGCAGGGGCAGGAAGCGCAGGAGCGGCGGCCAGGTGTAGGCGGCGAGGGCGGCGTTGAGGATGCCCACCCGGCCCCAGCCGACGTCGGTGTGGAAGCTGCGGTAGCCGGTGAGCGGGAAGCGCACCGTGTCGTCGAGCAGCCGCTGCAGGTCGACCGTGGCCAGCAGCGTCGCCAGCACCGGCACCATGATCAGCGCGCCGCCGGCGGCGAGCAGGCCGACGCGGACCCACCAGCGCGGCGCCGCGGCGCCGCGCCGCACCCAGCAGGCGATCGCGATCGCCAGCAGCAGCCCGACCGTCAGCGCCGGCGCCTTCTGCTGGTGCACGCCGGCGAGCAGGCCGAGCACCAGGCCGGCGGCGAAGAGCCGCCGCGGCCGCTCGAGCGCGCCGGGGGCCGCGACCAGCAGCAGCAGCGCCATGATCAACGACGTGACCAGCCAGTGCGGGCTGACGTGCGGCCAGACCGGTTGCACGAGGGCGAGAAACGCCAGCGCCGGCAGGACCGCCAGCCGCGCCCGCACCCCGAGGGCGCGGGCGCTGGCGACGCTCATCGCCGCGGTGGCGCTGTTGACCACCGCCATCGCCGCCTTGGCGGTGGCGAGCGAGGCGCCGAAGACGGAGAACACCGCCACCAGCCCCCAGTGGGCGAGCGGCATCGCCAGCCAGAAGATGTCCCGGTACAGGCGCTCGCCGTTGCCGATGCGCACGGCGTCGGCGAGCAGGAACGCCTCGTCGGCCGGACCGAGGTTGTGCGGTTGCGCGGCGAACCACGCCATCGCGCCGGCGAAGACGACGAGCGCCAGCCCGGCGTCGGACCACCGGAGCCGAGCATGCGACGCGGACGCCCTCACCGCGGCGCCTCCGCGCTGCGGGCTCGTCGAGGCTGTCCGGGGCGTTGACGCACGCCGGCAGCTACCACTCCCGGTCCGGGGCGCGCAACGCGGCCCGCGATGGTCCCGCGCCGCGTCGGATTACGTTGACATCACCCGGAGGCTGCCACAGGATTGGCCGGCGCCCCGGGGGAGTGGCGCGTTCCCTTCATCATGACCAGCACGCAGGCTCACGCGCCGCGGCCCGATGCGCCGCTCGTCACCCTGATCCGCCCGCCGGGCGCGGAGACGTTCCGCGTCGGCACCAGCACCCTGGTGCCGCCGCTCGGGCTGGCGTACATCGCCGGCACCGTCGAGGCGGCGGGGTACCGGGTGCAGGTCATCGACGCCCTGTCCTCCGGTCCGACGACCCACACCCGCTACTTCCAGGGCTACCTGGTGGGGCTGCCGCTGGCCGAGGTGGCGGCGCGCGTCGCGCCCGAGGCCCGCTGCGTCGGCATCACCTGCATGTTCACCCACGAGTGGCCGATGGTGGTGCAGCTCATCCGGTTGATCCGCGAACGCCGGCCCGAGCTGCCGATCGTCGTCGGCGGCGAGCACGTGACCGCGATGCCGGAATTCTCGCTCGCCACCTCGCAGGCCGACGTGCTGGTGCTGGGCGAGGGCGAGGAGACGGCGCGGGCGCTGTTCGACGCCCTGCTGCAGGGCGGCTCGCTGGCCGACGTCGCCGGCATCGCCTACCGGCGCGACGGCGCCATCGTCGTCAACCCGCGGCGCAATCGGTCGACGGCGCTGGAGGCGATCCCGCGGCCGGCCTGGCGCCACTTCGACCTCGAGGCGTATCACCGGCACCGCTTCATCGGCGGCGTCTATTCGACCTACCTGACGGTGCCGATGCTGGCGACCCGCGGCTGTCCCTACCAGTGCACCTACTGCTCGTCGCCCAACATGTGGACGACCAAGTGGGTGCCGCGCGACCCGCGCGACGTCGCCGACGAGATCGAGGGCTACGTGCGCGACTACGGGGCGCGCAACTTCCCCTTCTACGACCTGACGGCGGTGATCAAGAAGGAATGGATCGTCGCCTTCTGCAAGGAGATCATCGGTCGCGGGCTGCGGATAAGCTGGCAGATGGCGAGCGGCACGCGCTCGGAGGCGATCGACGGCGAGGTCGCCCACCTGCTCAAGCAGTCGGGGATGATCAACATGGCGTACGCGCCGGAATCGGGATCGGAACAGACCCGGCAGTACATCAAGAAGCGCATGCACAGCGACCGGCTGTACGCCAGCATCGCGGCGGCGGCGGAGGCGGACCTCAGCGTCGCCGCCTACCTGGTGGTCGGCTTCCCGCACGACGGCCGGCAGGAGATGCGGGAGACGATCGCCTTCCTGGCGGAGATCGCGCGCCGCGGCGTCAATGACCTGGGCAGCGGGTACTACATGGCGCTGCCCGGCACCCAGCTCTTCCGGACCCTGTACGAGAACGGCAAGGTGGTCATCGACCGCGAGTACTTCCGCCACATCCTGAACGGCCTGGCGATCTACCCGGCGGCGACCTACAGCGATCACTTCGGCCGCCCGGAGCTCTTCTACTGGCGGCTGCGCTTCATCGCCGCCTTCTACGGCAGCCGGCTGCGCGTGCTCGGCGCGCGCAAGGTGCTGGCGGCGTTCTTCGAGAGCGTCGGCTCCGGCAGCCACCACTCGAAGCTGCAGACGGCGCTGCGGGTCTCGCTGAAGAACGGCCTCGCCACCCTGCGCCTGGCGCTCTCTGGCTCGCGCTGGATCTCGCCCGAAGAGGAAGCGGCGATGTTCGCGCCCTGGGACGCGATCTACCGCCAGATCCGCCGGCAGCGGCTCGGCAGCGGGGTCGACGAGACGCCGCCGCTGGACAGCCGCGAGCTGCACCGCCGCAACTACGTCGACGTGCTGCGTCCCGACCACGGCACGGCGCGCACCCTGGCGCTGCAGGGCGTCGCCGACGCTCCCGGCGCCTGAGCGCGGGTCAGCGGCCGGCGCCGGCGACCACGAGCACGGAGGTGCCGGGCAGGCGCCCCGGCAGCCAGCGCGCGTCGGCGTACAGCAGGGCGGCGAGCAGTCGGTGCAGCCGGCGATGGCGGATCGGCGCGAACTCGACGCCGCGCGCGCCCGCCAGCAGGCGCTGCAGCGCCAGGCCGGGATAGAGCGCGTGGAAGACGTAGTCGCAGCGCCGCACGGTCAATCCGGCGTCGCGGCAGAGCGCCGCCGCCGCGGCGCGGTCGTAGCGCCGGTGGTGCCCGTAGTAGACGTCGTAGTTGCTCCACAGCTCCTGGCGCGCCGGCAGGGTGACGACGACGTGGCCGAGCTGCGGGAAGGCCTCGACGCAGCGACGCAGGAACGCCGCCGGGGCCTCCAGGTGCTCGAGGACGTCGAGCAGCAGCAGGGTGCGGATCGGCGCCCGCTCCGCCGCGGGCAGGGCGAAGACGTCCTGGCGATAGCGGATGACGGCCGCCAGGCCGGGTGCCGCTGGCGCATAGGCGGCGACGTCGACGCCGGAGCACGCGAGGCCGCGCTGGCGCAGGTAGGCGACCGTGGCGCCGGGCCCGCAGCCGATGTCGAGGATCGGCGCCGCGGCGCCGGCGGCGCGCAGCGCCGCGGCGACGACGCGGTTGCGCGCCAGCAGCCAGTAGTGATCGCCGATGCCGGGGGGATAGGCGTCGCCGCGCTGCTGCTCGCTGAAGCCGGCGCCGGCGGCGCCGGGCGATGCGGCGGGCGCGTCCGTTTCACTTCTCCAGGCAGATGACGCTGTTCCAGGCGTAGCGGCCGAACCACGGGAAGCGGCGCAGGGTCCAGCGCTCGACGCGGTACAGCGGGCGGAACAGCCAGCGGATGCGGTCGACGTCGTAGAGCACCTTCTTCCAGTAGCGCTCGCGCGCCGGATGGACGCCCATGCCGACCAGGAACCAGACGAATACCAGTTGGGTGGTGAGCCAGAACTCGCGGTGCGCGACGCGGCGGAAGAACGGCCGCAGGGCGTCGATGTCGGTAAAGCGCAGGGGGCGCTCGCTGGGCGTCCGCATGTTGCCGGCCATCCACCGGTAGACGTCGATGACCGGGTTGTAGCCGAGCGGCTCGATGAAGTAGGCGCGCCCGCCCGGCCGCAGGATGCGGCTCACCTCGCGCATCGCCGGCAGCAGCTCGAGGTGGTGCAGGACGCCGTGTCCGTAGACGACGTCGAAGCTGTCGTCGGCGAACGGCAGGTGCTCGCCGGCGCCGACGGCGAGGCTGATCGGCGCCTCGTGCCGCAGCGCCACGCGCTGCGCGACCTGCAGGAAGGCGCCCGAGAGATCCATGGCCGTCACCCGCGCGCCCTGCTGCGCGAAGTACACGGCGGCCTCGCCGGAGCCGCAGCCGATGTCGAGCAGACGCTGGTCGGTCAGGGGGCCGATCTGCGACAGGATGTAGCGGTTCTCGATCGCCGTCTCGGGAGCGAAATTCTGGCTCGGGACGACGCTGTCCGGGTCGATGCTGCGCGCCCATTCGTCGTGGAAGTGGCGCTCGGACGCGTGGCGCTCCTGTTGGGCCGCTGCCGAGGTGGAGCGGCGCGCTGGCTCGCTGCCCATGTGACCGCTCAGTGGTGCCGGGCCGCCGTCAGGGCCTGCGGCCCACCAGGTGCGAGACGCTGCCGACGATCAGGGTGCGCCGGGCGGCTTCGTGGACGTCGGCGAAGCCGGCCTCGCGCATGAGCGCCGGCAGGCGGCCGCGGATGTTGTCGCGGGCGTCGCGCCCGGGGTGCAGCAGCGGCGCGAGGAGCCGTCCGAGCCGGGTCGGTGGCTGGCCGAAGTCGAGCACGCAGAACGCCGCGCCCGGCTTCAGCACCCGCAGGACCTCGCGCAGGGTCGCGCGCTTGGCCTCGCTGGGGAGGTGATGGAAGACGAACGCCGAGAGCACGCGATCGACCGAGGCGTCGGCGTAGGGCAGGGCGGTGGCG
Source organism: bacterium (assembly GCA_019637795.1). Taxonomy (NCBI): domain Bacteria; species bacterium. The sequence continues at coordinate 409,934 of JAHBUY010000003.1, read as the reverse complement.
AATCCGAGGTCGAAGCGCATCGCGAGGCCGGCGGCGGCGGCCTTCTGCCGCGCCCGCTCGAGCGCCTTGGCGTCGGGGTCGAGGCCGACGACCTCGGCCGCCGGCTGCATCGCCTTGATCAGCACGCTGAGCGTGGCCGTGCCGCAGCCGAGATCCACCACCACGTCGCCTGGCTGGATGGCGGCCAGCGCGACGAGCTGCCGCTTGATCGCCTCTTCCGGAATGACGGCGCGCAGGATCGGGTCGTAGAGCGGCAGCAGCCAGTCCACGCCCAGCGCGGGCGAGTATGCTCTCGATTGTTTGGCCGTGCCGCTCATGAGTCGGTGGATGTCGCCGCCGTCGCCGCGGCGCGGCCCCACCGTGTCCCCCCTGGACGGGCAATTCAAGCACGTCGTTCCGGCGATGCAAAGGCGGACGTGGCGGTGGGTAGTGTCCTAATCTGAGCCTTGGCCCTGATGTGACGAAGGGCTTTCACCACGGAGGCACGGAGACACGGAGAGCACTGATCTCGCAGCCCGCTCAGCGTTCATCCCAAAGTTCATCAGAAATGGAGTGAGAAGAGGCCCCGCGCCTTCGCTATGGCACCGAGCCCTCCGTGTCTCCGTGCCTCCGTGGTGAAGGGTTCTTGTCGTATCGAGATTAGGACAGTACCTGGCGGTGGCGCGGGCGCGGCGGCGCGAGGCCGCCGGGCGCCGGGAATCGCATTGACATACCGCGCGAGCTGCCCGTACTGTCGCGGATCCGGGGGAGGTCGCATGCGCGCCAAGGCGAGAAAGATTCTGGTGATCGGCGGGGCCGGGTACGTGGGCTGCGTGCTCGTCGACGAGCTGCTCAAGCGCGGCTACGCGGTGAAGGTGTTCGACCGGCTGATCTACGGCGATTACGGGCTGCGCGAGGTGCGCGACCGGGTCGAGGTCGTGTCCGGCGACATGCGCGCCATGGAGCCGTCGATCTTCGAGGACGTGACGGCGGTGGTGAATCTCGGCGGGCTGTCCAACGATCCCACGGCCGAGTTCAACCCGGACGCGAACTACCAGATGAACACCGTCGCCACCGAGCAGTCGGCGAAGCAGGCCAAGCAGGCGGGGGTCGAGCGCTACGTCTTCGCCTCCTCGTGCTCGATCTACGACCAGGGGGTCGAGGATCCCGACGCCGACCTGATTCTCGACGAGAGCTCCGAGGTGGCGCCGCGCGCCGCCTATTCGAGCTCGAAGTACGAGGGCGAGCAGCGCCTGCTGCCGATGACCGACGAGCACTTCTGCCCGGTGGTGCTGCGCAAGGGCACCGTCTACGGCTGGTCGCCGCGCATGCGCTTCGACCTGGTGGTCAACACCTTCCTCAAGGACGCGCTGACGCGCGGCAAGATCACCATCCACTACGGCGGCGAGATGTGGCGGCCGCTGGTCGACGTGCGCGACGCGGCGCGCGCCTACGTCGCCTGCATCGAGGCCGACGCCGACAAGGTGCGCGGGCAGATCTTCAACGTCATGTTCAAGAACATGCGCATCTCCGAGCTGGCGCTGCGCGTCCAGGGCGCCCTCGCCGAGCACGGCATCCCGGTCGCGATCGACGCCGCCTACGGCTACACGGGCGTGCGCAACTACCGCGTCTCGGCGCGCAAGATCGCCAGCGTCCTCGACTTCCGTCCGCTGGTGACGATCGAGGAGTCGGTGGCGAATGCGCTCGACAAGCTCAAGGGCGTGACCATCTCCGAGCTCGAGAATCCGCGCCACTACAACATCCGCTGGCTCAAGGTGCTCGAGGAGGCCGAGGGCGTCCTCGGCGCGCGCGGCGCGCTCTGGGGCATCCCCGGCAGGGGTGAGCCGGAGGGCGTGCGGGCGATTCGCTCGGCGAAGTAGCGTCGCGCGCCGTCGCTCGTCAGGGCGATTGGCGACCGGCGCCTGCCGCCTCGTCGGCGGTCGCCAGCAGCGCGGCCAGCCGTCCGGTGTCCCCGTCGCGGGCCGCGCGCACCCGTTCGGGGTCGGCGACGAAACGGACGCGCCGCCCCTCGACCGTGTTGGCGTCGAAGTAGGCGATGAAGGTGCCGGAGTCCCAGTCGCTGGGGGCGAATCCGGGACGCACCCGGCGATCGGTCAGGAAGACCTCGCCGCCGGCGGGCTGACGCGCGATCGCCGCTCGCATGGCGCCCACCCGGGCGAGCACCCGCGCCCGTTCCGCCACGTGGAGGTCGATCGGCCGCGGCAGGTACCACAGCATCGCCGCGCACGCCGCCGCCCAGGCGAACGGCGCCAGGCGCCGCAACGCATCCGGCACCGCCCAGCGGCGCCCGATGGCGGCGCCGGCGAGGCAGAAGAGCGCCGTGATGCCGAGCGACGCGACGTAGTGATAGCGGGGAAAGATCAGGTCCTGATCGGGGGGAAAGACGGCCGCCATCGGACTGCGGCCGACGGCGATGATGCCGTAGGCGGCGATCGTCACCAGGCTCCAGGCGGCGGCGACGCGGCGCAGATCGCGCGGCGCGCGGGCGAGCATCAGGGCCAGCCCCAGGGCGACGGCGCCGGCGAGCAGCGCCATCATCGCGCCGCGGCCGGCGAGAGCCGCGGCCGGCGGCAGCCACATCTGGGTCAGACCCGCGACCACGAGTCCGCTGACCAACTCGGTCACCTGCAGCAGAAGCGCCCGCATTCCGATCACGTCCACGATGGCCCGCCAGTCGCCGATGCCGCCCGGGTCGGGGCCGGCCTTCAGGAGATTGGCCAGGATCCACAGCAGCGGCACCGCGATGGCGACGCCGACGAGCGGCCGTCGCGCCGCGCCCGACAGCCGTCCCGCCGGCAGCATCAATGCGATCACCAGCGGTCCCATCATCGCCAGCGGCACGCCCACGCCGTATGACAGCGCCGCCCCGAGCAGCGCCGCGCTCCACAGCCACGGCGCCGCGCGTGGCAGCGGGCGATCGCCGGCGCCGATGGACGCGACCTGCGCCACGACCAGCAGCAGCAGCGTCGCCACCAGGCAGTGGCCGTAGACCGACAGCCAGGCGAGCGTCTCGCCGTGGAGCGGCGAGATGCCCCACAGGCTGGCGCCGAAGAAGGCGAGGCCGCGGCTGGCGGTCTGCAGCGACAGGACGCGGAACAGCAGGGCGACGTTGACCAGGTGCGTCAGCAGGACGGCGACGAAATACCCCGTCGGGTCGGTGTCGAAGACGCGGAACAGACCCGCGAAGGCGGCGTTCCGGAGCGCGAAGAGATGGCCGAACCAGGGCTTGAACAGGAACGCGGGCAGCGACTCGGTGCGCAGCAGGTACAGGTAGAAGTAGTCGTCGATGAAGAAATAGCTGCGCAGGATCGGCCAGTAGGCGACGGCGGTGAATGCCAGGGCGACGGCGAGCCACGCCATCGACCCCATCCGCCCGCTGCCGGTGCCGGCGCCCTCGCGTCGGGAATCGATCGACGGCAGCGGTTCCTCCTCGCTCACCCGTGCTCGACGTCGGGCAGGGCGAACGGCGCCGGCGGGCCGGCCTCGCGGTCCTTGCGCCCGACCATCAGCAGCGACATGCCGAGCGGCGGGTCGAAGCGCTGCTCGAGCGAGAGCCATGGCACCAGGGCGCTGGCGATGCGCGCCTGCAGGCCGGGCACGCTGCGCCGCCGCAACAGGCGCGAGTTGACGTACCAGCCGATCAGGCCGGGCAGATTGAAGTAGCGGCCGTGCTCGACGACGAAGCCGTGCCGCTCGAGCTGGGCGCGCAGCGCCTCCCGCTGGTAGCGCCGGTGGTGGCCGATGGCGCGGTCGATCCCGCCGTAGAGGCCGGGCAGCGCCGGCACCTGCAGCACCAGGCGGCCGCCGATCGGCAGCAGGCTGGCGAAGGTGGCGAGCGCGTCGTCGTCGCGCTCGACGTGCTCGAGGACGTTGAGGCAGAGGACGGTGTCGAACGCGTGGGCGCGCAGTGCCGCCAGGTCGGGGCGCTCCCAGTCGATCCGCTCGACGCGGATGTTGTCGTACTGCTCGAGCCGCGTCGCCACCTGGCGGACGTACTCCGGGTTGTGGTCGGTGCTGACCACCAGCGCGTGGTTGCGCAGGAAGCCGGTGTAGTTGCCGATGCCGCAGCCGACCTCGAGCACGCGGTCGCCGATGAACGGCCGTAGCCGGCCCCACACCCACTCGTTGTAGCGGCGCGCCTGGCGCAGGCGGCGCAGCGTCAGCAGCCCCGGGTCGCGGCCGCCGCCGTCGAGATTGAACGCGTAGCGCAGGATCGTCCAGATCGCCGAGACACCGTCCTTCCAGCCGATCTTCTTCCCCTCCCAGTACTCGCGACCGTGGTAGGAGATCGGCACCTCGTAGATGCGGCAGCCGAGGCGGGCGACCTTGGCGGTGATCTCGGGCTCGATGCCGAAGCGGTTCGACTGCAGGTCGAGGCGCTTCAGGACGTCGCTGCGGAACACCTTGTAGCAGGTCTCCATGTCGGTGAGGTTGAGATCGGTGCACAGGTTCGACAGCAGCGTCAACAGCCGGTTGCCGATGGTGTGGCGGAAGAAGAGCACGCGGTGCGGGCCGCCGAGGAAGCGCGAGCCGAAGACCACGTCGGCGTGGCCGTCGAGAATCGGCCGGATGAGGCTCGGGTACTCCTCGGGATCGTACTCGAGATCGGCGTCCTGGATCAGCGCCATGTCGCCGCTGACCGCCGGAATGGCGGAGCGGACCGCCGCGCCCTTGCCGGCGTTCTCGGCGTGGAAGATCGCCTCGATCCGGTTCAGCGCGTCCGCCGGCTCGTCGGCCAGCGCCCGCACCACGTCGCCCGTGCCGTCGGTCGAGCAATCGTCGACGAGGATGATCTGCTTGCGGATCGGCACCGCGCGCACCCGCTGCACGAGCGTGCGTACGGTCAGGCGCTCGTTGAACACGGGGATGATGACGGAGAGGGTGAAGTCGGACCGCACGGGCGGGCGAGTCTACGGATAAAACGCGGCGCCGCAAGTCATCTGCGGGGTGGCGCTCGCGAAGCGGCTGGCATCCGCGCGCGGCGCGCGGTAACAGCGGAACAGATGCCGCCCGATCCGCTCCGCCCGCCCCCGGGCGCCGATCCGTTCGGCGCCGCGCGCACGTGGCTGCGCAAGCAGGGGGCACGGGACGTCGGCATCCGCGCCGTGCCGGTCGGCGCCGACGCGGTCTATCCCGACACGCTCGACGGGTGGGTGACGGCGCAGGCGTGGCGGCTCGGACTGCGCGACGGGCCGGCGCAGCGCTTCATCGGGCGCGAGATGCCGGTGGGCGGGGTGGCGATCGACGTCGGCGCCTACCTCGGATGGTACACGGTGGCGCTCGCCCGGCGCGCCGGCCCCAGCGGACGGGTCATCGCCCTCGAGCCGGAGGCGGGGAACTTCGATCTGCTGACCCGCGCCGTCGGCGGCGGGCGCTTCCCGCAGATCGACGCGCGGCAGGTCGCGGCCGCCGAGTACTCGGGCTGGACCTCGCTCTACCTGGCGCCCGGCGATCGCGGCGATCACCGCATCGTCCCGGCGGCGGAGGAGCGGCGCATGCGCACGGTGCGCGCGGTCAGCGTCGACGACGTCGCCAACGACCTGCCGCGCCTCGACGTCCTCAAGGTCTCCGCCCAGGGCGCCGAGGTGTCGGTGCTGCGCGGCGCGCGCCGCGCCCTGGAGCGGCACCCGGCGCTGCGCATCCTCTGCGCCGTCGCGCCGGCGCTGCTGACCCGCGCCGGCGCCAGCGCCGCGGCGCTGTTCGAACCGCTCGCGGCGCGCGGGTTCGCGCCGCACCGGCTGGAGCGCGACGGCAGCGCCGTGCGCACCCACGCCACGGCGCTGTGGGCCGAAGCGCAGGCGCGCGGCCGGCTACTGATTCTGTTTCGCCGCTGAGGCGGGCGCGCCGGCGCGCGCCGCCGCCGCCTCGGCATCCATGCGCTGCTTGAGCTGCACGGCGCGCGGCAGCGTCGGGTTGGTCTTGAGCAGCTTGTCGAGCTGGATGCTGGCCCCCATGCGGTCGCCGGCGCGCAGCTTCATCTGCACCATGTCGACCACCCAGTCGGGGTCGTCGTGGTACTTGAGCGCCTCGCCGAGGCGCTCGACCGCCTGCTTCCAATCGCCGCGCTGCGCCGAGATGCGGCTGAGCAGCATGTTGGCCATCGGCCGCAGCGCCAGGTACTGGCCGCCGAGCTCGAGGCTGCGCTCGAGCTGCGGCTCCGCCTCGTCGTACTGCTTGCGGGCGTACTGGACGGCGCCGAGGTTGTAGTGGATGAAGGCGCCGATGCGGGGGAACGCCTGCACCGACTCGCCGCGGTCGTAGAGGCGCTTGGCTTCGCGCAGGGTCTCGTAGGCGCGCTCGGTGTCGCCCTCGTTGAGGTAGGTGACGCCGAGGTTCAGGCGCATGCGCGGATTGCCGGGGGCGCGGCGCACGCCGTCCTCGTGCAGCGCGATCGCGTCGCCCCACAGCACGGCGCGCTGCCAGGTGAAGGGCGTGAGCGCCGCCACCAGGGCCGCCACGACCAGCGCGTACGTGAGCCCCTGGCGCCGCCCCCATGCGCTCGGCAGACGGCCGCAGCCGTCGTGCAGCCAGGCGGCGGCCAGCAGCATGAGCCCGACCAGCGGCAGGTACATGCGGCGCTCGACCGCGAGGTCGGCGATCGGCATCACCGACGACGTCGGGGCCAGGATCAACAGCACCCAGCCAGCGACGAAGGGGACCAGCGGCTGCGTCGCCCGCAGCCGCCAGGCGCCGATCAGCAGCGCGACGAGGATGGCCAGCGGCACGATCACCGCCAGCGGCTGGTGCAGGCTCGCCAGCGCCCAGTCGTAGTCGAAGGTCTGGCCGAGCGGCAGCACGGTCAGGCGCAGGTAGTGGACGATGACCCCGAATTGCGTCGCCAGATACTGCAGCGGCCCGAAGCGATCGAAGCTGAAGCCGGCGGTGGCGCCGTACTGGCCGAGGCTCATCTGCCCGGCGAAGGCGCGGATCAGGAGGACGGCGGCGACCAGCGCCAGCGGCAGGATCGGGATGACGATCAGGCGCCAGTGGACGCGCCGCCAGTGGCGGTCCGCGAGCAGCAGCCAGTCGAGCAGCGGCAGCACCGCGAACAGGGTGAAGACCGTCTCCTTGCTCGCCGCGCCGGCGATCGTCGCGACCACGGTGAGCGCCAGCCAGGCGGCGCGCCCGCCGCGCCCGCTCGCGGTGGCGGCGCGCACGAAGCCGATGACGGCGACCAGGTACCACACCGCGGCCAACGACTCGCTGCGGCTGGAGATGTACGCCACCGCCTCGCTGGCCAGCGGGTGGGCGGCGAACAGCGCCGCCGCGGCCCAGGCGATGCGGTGGCGCGCCGCTCCGTAGCGCGGCGCCAGCGACGGCAGGCCGAGCAGCAGCCAGGCGAGGGCGTAGACCAGCAGCGCCGTGCAGACGTGCAGGATGATGCCGGTGGCGTGGTACGGCGTCGGCGCGTAGCCGCCGATCGCGTAGTTGATCGCGTAGCTGTAGTCGGTGAGCGGCCGGGTGCTGAGGGCGAGGAAGGTGCGGATCGGCGTCAGCGAGCGGATGAGCGTGCTCTGGGTCACCGCGTTGGGATCGTCGAAGACGAAGTCGCCGCCGAGGCTCGGCAGGTAGGGCAGCGACGCCAGCAGCCCGACGACGAGCAGCGCCAGCAGGTGCGCCCACCAGGGGGCGCTGGCGGCGACGACGCGCGCCGGCGGGCGCCGCGCCTCCGGGCGCGGCGCCGCCGCGGGCGTGGGGGACGGGGGACGGCGGCGGCTCATGCCGGCAACGGGGCGGCGAAGCGCAGCCGAGGCTCGGCTGCCTGCCCAACACGGGAGCGGAGCATCTGCATCATCTCGTCATCGCGCCGCGCGCTGCTCCTCCAACTCGCGCTCCAGCAGCGCCACGGCCTGCGCCAGGCGGCGGATCGAATCGCGGTGCGACGAGATCACCAGCGAGTAGTGGAGCATGATCAGGAGCGCGAAGAGGAAGGCGAGGCCGAAGAGCAGGGAGGGCGGGTAGGCGATGCCGAGCAGCGCCGCGGCCCAGTGCAGCAGCGGCCGGTAGAGGGAGAAGAGGAGCAGCGCGGCGCCGGCGCCGAGCCAGAGGATGGCATAGCGGGCGTTGAGATTGCTGCGCCGGATCGACTCGACGACGAACAGCATGACGATGAGACTGGCGGTGACCGCCAGGATGTCGAGCGTGTGCATGGCGTCCTCCCCCTCAACGCGGGCGCAGCCGGCCGATCAGCAGCGCCAACACCACCTTCAGCATGTAGAACCCGGAGTAGATCGAGCCGATCGACGACTGGCCGGCGATGCGCGCGTACATGATCACCGGCACCTCGCGCACCCGGCAGCCGGCGCGCGAGGCGAGCACCAGCGCCTCGGTCTCCGGATAGTCGTCGGGATGCGAGCGGGCGAGCACGGTCAGGGCCCGGCGGTTGACCGCCCAGTAGCCGGAGGTCGGGTCGGTCACGTGCGTGCCGACCAGGCGGCTGACGATGCCGAGCACGACGATGCCGACCCGGCGCACCCAGGTGGACTGGTACCCCTCGCGGGCGAGGAAGCGCGAGCCGACGACGATGTCGGCGTCGCCCTGCTGCAACACCTCGAGCAGGCGCGGGATCTGTTTCGGGTCGTGCTGCCCGTCGCCGTCCTGGCGCACGACGTAGTCGTAGCCGCGGTTGAGGCCGTAGAGAAACCCGGTCTGCACGGCGGCGCCGATGCCCAGGTTGCACGGGTGGCGGATCACCGCCGCGCCGGCGGCGCGCGCCAGGTCGGCGGTCTCGTCCTCCGAGCCGTCGTCGATCACCACGATGTCGCCGTCGATGAACGGCCGCACCGCGTAGATCACGCCCTGGATCGACGCGCCTTCGTTGTAGGCGGGGATGATCAGCAGGTTGCGGCTCACCAGCGTCGGTTAGCATCGAAGCGGCATCGCGCTCCAGCGCCTCAGTCCTTCAGCGCCACCTCGCGGATGCCCATGCCCCAGCGGCGCAGCCAGGTCACCGGCTCCCAGGCGGAGACGCGGCGGCGGCGCTGGATCTCGCGGCGCTTGCGCCAGGTGACGGGCAGGCCGGCGAGCGCGGCGGCGTAGGCGCGCAGCAGGACGCCGACCAGCGCCAGCGGCGAGTGGGTGGCGGCGAACTGGCCGGCGGCGCCGCGGTGGGTGAGGGCGCCCCAGGCCTGCGCCGCCAGGCGGGCGAGGGTGAAGAGCGGGCTGGCGAGGAGCAGCGGCGCCGGCAGGCACTTGATCGCCACCCAGGCGCGGTTGCGTTCGACCAGGAACGCCTTCAGCGGCGAGTAGGCGGCGCTGGCGGCGGAGTACTTGTGGTAGACGACGGCGCCCGGCACGGCGCGACAGCGCCAGCCGGCGAGCCGGCCGCGCAGGCCGAGGTCGGTGTCGTCGCAGTAGGCGAAGAGGTCCGCGTCGAAGACGCCGATGTCGGCCAGCATGGCGCGGCGCAGCAGCACGGCGCAGCCGCTCGGCAGCACGATCTCCTCCTCGCCGTCGTACTGGCCGCGGTCGAGCTCGAGGCGGCCGCGGCCGCGGCTCAGACCGTCGGGGTAGAGCCAGTGGCCGACGTTGTCGAGGCGGCCGCGCTCGGCGAACTCGAGGATCTTGGGGGCGAACATGCCGGTGGTCGGATGGTCGTCGGCCGCCGCCACCAGGCGGGCGCAGCACTCGGGCGCGACCTCGGTGTCGCTGTTGAGCGGCATCAGGTAGCGGCCGCGCGCCGCGGCGATGCCGGCGTTGAGCCCGCCGGCGTAGCCGCGATTGTCGGCCAGGGCGACGATGCGCACCGCGGCGCCGTAGCGCGCGCGCACGAATGTCAGGGAGTCGTCGGTCGAGCCGTTGTCGACCAGGATGATCTCGACCCCGGGCAGGGTCTGCGCCCGCAGCGAGTCGAGACACACCGCGAGGTGCTCGCGGCCGTTCCAGTTCACCACCAGCACCGACACCGGCACCTGCGGATCGTAGGCGGTGAGGTCGGCGGCGGGGCCGGCGTCGGCCGGCGGTGGGGTCAGGTGCTGGCGGGCCATTGGACGAGTTGCGCGCCGCCGGGGGGCAGCGTGAAGCGCAGGTCCGGCGCAGGATGCCAGCGGCCGCTGGTCGGGTCGAACGCGGTCGCCGGCGGCGTCGCCGGCAGGGTCAGCAGGCGCACCGTGCCGGCGGCGCGATAGTCGCGGTTCACCAGCAGGGCGGCGCGGCGGCCGTCGGCGGCGGCGAAGAGCCCGACCGTGGCGGCGCCGTCGATGCCGCGCAGCGGCGGTGCCGGCAGCGCGTCGCCGAAGCGCCCCTCGCCGTCGAGCACCGCCGCCGAGGTGAAGCCGGCGAGCTGGCGCGCGATGGCGTGCGCCGCGTGATTGATGGCGCCGACGGCGGCGAGCTTGTCGGTGGCGACGCCGTGTTCGACCAGGCCGCGGCGGAACTGCCAGCGGTCGGCGTGGGGGACGTTCACCGGCGTCCAGTAGGTGAAGTACGAGATGGCGCCGGCGCCGAACGCCATGCCGTTGAACACCTGCCACGACAGCTCGCCGGGGGTCGGGTCGCGGTAGCCGCCGTGGGGCATGGCCTGCACGATGAGCAGCCAGGGGATGCCGGCGGCGCGGGCGCGTTCGCGCACCATCGCCAGGTCGACGAAGAAGGTGTCGCGGTCGCCGCCTTCGAGGAAGGGGTAGTAGTCGAGGCTGAGCAGCGACGGCTGGACCTCGGCCATGAAGGCGTCCAGGTGCTCGGCGTAGGTGTCGGTGCCGAGCGCCTCGGAGCCGAGGTAGTCGGGCAGCAGGTTGACGTAGGGGACGCGCGTCGGATCGGCCTGGCGCAGGCGGGCGACGATCAGGCCGAGGTCGGGGAACTGGTCGCGGCCGGGTTCGTCGACGAGGAAGTAGCCGTCGAGCGCCGGATGGCCGCCGACCTCGCCGACCACCGCGTCGACCCCGGCACGCCAGTCGGGCCGCAGGCCGTCGAGCTGGTCGACGCGGTCGTCCTTGATCCATGCCTTCAGGCCGTGCCGCGCCGCCACGTCGAGGGCCTGGCGGGTGAGCGTGGGAGTGATGCGGCCCTCGCACGGCGGCCCGATGACGTCGAAACCGGCGCTGGCGATCTCGGCGGCGCGGGCGTCGCTGAGCTCGGCCAGCGGCGGCCCGCACCAGAAGGTGATGAAGAACGGGCGCGGCGCCGGCGGCGGCAGCGCCGGCGGCCGGCGCGGCACGCAGCCGGGCAGCAGCAGCAGGGCGGCGGCGGCGAGCGGCAGGGCGGCGCGGCGCGGCGCCGAGCAGGCGAGCGCCACCAGGGCCCACACTGCCAGCAGGCTGCCGACGCCCTCGGCGGCCGGCATGACGTGGTAGTCGTAGCCGGTGAGGGCGCGCCGCAGGGCGGGGCCCCAGTAGGGGAAGCCCTCGCGCGGCGTCAGCGCCGGTGGCGCCAGCGCCAGCGCCAGCGGCAGGCCGATCAGCAGCGCCAGGAGCAGCAGGCGCTGCGCGCGCCGCTCGCCGGCGGTCGCCGTGTCCGGCCGCCCGCCGCGCACCAGTACCACCGCCCAGGCGGCGCCGAGGGCATTGAGGACGATGTCGTTCCAGTCGAAGTAGGTGTTGGGGACGCCGGCGTAGATGACCCGCCACTGATAGGTCTCGTCGAGCGCGCCGGCCAACGTCGCCACCCACCAGGCCAGTTGCGGCGGCAGGCCGGCCGCCGCCAGCAGCGCCGCCAGCAGCCCGAACTGCGGCAGGTGGATGAGCTCGACGTTGCTGACCAGCAGATTCTGCTGCGCGCAGATGGTCAGGGCGGCCAGCCCGAGCAGCGCGGCCAGCGAGCGCGGGTGGCGCAGGGCGGGGGCGCCGCCGCGCAGGACCAGCGCCGCGGCGGCGAGCGAAAGCGCCGCGATGCCGCCCAGCATGACCCACTCGTAGGCGGTCCGACCGATGCGGGCGAAGAGCGCGTCACAGACGTCGGAGATCGGCTTGTGGAGGACGAAGTTCCCCAGCACCAGGGCGGCGGCCACCGCCCAGGTCGCCGGGTGAGAACGCCGTGAAAGAAGATCGCCGTGGCGCTCGACGCGCATCCGCCTTGTGTGCCAGAAAACGCCGCGGCGAGACATCCCGGAGCACATTTGGGCCGCCATGGGGGCTGCCCGGAGCGGGGCGTCGACATGTGAGGATGTGTGGTGGGGCGCAAAGCGTGTCGCGAGGCGGAGCGGTATGTTTCCGACGCTTGCCGTCACTCCAACGCGCTCGCGCCGCCGCGCCGCCGCGTCGGCGACACGCCGCGTCCGCTCTCGACGCTCCGGGAATCATGGCATGCGGTTGGCTCCGGAACACCGGCATTAGTGCCATGAACCGGTTGTCTCGATTGCTCTTTGCCGCGTGCCTGGCGCTGGTGGCCTGCGCCCTGGGCGGGGTCGCCGCGGCGCAGCAGAATGGTCGCGAGCTGATCCACCACTACGAGCCGGTGGTGCTCGAGTCAGCGGCGGCAGCCGCCACGTCAGGTGCGAAGGCGGACGGGCCGCTGGCGTTGTCCTTCCGCACCCTCGGCCGGAGCTTCGACCTCGACCTCGAGCCGATCGACATCTTCGCCAGCGGCGCCCGCATCCGCTGGGTGGACGATGCCGGCACGGTCGAAGAGCCGGTCGCCGGCGCCGGCAGCTTCTTCCGCGGCACGGTGGCCGGCGAGCGCGGTTCGTGGGCGCGGCTGCGCATCGAGGGCGACGAGCTGACCGGCGTCGTCGCCAGCGGCGACGAGCTCTACTTCCTCGAACCGGCGCGGACGTTCGGCAGCGCCCGCCCGGCCCGCGGCTCGGTCGCCTATCGCCTCTCGGACACCGACCCCTCGCCGCTCGGCGCCTGCGCCGCGCGCGCCCCGGGGAGCAAGGCGGCGAGCCGCGAAACCATCGCGGCGCTCAAGAGCTGGCCGAGCGGCGGCAGCCGCCAATTCGCCGCCAGCGCCGTCGCCGGCGCCATCACCAGCGCCGCGGTGAGCGCGACCAAACGCGCCGAGATCGGCCTGGTCACCGATTGGGAATACTACAACGGCATCCCCGGGCGCGCCGGTCACGGCGCCAACTCGGCGGCGGACGTCGCCGCGATCCTCAACGCGGTCGACGGCATCTACCAGTCCGAGCTCGGCGTCGCGATGAAGATCAAGTCGATCACCGTCTTCGCGACCGTGAACGACCCCTTCAGCAGCACCACCGACTACAACACGCTGTTGAACGAGTTCAGCACCTACCACGACCAGAACGACAACACCCCGAGCCAGGCCCTCTACGATGCCGACCTGGCGCACCTGGTGACCGGCCGCGATCTCAACGGCAGCGTGATCGGCATCGCCTGGCTGGGCACCTTGTGCGGCGGCTACTGGGGTTCGGGCCTGTCGGAGGATTTCAGCTCGTCGCTCTATCTGATGACGCTGCTGCTGGCGCACGAGATGGGGCACAACTTCGGCGCCCCGCACGACGCCCAGAGCGGCTCCGCGTGCTCGGCCGCGCCCGCCACCTTCATCATGAACCCGGTGCTGTCGTCGTCGCTGGCGCAGCAGTTCTCGACCTGCTCGAAGGGGCAGATCGCGCCCAAGGTGACCGCCGCCGCCTGTCTCGACGCCTGGACGCCGGGGCCGACCGAGACCCCGACCGCGACGCCGACGCGCACCGGCACGCCGACCTCGACGCCGACCCGGACGTTCACGGCCACCGCGACCCCGACCCAGACGCCGACCCCGACGCCGACCGACCGCGAGCCGAAGGCGCGCGATCTCATCACCTCCTACTACACCAACATCCTCGGCCGCGCGCCCGAGGCGGGCGCCGTCGACGCCTGGTACAACGGCTACTTCCTCGCCGCCGTCAACGGCTCGCTCGATGTGCGCTTCGTGCCCGCCGAGATGGGGCGTCTGTTCTTCGCCAGCCAGGAGTACGTCAACCGCAACCGCACCAACGCCGAGTTCATCAGCGACTGCTACCAGGTGTTCCTGCGCCGCGCGCCGTCGCAGTCCGAGCTCGACGCCTGGCTGGCCGATCCGTCGTGGAGCCGCCCGCAGGTGGTGGCGCTGTTCGCCCAGTCGACCGAATTCGGCAACTACGTCAGCGGCCTGTTCCCGGGTCTGGGCGGCACGCCGTCGCGCAATCTGGTCACCCTGCTCTACATCGGCCTGCTCGACCGGCTGGTCGACAGCGCCGGGCTGAATTACTTCGCCGGCGTGTTCGACAGCGCCTTCGCCAGCGGTGGCATCGAAGGGGTGCGGGCGGAGGCGCGCAACCTCGGTCGCATGGTGCTCGCCTCGAACGAGTACAACGCCAAGAACCCGACCAACGCGGTTCACGTGCAGCGGCTGTATCGCGGCTTCCTCGGCCGTTTCCCCGCCACCAGCGAGCTCAACTACTGGACCGGCGAGCTCGATGCGGGGCGGAAGACGCCGAACAGCCTGGTCGACGCCTTCGCCGCCGCGGCCGAGTTCACGGCCACGATCAAGGCCACCTACGGCATTCCCTGAGGGCGGCGGTGGCGGACGTGGACGTGGCGGGGGTCGTGCATTGCGCCGGGCGCGGCGCCGTGGCAGGCACGAGCGACGAAGGACTCGCAGTGGCGACGCGACGCGCTCGGAATCGATGGCTCGGCGGCGGACTCGCCGTGGCGTTGCTCGTCGCAGCGGCGCTGCCGGGCACGGCCGCCGCGGCGACCGTGTCGCTGCCGGCGAGCACCACCATCGCCGGCGCCGGCGCGGCGGCGCAGATCGCGGTGACGATCGACGATGCCTCGCAGGTGGAGGCTGTCGACCTCCGCTTCACCTTCGACCCCGCCGTGCTGGCGGTCACCGGCGACGTGACCCTCGGGGAGCTGGCGACCGGTTGCACCGCGGCCTCGAACGCGTCGGTGGCCGGCGCCCTGCGCGTCGCGCTCGCCTGCCCGGCCGCCCTCAGCGGCGGTGGCACGCTGTTCACCATTCCCGTCTCCGGCGCCGGCGCCGGCAGCACCAGCCTGGTCCTGGCGAGCTGTGATCTGAACGAGGCCTCCCTGCCGTGCCTGGCGGAGAACGGGGCCGTCTCCGTCTCCACGCCGACGGCCACCGCCACCCGCACCGCGACCGCGACGGCGACCCCGACGCGCACGGCGACGGCGACGGTCACGCGCACGTTCACGCGGACGTTCACGCCGAGCGCGACGCCGACCGCGACCCGGACGGCGACCGCCACGGCGAGCGCGACGCGCACCCGCACCGCCACCGCGACGGCGACCGCCACCGGCACGGCGACGTTCACGGCGTCCGCGACGCCGACGGTGACGTTCACCGCCACGGTGGGGCCGACGCCGGTGGAGCGGGAGCCGCGGGCGCGCAGTCTGATCACGTCGTTCTACGTCGACATCCTCGGCCGCCAGCCGGAGGCCGGCGCCGTCGACTCGTGGTACAACGGCTACTTCCTGGCGGCGGTGAACAACGGGATCGACGTCCGCTACGTGCCGTCGGAGATGGCCCGGCTGTTCTTCGGCAGCCAGGAGTACGCCAATCGCAACCGCACCAACGCCCAGTTCATCACCGACTGCTATCAGGCGTTCCTGCGCCGCCAGCCGGCGCAGTCGGAGCTCGATGCCTGGCTGGCCGATCCGTCGTGGACCCGGCCGCAGGTGGTGGCGCTGTTCGCCCAGTCGGCCGAGTTCGGCAACTACCTGCAGGGACAGTTCCCGGGCCTCGCCGGCCTGGCGTCGCGCAACCTGGTGACGGCGATGTACATCGGGCTGCTCGATCGCCTGGTCGACTCCGCCGGCCTGAACTACTTCGGCGGGGTGTTCGCCACTGCCTTCGCCAGCGGCGGCATCGAGGGGGTGCGGCGCGAGGCGGCCAACCTCGGCCGGGCGGTGCTCGGCTCGGCGGAGTACCTGGCGAAGAATCCGACCAACGCCACCCACGTCGAGCGGCTGTACCGCGCCTACCTGGGCCGCTTCCCCGCCGCCAGCGAGCAGAGCTACTGGGTCGGCGAGCTCGCCGCCGGGCGCCAGACCACCGACTCGCTGATCACCGCCTTCGCCAACTCCAGCGAGTTCACCGCGATCCTCAACGCCAAGTTCCGCTGACGCCGCCGGCGGCCGGCCGCCCGCCGGCTCGAGGTTCCTTGGTTCGCGCGCGCTTCAGGTGATCATGCGGCGACTCGTCGGGCGGGCTTCCTGAAGTCGAGCGTCGAATCGGGCTGAAGGTGGCGGAGTGCTCGACTTGTCGCGCTGGCGGCACTCTGGCTAAGACACCGCCGACCAAGTCAGGGGACCGTGGCGCGGGGTCTGCGGCACCCCGAAGGGAGGGGCTCCGTATGGCGATCGATCCGCGTGTCCGCCGTTCTCGGGGCGGACGGAGTCGCGGAGCCATGGGCCGCGGTCACGGGGCACTGCGTTCGCGCGACCCGTTCATTGGCCGCGCCCATGAGCTGCGTGACCTACGCCGCGCCCTGAATGACGCTGCGCGCGGGCGCGGAAGCGTAGTTTTGCTCATGGGCGAACGCGGGATTGGTAAGACGCGCCTGGTCAAGGAAGTCGCTACCGCTGCGCAGGCACGGGGAGCCATCGTGTCGTGGGGCGTCGGGTGGGAGCGCGGTTCTTCCAGAGGATATGCGATGTGGGCCCAACTCGGTCGTGATCTGGCCCGGCGGCTCCGAGGGGGTGAACGTGCTGCGGCCTGCGCATCGCTCGTTCCGATCCTGTCCGGCGACGATGAGGCGGAGCAGGGTCCCGCCGCCGGCCCAAACCCCCGTCCGATCGATGAGGTGGCGCTGGGAGAAGCCCTCACGCGGCTCATCGAGCGCCAACGCGAGCCGGTCCTGTTCGTGATCGACGACCTCCAATGGGCGGATGCGGGATCGCTGCGGATCCTGCAGGTCGTCGGCCGCGGCGTCTCGCGGCTGCCATGTCTCATCCTTGTCACGTGCCGAGACGAAGCCCTGAAGACATCTGATGCCCTGGCGCAGATCGTCGCCGGGCTCGAACAGGACACCCGCTACCTCCGCCTGCAGCCGCTTGGACCCGATCAGGTGACCGAATTCCTGGCGCGGCGTCTCGGCGCATCCCCGTCCGGTGAGCTCGTCAGCTCGGTCGAGGCGCGCTGCGCCGGCAACCCCTTCTTTCTGGGCAAGCTGACCGAGCATCTGCGCCGCTCGGTGATCAATGACGACCTGGACCGCTTCGAGTCGACGCTGCCGCCGGGAATTCGCGAAGAGGTGCTGGGGTACCGCTTGCGCGGGCTCTCGGCCGCGTGCCGAGCGCTGGTGACCACGGCAGCGGTCATCGGTCGCGAAGGCGAGATCGTGACCCTCGAGCATGCGCTCGAGGCGGCCGGGCACACGTCAGCGGCGTGCCGACTCGCGCTTCGCGATGCCTGCGCGACGCGTCTGCTCGGGGAAGATGATGCGCGCGGCGAGCGCTTCGCATTCACATACGGGCTCGTGCGCGAGGCACTCTTGGATGACCTGTCGCCCGTCGCACGGATGGAGATCCACCTGCGAGTCGCCGAGGCATTGGAGCGTGTCGGTCCGCCGACCGAGCTCGAGCCGACGCTCGAGATCGCCGAGCACATCCACCGCGCGGGCCGGTTCGCACCGGTGGAGAAAGGCATCAGGTACGCAATCCATGCGGCCGCATTGCTCGAGCGCGAGCTGCGCTTTCGAGAGGCGTCCCAGATGTACGAGCGATGTCTGGAGCTGGTCGACCGCGGCAGCGGGAGCGAACGCGAGCGGGCGCGTGTACGCTGTGACATTCTGTTGCGGCTCGGGGAGGCGCAGCGTCGATCGGGAGATCGAGCGCAGGCCCGGGAGACGTTCGCGTGTGCCGTGGCGGTCGCCGGGGAACTGGCGGCCGGCGATCGCCACTCGGGCGACGCCGATCTATTGGCGCGCGCCGCGCTGGGGTTCGGCGCCGATCGGCCATGGGCCGACACCGGGCTCGTCGATGAGCGACTGCTGGGATGGTTGCAGGACGCCCTGACGCACCTGGCCGATCGGGACGGCGCGTGGCGGGCGCTGGTGTTGGCTCGGATCAGCGAGGAATTCTTCTACTCCGGATACAACACCGCCTCCTGGCGTGAGGCGTTGAGCGCCGAAGCGGTGGCGATCGCGAGACGGATCGATGATTCCGCGGCGCTGGCGTCGACGCTGCGCAGCCGGCATCGCGCGGCGTGGTTTACGCACACGCTGGCCGAACGCATCGCGGCGGCGATCGAGCTGGTGTCCTTGGCGCGGCGGATCCGAGATCCCGAGCTCAAGGCGCACGCACATCTGCTGCATGCGCTCGATCGTCTCGAAGCCGGCGACATGGTCGAGATGGGTCGCGAGCTGCGCTATTGCGCCGCGGATGCCGCCGCGGCGGGAAGCGACCTTCTCCAGTGGCACGTGAACGTCGTCAAGGCGACGCGAGCGATTGTCGAGGGCCGCCTCGATGAAGGGGAGCAACTCGCTGCCGCCGCGTACACGGACGGGGCAGCCATCCAGCCGGCGGATGCCGAGATCTTTTCGGCGGTGCACATGTACACGCTGCATCGGCTGCGCGGCCAGTTCGACGCCCTGCTGCCGCTCGCGCGCGAGTTCGCCGATCGCTACCCAACGATAGCGGTCTGGCGCATCGGCGTCGCCGACATGTGTGCGCATCTCGGTCGTCTCGCCGAGGCCCGGGCGGAGTTCGAAATCTTTGCCACCGCCGACTTCATCGAGCCTCCGCAGGACTGGAACCAGTTGCTCGGCTGGGCATTGCTCGCCGAGGTCTGTCACGCGCTCGATGATCGCCGGCGGGCCGAGCGTCTCTACGACCTGCTGGCCCCATACGCGGAGCATAATGTCACGGCCGTGCCGGGGCTCGCCTGCATCGGCGTCGCTGCGTACCAGCTCGGGTTGCTCGCGACCACGCTCGAGCACTGGGATGACGCGGCGCTCCAGTTCGAGCGGGCGCTGCGCCGGAATACCGCCATGGGGGCGCTGCCGTTCGTCGCTCATACGCAGCGTCAGTACGCCGCGATGTTGATTCGCCTCTTGCGCAACGGGGGAACCGTCGAGGGCAGGCGAGACGTCGATCCCGACCCGCAGGCGGTCGAGCTTCCTCCCGCTGGTGCGGAAGTCCGCGATATACTCGCGCTGCGCGGTGTCCACCGAAATGAGGCGGCGGACGAAGGGGCCTCCGGGGCGCCGGGCCGTTCGCAGCCAGCGCTGGGAGACGGTGCTCCCTTGGATCCGGACGCGGGCGCGATACGGGACCGGGCGCAGGCGCTGCTCGATCAGGCGGTCACCTTGTACGGCCGCCTGGGGATGAGCCACTTTCGCGCGGTTGCCGAGCGCATGTGCGAGGAGCTGTCCGACTGCTCTCGCGGGAGGCGGACGACCGGTCGACCGTCAACCCTCCCGGACGGGGGCAACGTCTTTCGATGTGAAGGACGGTACTGGACATTGTGCTTCGACGGCCAGCAGGCAGAGATCGAGGACTGTCTGGGGGCGCGATACGTCGCCCTGCTCCTCCGTCAGCCGGGTGTTGAGGTGTCGTCGACTGATCTCTTCGCGGCGGTGCAGGCGGCTCGCACACAGCCGCGTGGCACCACCGTGGACGACGATCTGGCGCTCCTTGCCCTTGGTTCGGGGGAGAGCCCGCTGGATGACCGAGCGCGCCGTGAAGTCCGTCAGCGACTCCGCGACATCCACAGCGAGCTCGCTGAAGCGGAAGCGAACAACGACATGGGTCGAATCGACGCGCTGACGTTCGAACGCGAAAGGCTGCTCGAATCGATCGACGGCTCCGGACGGCTCCTCGATGATGCCGACCGCATCCGCAAGAAGGTCACCAAGGCGATCAGAACCACGTTGTTCCGGCGTGTTGCGAGATGTCTGCCGGCTCTCGCCGATCACTTCGCCGGATCGATCAAGACTGGAAGCTCCTGTCGCTACGCGCCGCAAATCGCCATCGATTGGGAGATCTGAGCGGTCAGCCAGCGGCAAGCGTTCCCGCGCGCGTACGAAGGAGCGGGCCACGAGCGACTCGCCTCGGCAATGGGTCCTCCTCCCCCTGCGCCCCGGAGGTAGCGCGCAGGTGGCGCTATTCCCGGTATGGGGGTGGCCGATCGTTTCCGCGTGAGCTGGTGGACGCCGGCCCGCGGTCCCGGGGGGGACGAGCCACCTCGTCACGGCGCACATCAGCGCCCCACACCGGTGAGCGGGGGACGGCAATGAAGCACGGCGGGAGCGGCAGCCAGGGTCCATCGAAACCGCGGGGTCGGCAGCGCGCCTGCGCGACGACGGTCATCGTCGGCGCGGCGCTTTGGTGCCTGATGGGCGGTGTCGCCCGCGGCGGCGCCGTTCCCGGGTTGACGCTGATCTGGCCGGTACCTTCGGTAACGACGAACGTGCCTCTGCAAGACTACGCGCAATTCAATGACGGATCGGCGAACCGGCACCACGCGGGCATCGACATACCCGCCCAGACCGGGACGGCGGTCGTCGCCGCCGCCGCCGGCGTGGTGCGGACGTACACGCTCGCCGCGCACCAGAACAAGACCCATTGCTTCGGCAACGCGGTAATGATCACCCACGCTGCGGGGGCGACGCTGTATGGCCATCTCGCCACGGTGGGGGTCACCGATGGACAAGTGGTCGCGCAGGGAGACCCCATCGGCACCGTCGGCAACACACTCGGCCTGCTCCAGACTGGCGAGAGCTGCGGGAGTGTGAACAGTCATCTGCACTTCGAGGTGAAGGACCATGCCGTCCTCGGGACCACCAGCGATGACGGGGTAACGTGGGGATACACGCCCGAGCTCGGCGTCGGCGGTCTTCAGATCGCCGCTCACCAACCGGACGCATACGGCTATCACGACCCGGTCTTGAACCTGCACACCGGCATCTCCGATTTGGCGCCAACCAGCGTGGTCGTGACCGCGGACGGGGCGGGCGCATCGCTCCGCACCGGGCCCGGCACGACGTATCGAAGCATCGGGGTCACGGTGGCGGCAGGCCAACAGTTCTCGGCGATTCGCCAGCGCACGTCCTCCAGTGGTTGTGACGGGGGCTGGTTCCAGATCGTGAACGGGAATGGACAGTACTTCGTGGACAACAATAATTCATCGCAGGCCGGCGGCGTGACGTCGATTCCCGAGGCGTGGATCTGCAGGGGAACGGGCGGTCAGGTGTGGGTGCAGCCATCGGTGGGGCCCAGCGCGACGCCGACATCGACGCCGACTTGGACCGTCGGACCCGGGACGGCGACCCGCACGCCGACGGTGACATCGACCCCATCGAGAACGCCGACCGCGACGGCAACGCCGCCGCTTCCTACCCCGACCCGGACGACGGCGCCCGCTGCCACTGCGACGCCAACGAGAACTCCACCCGGACAGATCTCCGACGGCTATCTCCAGGTCCGGCCAGGAGGGATCAACTTTCCCGACACGCTCGTTGGGCAGACGACCATGGGCACAACGGTTCAGTTCCAAGTCGTCTCCTCGAGCCCCCTCTACCTCCAGAACATCTTCAGCCAGGGCGCCGGCGGTTACGCGTTCCTTCCATCCGGGTATCCCCCACTCGGCTCCTTCTTTCTCGGGGGCACG
Organism: bacterium; assembly: GCA_019637795.1. Taxonomy (NCBI): domain Bacteria; species bacterium. The sequence continues at coordinate 388,439 of JAHBUY010000003.1, read as the reverse complement.
GGCTCTACCTTCCAGGTGGCGTTCGCTCCGTATACCGCCGGCGCACTGAACGGCTCCATCGCGATCACGTACCAGAGGTGCACGCAGATCAGCCCGCCCGTCTGCAGCCCTACCACCTATGAGCTGGACGTGACGGTGACGGGGACTGGGCTCGCGCCATCGGCAACGCCGACGGCGACGCCGACGCCCGGCGGCTGTCCGAGCGGGAACGGCGATTTCACGTGGACGCGCAAGCAGGACTCGCCCGCCGGGGGCGAGGTTGCCGGATCAGCCGTCGTGAATGGCAACCTCTATACGATCGGCAACGGCGGCTCTCTCCGACAGTTCTGGAAGTACGAACCGGCCGGGGACTCGTGGAGTCGGCAACCGGACATGCCCGGCGGGTGCCTTTCCGGAGCGTGTGGAGTCGCTGCCGTGGGGGGCCGCATCTACGTCGTGAGCGACGGGAACAGCGTCGGCGCAGGGACGGCGACGCAGATCTTCGATACGAGCACCGGGCAATGGACGCTCGGGGCGGCGATCCCCGTTCCCAGGGTGGGGCCGAGCGTGGCGGCGGTGGCCGGCAAGCTCTACGCGATCGGCGGGAGCGCCGGCGACACCTATCTGGGCTCGGTCGCGATCTACGATCCGACCGCCGACTCGTGGACGGCCGGTGCGGACATGCCGACGGCCCGTGCCAACGCGGCGGCGGCCGTCCTCGACAATCGCGTCTACGTCATTTCGGGGCGAACCTCTGGCGGCGGCCTCTCGCCCTACGTCGAGGCCTACGACCCGGCGGCGAACACCTGGTGGTCGTTCGACGATCACTGGCCCGGGAGCTGGATTCCAACTCGCCGATCTCATGCGGTGGCGGCGGTAGTCGGCTGCAAGATCTACGTGGCGGGCGGACGTCAGGACGCCACGTCGTCGAACGCCGTCGAGGAGTTCGATCCAGCCACCGAGGCGTTCGGATCGTTCTGGACGACGAAGACGCCTCTCCAGCAAGCGCGGCACAGCTTCGGCGGAGGAGCGGTCGGCACCCTCTTCATCGCTGCAGGTGGTGAGTTGTTCAACAACTTCCTCACCTCGCTCGTCCACGTGGAGCAAGGCGCCTTCGCCAACGCTCCGATTCCCACGCCGACATCGACGCACACGCAAGCGCCATCGCCTACCTTGACCCGGACGGCGACCGCCACTTCGTCGCCGACGCCACCTCCGGCCCCGACCGCGACGCGCACGGCGACGGCGACGGTCACGCGCACGCCGACGCGGACCTTCACCTCCAGCGCGACGCCCACCGCGACGCGAACGGCGACTGCGACGCGCACGCGCACCGGCACGGCGACGTTCACGGCGTCCGCGACGCCGACGGTGACGTTCACCGCCACGGTCGGGCCGACGCCGGTGGAGCGGGAGCCGCGGGCGCGCAGCCTGATCACGTCGTTCTACGTCGACATCCTCGGCCGCCAGCCGGAGGCCGGCGCCGTCGACTCGTGGTACAACGGCTACTTCCTGGCGGCGGTGAACAACGGGATCGACGTCCGCTACGTGCCGTCGGAGATGGCCCGGCTGTTCTTCGGCAGCCAGGAGTACGCCAATCGCAACCGCACCAACGCCCAGTTCATCACCGACTGCTATCAGGCGTTCCTGCGCCGCCAGCCGGCGCAGTCGGAGCTCGATGCCTGGCTGGCCGATCCGTCGTGGACCCGGCCGCAGGTGGTGGCGCTGTTCGCCCAGTCGGCCGAGTTCGGCAACTACCTGCAGGGACAGTTCCCGGGCCTCGCCGGCCTGGCGTCGCGCAACCTGGTGACGGCGATGTACATCGGGCTGCTCGATCGCCTGGTCGACTCCGCCGGCCTGAACTACTTCGGCGGGGTGTTCGCCACTGCCTTCGCCAGCGGCGGCATCGAGGGGGTGCGGCGCGAGGCGGCCAACCTCGGCCGGGCGGTGCTCGGCTCGGCGGAGTACCTGGCGAAGAATCCGACCAACGCCACCCACGTCGAGCGGCTGTACCGCGCCTACCTGGGCCGCTTCCCCGCCGCCAGCGAGCAGAGCTACTGGGTCGGCGAGCTCGCCGCCGGGCGCCAGACCACCGACTCGCTGATCACCGCCTTCGCCAACTCCAGCGAGTTCACCGCGATCCTCAACGCCAAGTTCCACTGACAGCGCCGGCGGCCGGCCGCCCGGGCCGCGCGTCGGCGCGGCCCGGTGACTGCCACGGCGGTAAACTCGTCACCCATGCGTCGCTCAGTCCGCATGCGAGTGGTAGAAAAGGATATGCGGTCGCGTGCCCTGAGGGCTGGCGCAGCGCCTGCAGGTGTCCGGGGTGACGAGCGTTGGCCATGAAATCGGTTGAAGAATGCCGGCCGCGGGCAGCGGCGCGGCGCCGCCGCATGTGCTGGCGATCCGCCCTGCTGGCCGGGGCGCTGCTCGCCGCCGCGGCACCCGCCGCCCGGGCGGACGATCTGCGGCCGTTGCTCGGCAACGGCAACGCGACCATCTCCCTCAACGCTTCCACCGTCTACACCGTGAACGAGTACGCGCTGACCAGCAGCAAGACCATCCTGTGCAACGGCGCGACCATCCAGTCGACCGGCGGCCCGATCCGCATCTCCGGCACCGGCCTGCGGCTGACGATCGACAACTGCGTCATCCAGGGCACGGGCTGGGCCCTGCTGGGGGCGCTGAGCGGCGCCGACCTGGTGGTGCGCAACAACACCCGCCTGAGCGGCAACGCCACCAACAGCGCCATCTACGTCAAAGGCGCGACCCTCGACCTGCGCGCCAGCAGCATCACCGGCTGCCGCTGGGGCGTGAACATGGAGAATGCCGACGCCCTGATCGACGGCACGACGATCACCGGCACCGAGTTCGCGGTGCAGAACGTCGCCGGCACGGCGACGATCCAGAACGGCTGCCGGATGGAGAACCTGAACGCCAACAAGCCCGGCACCGGCGTCAGCCTGATCGCCTCGCCGACCTACCCCACGCGGCGCGCCGCGGCGGTGGTCCACGACTCGACCTTCAGCGGCTTCCTCAACACCATCGACATCCTGGCGTCGGCGGCGCAGGGGCTGCCGCCGGCGACGCTCGAGGTCGTGAACTGCCGCTTCGACGACCCGTTCGTGAGCGCGGTGTCGTCGATCGACGCCGTCGACGTGCGCATCGCCGACACGCAGGTGAACCGCGCCAAGGCCGACGGCATCTACTTCGTCAACACCACCGGCGTGATCGAGAACACGCAGGTGCTCGGCAGCCTCAACACCGGCGTCACCTTCCTCGGCTGCCAGAGCGGCGCGACGCTGCGCAATTCGCTGGTCAGCGGCAGCGTCCACCAGGGCGTCGCGGTGGCCATCGACGCCGGCACCGGCCGCCTCAGCCGCTACGTGCAGATCGTCGACAACACCATTCGCGACAACCAGATCGCCAACATCCTCGTCGACGCCTACTCGGACGCCCTGCTGCAGGGCAACCTGCTGAGCGGCGCCCCCGATTTCAGCCTGCGCCTGGTCGGCTCGCCGCGCACCCCGGTGATCGGCGACCTGCTGCTCGATTCGTCGCGCGGCCTCGAGATGAAGGACGGCGAGGCGGCGCTGGCCCTGTCGCTGTTCACCGGGCACGACCGCGACGGGGCGCTGGTCTACAACCGCGCCACCACCAGCTTCGCCTTCAGCGCCCTGCGCGACAACCTGCGCGCCGCCCAGGCCGCCGACTACTCGCTGTTCGCCAACGCCGGCGCCCTGGTCAGCGTCCGCCGCAGCCTCTTCGGCCCCACCGACAGCCGCGCCCTGTACAACAACGCCGGCAACACCGCGATGGCGGCGCGCAACTACTGGGCGAGCAGCGCCGGCCCCAAGCTGCCGGGCAGCAGCACCGGCGGCGCGCGCATCGGCTGGAATGCCGGCAATGGCTCGGCGGTGACCTCGCAGCCGTTCCTCGCCGCCGCGCCGCTCGACACCAATCTCACCCGCACCTTCGCCATCTCCGCCACCACCACCACCACCTGGCCGGCCTTCGCCGATCTGACCCTCAGCCTCACCGGCGCCGCCGGCATCGGCGCCGCCTCGCGCGTCGCCGGCGCCCTGCGCGTCCGCGACACCGCGATGGTCACCACGCCGGCCCCGCTCGGCGGCACCGTCGCCGACGGCCTGTTCGTCGTCTGGGCCGACTACGACCTGCTGGCGCGCGCCCAGTCCGGCGGCCTGCGCCTGCGCACCACCGGCCCGGGGCCGACGGTGGGACTCTTCCGCCTGCAGCCCGACGGATCGTGGCAGCGCCTGACCACGACCTGGGACAGCGGCAACGCGCAGATCGTCTACGCCACCGCCGACCCGCGCACGCTGAACGGCATCTTCGCGCTGGTCGATCTGCCGCCGGAGCGCGAGACCCGGGCCCGCCAGCTCATCGCCGCCTACTACGCCGACATCCTGGGGCGGTCCCCGGAAGCCGGCGCGGTGGACGCCTGGTACACCGGCTATTTCCTGGCCGCCGTGAACTCCTCGATCGACGTGCGCTTCGTCTTCCAGGAGATGGGCCGCCTGTTCTTCGCCAGCCCGGAGTACGCGCGCCGCAATCGCAGCAATGCGGAGTTCATCCGCGACTGCTATCAGGTCTTCCTGCGCCGCCAGCCGTCGGCGTCGGAGCTCAACGCCTGGCTCGCCGATCCCTCGTGGAACCGCTCGCAGGTGGTGGCCCAGTTCGCGCAGTCGACCGAGTTCGCGAACTACATTCGCGGCCAGTTCCCCGCACTGGCCGGCGTGCCGACCCGCAACCTCGTCACCGCCATGTACGTCGGCCTCCTCGACCGGCTGGTCGACAGCGCCGGCCTCGGTTACTTCGCCGCGCAGTTCGAGTGGGCCTACGCCGCCGGCGGCATCGAGGCGGTGCGGGCGCAGGCGCGCTCGCTCGGCCGCCTGACCCTGGCGTCGGCCGAGTATCGGTCGAAGAACCCGACCAACACGACGCACGTCGAGCGGCTCTACCGCGGCTATCTCGGCCGCTTCCCGGCCACCAGCGAGCTCAACTACTGGCGCGGCGAGCTCGACGCCGGCCGCCAGACGACCGACACCTTGGTCGACGCCTTCGCCGCCTCGAACGAGTTCACGACCCTGCTGAACAGCACCGTCGGCCAGCTCTGACCGCCGGGCTCGGGTGCGCGCCCGCAGGTGCCTCGGAACGCGCCCTCGATGGGCAGGGCAATCGGCACAGCGGTCCTGGCGGGCCGCGCTCCCGCGCCCCCGTCGCGGCGCGCGGCAACCGGCGCCACTCGCCGGCCGTGCCGCCCCGCGCGGCATCGGCGACGGTTGGGGCCCCGGTGCCCGTGTGCGATACTGCGGCCGTGTCGACCAGGCGTACGCTCGAGCCCGATCCGGTCATCGAAGCTTACAAGCGCGACGTCGACCGGACCCTGATCCGAGAGAACCTGCGCCGCTCGGTGCAGGAGCGGTTCGACCGCCTTGTCGCGCTCAGCCGCTTCGCCGAGGAGTTGCGCCGCGCCGGCCGTGCGCGGAGCGGCTCGTGACCGACTTTGCCGCCCTGCTGCGGGCATTGGCGGGGGCTGTCGCTGCCTCGATCTGGAGCGCCTCATCGAGGTGAAACGCGCCGCGGGGCGGCCGAAGGACCTCGACGCGATCGCCGAGCTCGAGGCCATCCAACAGGAGCGGCGCCGCTGATCCTGCCGCGGCGGGCCGCGTGGGGCCGTCGCGCCGCCGCTGCGCGAACGAAGCGGGGCGCGTGCCTACGGGCGTCCCGCCAGCGACGGCGCCGCCTCCTCGTAGACCGCGAGGGTCGCGGCGGCGCAGCGTTCCCAGGTGAAGGCGGCGGCGCGCGCCGGGCCGGCGGCGCGCAGGCGGGCCCGCAGCTCGGCGTCGTCGAGGCCGCGATGCAGCGCCGCCGCCAGGGCGGCCTCGTCGCGCGGGTCGACCAGCACCGCCGCGTCGCCGGCCACCTCCGGCAGCGCCGCGACGTCGGCGGCGACCACGGGCGTGCCGCACGCCAGGGCCTCCAGCACCGGCAGGCCGAATCCCTCGTACAGCGAGGGGAAGGCGAAGAGATCGGCGGCGCGGTAGAGCGCCACCAGGTGCGCGTCGGTCACCGGTCCGGTCAGGCGCACCGCCTCCGTCAGCCCCTCGGCGGCGATGCGGGCCCGCAGCGGCTCGACGCCCCACCCGGGCGGACCGGCGAGCACCAGCAGATGGCGCAGACGATGGGCGCGGCGGGCGCGGGCGAAGGCGGAGACCAGCGCCGGCAGGTTCTTGCGCGGCTCGAGCGTGCCGACGTGCAGCACGAACGGCGCCGCGATGCCGAGCTCGGCCGCCACGATGCGCCGCGCCGCCTCGGCGTCGCCCGGGGTGAAGCGCGGGTCGCAGCCGAGGGGCACGGCGCGCACCGTCGCCGGCGCCGCGCCGAGCAGCTCGATGACGTCGCGCCGCGTCGCTTCGGAGTCGGCGATCACCCGCGTCGCCTCGCGCAGCGAGCGCGCCGTGCGCTCGACCAGCCGCCGCAGCGCCGGCGTGCCCAGCTCCGGGTGCCGCAGCAGCGTCAGGTCGTGCACGGTGACCACGATCGGCACGCCGGCGGCGCGCGGGGTGACGTAGTTGGTGGCGTGGAAGAGATCGACCGCGCCGGTGGCGGCGCGCAGCGGCAGGAGGCGCGGCAGCGGCAGCGGAAAGCCGGTGATCGCCGGATAGAGGAGCGAGCGGCACCAGCGCGCGTTGGCCGGCAGCGGCGCCGCGGGCGAGTCGGGCGGCACGGCGCGCAGCGCGGTGCGCGCCAGGTCGGTCAGGCCGAAGAGCAGAAACGTCGTCCGCGGCCGCAGGCGCGCCATGGCGGCGACCAGGGCGCGCGTATAGGCGGCGATGCCGGCGCTGCGCACCTGCAGCGGCAGGCCGTCGACGGCGATGCGGGCGCCCGGCCGCGCGGTGGGCCGGAGGGCGGGCGGGGCAGGCATGGCGCGGGCGGCGCGTCCCGCCGGCTCAGCGCCGCGGATGGGCGAGGAAGTAGTAGTTCGTCTGGCCGTGGAACTCGTCGTGCAGCCCCTGCCGCGACAGCGGCGGGCGGCCATCCAGCCAGTCCGCCATCAGCGAGATCTCCAGGCCGCACTCGCCGACCAGCAGGTCGTGGACGTGCTCCGGCGTGGTGCCGTAGAAGTCGGAGCCGCCGAGCCCGTGCTCGAAGACGATGAGCGGCCGGCAGCGGCGGATGGTGGCCGCCGCGCCGCGCAGCACCTCGAGCTCGGCGCCCTCGACGTCGATCTTGATGAGATCGACGGCGGCGTCCGCCGGCAGCACGGCGTCCAGCGGCTCGACCTGGACGGCGATCTCCACCACCTCCTCGTGCGGGCGGTCGTAGCGGCGGCGGCGCAGGCCGCTGTAGGCGTGGTTGGTCACCACGTGCTGGAAGGCGGAGCGGCCGCTGCGGTCGCTGAGCGCGAGATTGAACAGGCTCACCTGCGGGTTGCCGCCGAAGCGGCGGCGCAGGTCGTCGAAGAGATCGGGCAGCGGCTCGAATGCGTAGTGGCGGCCGCGCGGCGCCACGCGCAGCATTTCGCTCAGGATGGCCCCGACGTTGGCGCCGACGTCGACGCACGAGGCGTCGGCGGCGAGCATCCGCTCCATGATCTGCGTCGTCTGCCGATCGTACTGCTCGCTCAGCGTCATGCAGGGTCCGCGGTAGTCAGTCCGCCCGCGCGGCGCAAGGGGAGGGCGCTCGGGAGAGACGGCCGCCGCAACGCGCCGCGGGCAACGCACGTGGGCGCCGGTTGCTCCGCCCGGGGGGCGCACGGCCGCGCGGGAGCGCGGCCCTCCAGCCTGTCGAATCGTCCGGGAGCTCAGGAGACGCGGCGGATCCACAGGCTGGTCGACCAGCGTCCCTGCGGCCGGTACAGCGACGAGAAGGCGACCAGCGCGTCCGGGTGCAGGACGTGCAGGTAGCTGCCGGCGTAGAGGATCTCGAAGCGCTCGTTGAACGACAGGAAGGCCTCGACCAGGTACTGCTCGTTCCAGAAGCGGTGCTCGTCCAGCACCCAGTTCCGCGGGTACTCGAGCGGCGTGTAGATGTCGTGGAAGTGCACCAGCACGCCGGGCGCGAGGCGCGGGACGATGTCGAGCACCTCGCGGGTCGTGTCGCTGCCGATGGCGACGACGTGACTCGAGTCGATGAACAGCACGTCGCCGGCGGCGAGCTGCGCGAAGGTCTCGAGCGGCACCTGTTGCAGCGGCGTGCTGATCAGCCGCGTGACGCCGGGCACGCCGGCGCGCAGGGTGGCATTGGGATACGGCTCGATGCAGACCAGCTCGCCGGGCGCGCCCTCGGCGGCGTTGCGGCGCAACGCCGCCGCCGTGATCAGGGTCGAGAAGCCGCTGCCGACCTCGATCACCAGGCGCGGCCGGTGGTCGCGGACCAGGCAGTGCAGCACCTCGGCGTCGGTGCTGGCGAACTGGCCGTTCTCCTCGTGGTACTGGGTGGGATCGGCGGTGGCCTGGCGCGGAAAGCGCTCGTACTCGGAGCGGTAGCGGTCCGCGAAGTCCCGCAGGCGCTGCAACTGCGCGTCGACCCGCAGGTCGATCGCCGGCAGCGTGCGCGTCTGCTCCCAGAGCGCGGGGTCGAGCAGGCGGGTATCGGGGATCGGCTCGTAGAAGTGCACCGGGACGACGTGCACGCCGTGCCGCTCCCAGAAGCGGAAGCTGCGCTTCACCCAGGCGTAGCGCAGGTAGGCGAGGCGGTCACGCAGGGAGGCCATGGCTCGTCTCCTCGGCGGCGGACGGCGCCGCCGCCTCGTCGGGGCGTCCGGCCGCGCCGCGCAGCACCGCGGCGACCGCGGCGGCGATGCGCGACCAGGGGTAGCGCGCCAGCGCCTTGTCGCGCCCCGCGGCGCCCAGTCGCGCGGCCAGCGCCGGGTCGGCGAGCAGGCGCGCCAGCGCCGACTCGAGCTCGGCGTCGGTGTGGCAGAGCAGACCGTCGACGTCGTCGGCGACCAGCTCGGCGAACGCCGGACAATCGCCGTTGGCGATCACCGGCTTGCCGCACGCCCAGGCCTCGACGAGCACGATGCCGAAGCTCTCGCTCTCGCTCATGGTCGCCAGACACCAGCACGAGGCGAGCGCGCCGAGGGCGACGGCGCGCGGCTGGCTGCCGTACGCGTGCACGCCGGGCCCTTCGACGCGCGCGCCGTCGGCGTCCGGGCCGATCAGCACCACGTCGCATTCGAGCCCGCGCGCCCGCAGGCGGCGCACCGCGTCGAGCACGCGGTGGTAGCCCTTGTTCGCCTCCTTGCGCCCGAGGACGAGCACGAACGGGTGCGGCGACGCGTGCACGGCACGGAAGGCGCGGCGGGCGGGGCCGAGGTCGGCGAGCTCGGCCGGGTCGATGCCGCCGCCGGGCAGGGCGGCGGCATCGGCGCCGATGCGGTCGAAGAACAGCGGCACGGAGCGGTCGGGGAAGGCGATGACGCGCGCGGCGCCGCGCAGCAGGGCGTAGTACGACTGCCAGTGATAGTAGCGATCGTCGATGTGGAAGTGCGGCAGCACCACGTAGGGGACGCCGGCGGCGCGCGCCGCGGCGCCGGCGGCGACGGCCGGGGAGAACGGCAGGCCGTGCGCCAGCACGACGTCGTAGTCGCCCACGTGCTCGGCGAGCCAGCGGTCGTAGGCGGCCGACTGCGGACCGCGGGTGAACAGGAACGGCGCGTCGTCGGCGGCGGCGCGCGCCGTGGTGGCGGCGATGAGCGCGTCGATCCAGGCGCCGGGATCGCTGCGCCGCAGGCGGGTCGCATAGTCCTCGGTCAGGGACACCGGTCGGGCGCCGGCGCCGTCATCGGCCGTGATGCCGGTGACGCAGACGCCGAGCGCGCGCGCATCGCCGCGCCCGCGGATGACCGCGTCGCTCTCCAGGGTGAGGATGCCGGCCGGCGCCGGCGGCAGATCGAGGGTGACGCGGAACTCGCCGTGCACGGTGGCGGCGTACAGTCGCTGGTCGTCGCGGCTGATGGCCAGCGGCGTCGGCGTGGGCGCCCGGCCGTCGATGACGAGCGTCCGGCAGCGCGGCGGGCAGGACATCTGCGCCCGCGCCCCGCTCCAGCGCTGCACCCGGTCCGGGTAGCGCTCCGGCGGGTACCAGCCGCCGAGCAGCACGACGTCGTCGAAGCGGGTGGCGAACGGCGCCGCCAGTGCCGCGTCCTCGCGCTGCCAGAGCGCGAAGAGCTCGCGGCAGGCATCGAGGAGCGCCGCCCGCGGCGGCGCCTCGACCGCGAACGGGTGCACGCGGCGGACGAACGGCGGCGCCGCCACCGGCCCGGGCTCGTAGCGGGCGCCGAAGTGCGCCTCGACGCCGATCTCGGCGACGGCGAAGCTGGCGACGTCGACGATGAACCGGTGGCGCGGCGCGAGCTGCTCGAGGACGCGGAAGAGGTAGGCCTCGGCCCCGCCGCGCGGCGGATCGGTGAAGCGGAAGGTGCACACCAGGAGCCGGGTGGGCCGCTCGGCGATCAGCCGCGCGAGCAGCTCGCCGTAGCGGCGGGCCAGCGGCGCCCAGTCGCAGTGCTGGCGGGCGTACGCGCCGGCGCGCGCCGCGAGGGCCTGTCGCCGCGGCGCGTCGGCGAGGAGACCGCGCAGTGCCGCGGCGAAGTCGTCGAGCTCGGCGGTGACCGCCTCGACGCCCGGGGTGAGCGCGAAGCCGCGCAGCCCGATCGGGGTCGAGAGCACCGGCAGGCCGGCGGCGAGGAACTCCGCCACCTTGAGGCTCGAGCCGCCGCCGCTGCGCATCGGATTGATGGCGACGTCGGCGAGCCGGAGCAGCGCCGTCTTCTCGGCGGCCGACACGAAGCCCACCGGCAGCACGTTGGCGGGGCATGATTGGTCGCGCAGGGCATCGCCGGCGCCGCCGACGATGGCGAACACGACCTCGGGGCACGCCGGGGCCAGCCGCTCGGCGATGCAGCGCGCGGCCTCGACGTTGGGCGGATGGCCGCTGCCGAGAAACACCGCCAGCGGGCGGCCGTCGAGGTAGCGGCGGACCGCGTCGAGCGCCGGCGGGTCCGCCGCATAGGTGGTGCTGTCGACGCCGTTGGCGATCACCGTCAGGCGCGCCGGGTCGACGTGGCGCGCGAAGGTGGCGCGGTCCTCCTCGGACACGCACACCACGTGCTGGGCGCGGGCGCAGGCGAGGGCCTCGACCTCCGTTACGATGGCGAGCAGCGCCTCGCGGTCGGGATGCGCGGCGAGGAGCGCCGTCTTGAGCTCGACCTCCACGTTCAGCGCCTCGTAGACCACCGGCACCGCCGGCGGCGCCGCCTCGAGCAGCGGCGCCAGGTATGGATGCGCCAGCACGACCGCGTCGGCGTCCCGCAGCAGGCGGCGGTACTGGGCGACCAGCAGGGCGTTGTCGCGGCAGCGGCGGGCGTCGAGGATGTCGGCGGTCGACACCTCGGGGCGGCGGCCGTTCCAGATCGCCTGCTCGGCCCGATGCGCCTCGGTGCGCGGCACGCGCACCTCGGTGAAGCCGTCGCGGATGCGACGCTCGCCCGGCATGGCGTCGTCGCTCAGGCAGAGCAGGGTGACCTCGAACGTCTCCGCCAGGCGGGCGAACAGCGAGCGCAGCCGTTCCTGTCCGCCGTGCTCGGCGGCGGCGACCGGAAAGTCGTTGAGCAGGAGGAGCCGCGGCCGGCCGCGGCCGCGGCGGGCGGAGTCGTCGAGCAGCGCCGTCAGCCGGGCGGCGACCGCGGCGGCGATCGCCGGCCAGGTGTAGCGCGCCGCCGCCAGCTCGGCGGCGGCGCGGCCCAGGCGGGACCGCCGATCGGGGTCGGCGGCCAGCGCCCGGACCGCGCCGGGGAAGTCGTCGCGCGGCGCCACGATGCAGTGCCGCTCGTCCTCGACCGCCAGGCCGCGGGCGCCGAAATCGGTGGTGACCACCGCCAGGCCGGCGGCGAAGTAGTCCAGCAGCTTGAGATTGGTGCCGGCGCCGCTGGTCACCGGGTTCAGCGCCACGTCGGCGGCGCGGAACAGCAGCGCCTTGTGCTCGTCGCTGACGACGCCGAGCGGGGTCACGTTGGCCGGCGTCGGGCCCAGGGTGGCGCACACCGAGCCGGCGATGGCGAGGTGGAGCTCGGGCGCGCGCGGCGCCAGCTCCTCGCACAGGGCGCGCGCGGCATCGCGGTTCGGCGGGTGGGCGCTGCCGAGGAAGATCGCCAGCGGCGCGTCGGGCGGCAGCCCGAGCGCGCGCCGCGCCGCCGCTCGCGATGGGCCGTCGGCCACCTCCGGCGCGCGCGGCTCGACGCCGTTGGGGGCGAGGGCGATGGTGTCGAGCGGGCGGCCGTAGCGCTGGTGGAACGCCGCGCGCTCCGCGTCCGACGTGGCGAACACCAGATCGCAGCCGCGCACCAGGCGGGCCTCGAGGTCGGCGACGAAGTCGACGTAGCGCTGGCGCCGCGGACCCTGAAACAGATCGGCGGCCATCCGCGCCTCGAGATTGTGGCTGTTGTAGATGCGCGGCCGTCCGTCGCGCCCGAAGCCCTCGTCGTAGCCGAGCATGTAGGGGAACTCGTGCACCACCGCGTCGGCGTCGGCGACCAGCTCGCGCACCGTGCGGCGGTACTCGTCGTCGGCGGCGCTGGCCAGCGCGCACACCAGGCCGGAGCACTCCGGGCCGATGGCCTCGGCGTCGAGCGCCATATGCAGGCGCAGGTGCAGCGCCGTCTTCGGGATGCGGTGCTCGCGCAGCCGCGGCGCGAGGCGGATCACCTCGCGCGGGTGGTCGGGATAGGTGGGCGAGACGATGGTGACGTCGAGCTCGCCGCCGAGCGCCGCGTACAGATGGTACAGCCGCGCCTCGCCGCCGCTGCGCGGGGGATGGAAGGCGGGGAAGAAGCTGAGGACGAGCAGCCGCCTCATGCGCGGTAGGCGAGCACCGCGTAGTCGCGCGGACCGTGGAAATGGGCGTTGAGGCGGGTCGCCAGCTCCGAGGTTTCGGGGAAGCGCGCGTACTCCGGCGCCGGGTGCAGCGGCCGCACCGCGACGTCGCGGAAGCCGCGCGCCTCGGCGAGGAAGCGCACCAACGGGCTCGGCAGCGGCCGGCGATGGGTCGGATCGAGATGGAAGTCGCTGCTGGCGACGAGCATGTTGTCCGGGTTCGGGGTTTCGACGATCAGCAGGCCGCCCGGGCGGAGGACGCGCGCCGCGTGGTCGAACAGCGCCACGAGCTGCCCGTAGGGCAGGTGCTCGATCAGGTGAAAGGCGGTGACGACGGCGGCGCTCGCCTCGGCCGCGGCGGCCAGATGGGCGACCGCATCGGCCTCCACGACGTCGAGCCCGGCGTCGCGGCAGTGCGCGACGAGCAGTCGGTTGTCGTCGACGCCGCGCCCCCGGATGCCGGCCTCGCGCAGCAGCGCCAGCCACTCGCCGCGCCCGCAGCCGAGATCGAGGACGGAGTCGTCCGCGGACGCGATGACGGCGCGGACGTCGGGCAGGTAGACGCGCAGACGCTCGCTGATGTCCGCGGGATGGCCGCGGAAGCGGTCCTCGAAGGCGACGTACAGCGCGTCGAGCGCGTGCGCCGCCTCGTCGCGCACCGCCGCGTCGAGCGCCGCGCCGCCTGCGCTCTGCGCGGCGGCCAGGCGCAGCAGCCGCCGCTCGTCGGCGGCGAGGCTCGCCTGCGCGGCGGCGACCGCCCGGCGCAGCGCCGGGGCCTCGGTGTCGATCCACTGCCGCAGGGCGGTGCGGGCCGCTTCCGCGTCGGCGACCGTCTCGATGCGGCGCTCCATCGCGACGAGCGCCTCGCCGTGCGCCGCCACCGCCGTCTCGAGCGCCGCGAGCTGGCGCTCGAGCGCCGCCGCGCGCTGCTCGCCGCGGCGCAGCCGGTCGCCGAGCCCGGCCTCGCCCTGCGCCAGCCCGAGGCTGTGCATGCGCGCGCTGGTGAGGAGGAGGTTGTTGAACACCCGCTGATCGACGGTGACGACCTGCAGCACGCGGTAGAGCGCCCAGGTGACGAGCCGCGCCAGCGGCCGCAGGACGCGCGGCAGGGCGCCGAAGGGCGGGATCGCGGTGCCGACGTCGGCGATCCGTTGCGCCTGGTCGAGCAGCAACTGTTCCTGGTGGAAGTTCGGCGCCAGCACCACGGGCTCTCCCGGGTCCTCGCCCGCGCCGCCGGTCGCCAGCGCGGCGCGCACCCGCGCCATCAGCTCCTCGGCGTCGATCGGCGGCTCGGGCGGCATCGCTCCCCTCTGCTGCGATTGCGCCGCCGAGGTCAAGGCAGGTGGCGGCGGACGGTCAGCGCGACCGGCAGCAACGCCGCGCCGACGAAGCGCCGGCTGGCGCTCGGCGTCACCTCGAACACGAGCGCCTGATCCCACCAGTCGAGGTTCCGCTCGAGGTGCGTCTCTCCGGTGTGGACCGCGGCGCTCACCGAATAGGTGCCGGCGCCCAGGTTCAGCACCAGGCGGAAGTCGCATTCGAGGATCTCGCCCGCCGCCAGGTCGGCCGGGAACACCGCTAGGTGGAACGAATTGGTGCCGAAGATGTCGTTGCCGAGGCGGTCGCGGATGACGAAGCCGACGGTCGGCCGCGCCACCGGCTCGGCGAAGCGGATCGCGCAGCGCAGGACGGCGGGCTCGGCGATGGCGAATGCCGTGCGCGGCGTGCCGTCCTCGGCGGCGATGGTGACGGCGGTGATCTCGGCGCCGCGGCTGCCGGAGCGCGTGGCGACCCGGCCGCCGGCGGCGGGCTGCTGGACGATGGCGGCGTCCGCTTCGCGCTGGGCGACGCGGGCATTGTAGAAGTCGAGCACGGCGTCGGGCGCGCCGCTGTGCAGGACCCGGCCGTGCTCGAGCAGCAGGGCGCGGTCGCACAGGGTGCGGACCGCGGTCGGATCGTGCGAGACGAAGAGCAGCGTCGTGCCGGCGGCGCGAAAGTCGCGGATGCGCTGCATGCTCTTGTGCTGGAAGTAGATGTCGCCGACCGACAGCGCCTCGTCGACGATCAGCACCTCCGGGCGCACGGCGGTGGCGACGCTGAACGCGAGGCGCATCTGCATGCCGGTGGAGTAGCTGCGCAGCGGCTCGTCCATGTGGTCGGCGAGCTCGGCGAAGTCGGCGACGTGCGGCAGGCAGCGCTCGGCGTCGGCGGTGCTGAGGCCCTGCATCTGGCAGCCGATGAGGGCGTTCTGCGCGCCGGTGAAGTCGGGGTGGAAGCCCGTCCCGAGCTCGAGCAGCGCCGCGACCCGGCCGTCGAGCTGGAAGGCGCCCTCGCTGGGCAGCGTCGTGCCGGTGAGGATCTTGAGCAGCGTGCTCTTGCCGGCGCCGTTGGCGCCGACGATGCCCAGCGCCTCGCCGGCGCCGACCGCGAAGCTGATGCCGCGCAGGGCCCAGCGGGCCTGGTGGCGCGCCGGGCGGCCGCCGCTCGCCCACTCCGCCAGCCGGGACCAGTGGCTGGGATAGCGCTTGTAGCACTTACCGAGGTTGTCGACGCGGATCATGCGCGGTGCGAGGGGCGGGGCGGCGCGGCGGCGCGCCGCGCGCGCGCGGCCTCAGATCTCGTCCACCATCTCGCCGGAGAGGCGCTGGAAGACCGCCAGCCCGGCCGCCAGGGCGACGAGCGCCGAGAGCGCGGGCACGACGGCGACCGACCAGGACGGCCATTCGCCGACGAGGACGATCTGCTGGTAGGCGCGTATCGGGCCATAGAGCGGATTGAGCCGGACCAGTCGCTCCGCCGCCTCGGGGAGGACGGCCAGGGTATAGATGATGGGCGTCAGCCAGAACCAGAACTGGAGCGCCACGGTCACCGCCTGGGCGACGTCGCGAAAGAAGACGTTGAGCGTTCCCAGGCAGATGCCGAGGCCGAGCGCGAACGCCTGCTGCAGGGCGAGCAGCGGCACGAACGCCAGCATCGGCCATCCCGGGAAGCGGCCGCTGGCGACGAGGAACGCGACGAAGAGAGCGAAGATGATGGCGAAGTTGAGGGTGCTCGAGAGCAGCAGGATCACCGGCAGGCTGATGCGCGGGAAGCTCACCTTCTTCACCAGCGGGGCGTGATCGAGAAACACGGTCTGGCAGCGTTGCAAGAGCTCGCTGAAGTAGAGCCAGGGGAGCAGGCCGGCGCAGAGATAGAGACTGTAGGCGAAGGGATCGTCGCTCCCCGGCAGGCGGGCGTGCATGACGCGCCCGAAGACCACCGTGTAGATGAGGATGAGCGCCAGCGGCTGCAGGATCGCCCACAGCCCGCCGAGCAGCGAGTTGACGTAGCGGGCGCGGAACTCGCGCCCCACCATGCCCCAGATGAAGCTGCGGTACTGCCACAGCGCCCGGGCCATGAGCCGCGCCGACAGCGCTCCTGCTCGGGGCATCGGTCGCCGCGCGCGCGGGTCAGGCGCCGGCGCGCGGCGCGCCCGCCAGCGCCGCGAGGTCGGCGTCGACCATCATGTCCACCAGCTCGCGGAAGGAGACCGACGGCTGCCACCCCAGCCGGGCGCGCGCCTTGGCGCTGTCGCCGATCAGTTGGTCGACCTCGGCCGGCCGTCGCAGGGCGGGGTCCTCGCGCACGTGGGCGCGCCAGTCCAACCCGGCGCGGGCGAAGGCCAGGGTGGCGAACTCGCGCACGCTGTGCGCCTCGCCGGTGGCGATCACGTAATCGCCCGGCTCGGGTTGCTGCAACATGCGCCACATCGCGTCCACGTAGTCACCGGCGAAGCCCCAGTCGCGCTCGGCGTCCAGGTTGCCGAGCGCCAGGTGGTCGGCGAGGCCGAGCTTCACCCGCGCCGCGCCGTCGCTGATCTTGCGGGTGACGAACTCGCGCCCACGGCGCGGCGATTCATGGTTGAAGAGGATGCCGGAGCAGGCGAACAGGCCGTAGCTCTCGCGGTAGTTGACGGTGATGAAATGCCCATACGTCTTCGCCACGCCGTAGGGGCTGCGCGGGTGGAACGGCGTCGCCTCGTTCTGCGGCACCTCGCGCACCTTGCCGAACATCTCGCTCGACGACGCCTGGTACATGCGGATGCGCGGGTTGACCAAGCGGATCGCCTCGAGCAGCCGGGTGACGCCGACCGCGTCGAACTCCGCGGTGAGCACCGGCTGCTGCCAGGAGGTCGGCACGAACGACATCGCCGCCAGGTTGTACACCTCGTCCGGCTGGACGCGCTCGAGCACCTCGATCAGCGAGAGCTGGTCGAGGAGGTCGGCCTGGACCAGGCGCAGGCGCTGGCGCAGGTGCTCGATGCGGGCGAAGTTCTCGCTGCTCGAGCGGCGCACGACGCCGGCGACCTGGTAGCCGCGCGCCAGCAGCAGCTCCGCCAGGTAGCTGCCGTCCTGTCCGGTGATCCCGGTGATGAGCGCGGTGGGCACGGGGGCGACGGTGGATGGCTGGGAAAAAGCGGGCTCACCCCATCTGGAACGGGGGAGGTTGTCAAGCGTCCGGCGGCGCGTCGCGCAGCGCCTGCTCGAGGTGGGCGACGATGCGCGGCGCGGCCATGCCGTCGCCGAACGGGTTGGCGCGCGCCCGCATCGCCGCGTGGGCGGCGGGATCGTCCAGCAGACGGGCGGCGGCGGCGACGATCGCCTGCCGATCGCTGCCGACCAGGCGCGCGGTGCCGGCGGCGAGCGCCTCGCCGCGCTCGGTGGCGGCGCGGGTGATCAGCACCGGCACGGCGAACGAGGGCGCCTCCTCCTGGACGCCGCCGGAGTCGGTGATCGCCAGGTGGGCGCGGCGCAGCAGGGCGACGAAGCCGAGGTAGTCGAGCGGCGGCGTCAGCCGGATACGCGGGTGATCGGCGAGCGCGGCGCGCACCGGGTCGGCGACCGCCGGGTTGAGGTGCACCGGGTAGACGACCAGCACGTCGGGGTAGCGATCGGCGAGCAGGCGCAGGGCGGCGCAGAGCTCGGCGATGCCGGCGCCGATGCTCTCGCGGCGATGGCCGGTGACCAGCAGCAGGCGTCGCCCCTGCAGCGCCGCATCGTCGAGCGGCGGCGGCAGCGGCAGCGGCCGCGCCGCGATGGCGCGGAGGGCGTCGACCACGGTGTTGCCGGTGACCAGGATGTTGTCGTCGGCGATGCCTTCGCGCCGCAGATGCGCGGCGGCCGCCGCCGTCGGCGCGTAGTGCCAGCGGGCGAGCTGCGCGATCAGGCGCCGGTTCATCTCCTCCGGGAAGGGTTGGTCGAGGCGGCCGGTGCGCAGGCCGGCTTCGACGTGGCCGACCGGCACCCCGGCGTGGAACGCGGCGAGGGCGGCGGCCAGCGCCGTCGTCGTGTCGCCCTCGACCAGCAGCGCCGCCGGGCGCTCGGCGGCGAGCACGCCGCGCAGGCCGTGGAGGACGCGGGCGGCGAGCTCGGTCAGATCCTGGGCCGGCTGCATCACCGCCAGGTCGTGATCCGGCGCGATGGCGAAGAGGCGCAGCATCTGGTCGAGCATCTCGCGATGCTGGCCGGTGACGCACAGCCGCGGCCGCAGCGTCGCCGTGCGCCCCAGCGCCACCAACACCGGCGCCAGCTTGATGGCCTCCGGGCGCGTGCCGAGCACCACCAGGACGGGACGGGGCGCGCTCACTGGCGCGCTCCGGCGCCGGCGAGGAGGCGCTGATAGAGCGCCAGGAGCTGGCCGGCGATGGCGTCCCAGCCGTAGCGGGCGCGAGCGAACGCGACGGCGTTTGGCGACAGCGCGCCGCGTTCACGCAGGCACTGCGCCAGCCGTGCCGCGAGCGCGATCGGGTCGCCGGGATCGACGAGGAAGCCGGTGCGGCCGTCGTCGACCAGGGTGCGCACCCCGGGCAGGCGCGAGGCCACCACCGGCGTGCCGCAGGCCAGGGCCTCGAGCAGCACCAGCCCGAACGCCTCGGTGCGGTCGATCGACGGCAGCGCCAGCACGTCGGCGGCGCGGTAGTGGTCGGGCAGCTCGCGGTCGCCGATGTCGCCGACGAAGCGCACCCGCTCGCCGAGGCGCGCGCGCGCCTGGGCTTCGTACTCGCCGCGCCACTCGCCGTCGCCGCCGACCACCAGCGCCGCCTCCGGGATCTGCGCCAGGGCCTCGATCAGGACGTGCAATCCCTTGAAGTAGTGGGCGCGATCGAGGCGCGCCAGGAAGAAGACCGTCGGTCGATCGGGGAGGCCCAGGCGGGCGCGCAGCGCCGCCGGCGGCTCGCCGGGGGCGAAGGCGGCGAGGTCGACGCCGCCGGGGATCGCCACCAGCTTCGCTTCGAGCGCCGGCAGGGCGGGCGCCAGGAACGAGGACGCGGCGTAGTCGTGCGAGGTGACGACGATGGCGTCGGCGAGGCGCAGGATCGCCGGCAGCAGCAGGCGCCGGTGCCAATGGAAGAGGCGCGCCTTCCAGTGCACGCCGACGACGTCCATCTGGTACTGCAGCACCAGCCGCGGACCGCCGAGCAGGCGGCGCGCCGCCAGCAGCTCGGCGGTGCCGAAAAACGGATAGTGCAGGTGGACGACGTCGACGCCGCCGAGCCGCCACAGCACCTGCGGCAGACACGCGGCATTGCCGCGCGCCAGCAGCGGCGGCAGCTCGACGAGCTCGACGCCGGGCGGCGCCTGGCGCGGGGCGGCGGCGCGCGGCGTGAGCACGCGCACCCGCGCTCCGGTCGCCGCCAGGGCGCGTGCCTGATGGTAGGCGACGGTTCCCATGCCGCCGCGATAGGGGGGAAAGACGGGCGCGATGTGCGCGACTCGCACGGATCACCTGGGCAGCGGACGCGACCGCGATAGCAACTGCCTGCCGACGCGGTCAACGCGGGTGCGCCGGCGGCGACGGGCGGGGGGCCGCGCCGTCACGGCCGGCGCGCCGCGGTCGGCTGGCAACGCGGAAGGGCAATCAGTATGATCCCGCCGATGTCCGTCAAGCGGCCCGCTCTGGTCACGTTCGCCATCGCGCTCGTCGGTCTGGCGGTCGCCGTGATGATCGCCCGGACCCACGCCCAGCTCAACACCGGTCTGGATGGCGGGTGCAAGGTCAGCGCGATCATCGACTGCGCGCCGGTGCTGACGAGCTCGTTCGCCTACCTCTTCGGTATCCCGGTCGCCTACTTCGCGCTCGTCGCCTATGGCGTGATGGCCGGCCTGGCGATCGCCGCGGCCTCCGTCGCCAGCGCGCCGCGCCGTCGCCAGCTCGCCAACCTGCTGCTGCTCGGCGCCGTCGGCTCGGTCGTCGTCTCCGCCTATCTCGCCTACATCGCCTTCGCCGTCCTCGGCCACGTCTGCCCGCAGTGCACCACCCTCTACGTCGTGAACCTGTTGCTGCTGGCATCGACCGCATGGCTCATCAGCGGCGCGCAGGGGTCGAGCCGCGACCAGCGGACCTGGCGCGGGCGGCTGCGGCTGATCGGCGGCGCGGTCGCCGCCACCCTGGTGATCCTCGTCGCCGGCGTCCTGTGGAAGGGGCTGCGCGCCCCGGCCAACCTCACCGCCGACGAGGTCTGCCAGCGCGACCCGGAGTTCTGCGCCCAGTACAAGGGTCTGCCCGTGGTGTCGCTCGACGTGCCCGGCGGGCACGTCAAAGGGCCCGCCGACGCTCCGGTCACCATCGTCGAGTTCTCGGACTTCGAGTGCGGCCACTGCAAGCTCGCCTGGGAAGGGCTGAAGCAGGCGCTGCCGACCTACGGCGATCAGGTGCAGGTGCGCTTTCATCACTTCCCGCTCGACGGCACCTGCAACCCGGCGATGCCGGCGGGCGGCGGCCACAAGTACGCCTGCCTGGCGGCGATGGCGGCGGAGTGCGCCGGCGCCCAGGGCCGCTTCTGGCAGTACCAGGACATCCTGTTCGAACATCAACCGATGTTCGCGCGCGAGGATCTGCTGCGCTACGCCGTCGACCTCGGCCTCGATCGCGATGCGTTCGTCGCCTGCCTCGACAGCGACGCGCCGCGCGCGGCGATCCGCCAGGACGTCGCCTCCGGCACCCGGCTCGGCATCGACTCGACGCCGACGCTGTATCTGAACGGCCGCACCGTGCGCGGCGCGCTGCGCGGCGACACCTTCGGCTACGCGATCGTCCTCGAACGCGCCGCCGCGCCGAAGCGCGAGAGCTGAGCGCCGCCGGCGCGCGCGCGTCGGGTGAGCGCGCCTCGCGCCGCGATGCGCGCGGCGCGTGCGCGTTGACGCACGCGCCACCGTGGGCGCTGCGCCCTGCGCGCGCGAACGACGCGCGCGAAAAAAATTCCGCGCCAGCGCCCGCGCGCACACGATGACGCGCATCTTCTCCGCGCATCGCGCGCGCGATGCTCTGCCGCGCGGTGAAAATTCTTGACACCGCGCCCGACCGGGAATAGACAGTGCGCCTCTTCTTTCTCAGCCTTTTCGTTTCCGTTTCAAAATGACGCTTTCGGATGCGCGCATCGCCTTCCTTTCGGGGAGGGAGGGGCGGCGGTGCGCGGCGCGGCTGTGCATGGTGGTGTGGATGGTGGGGAGAATCGGTGTGGTAGCGGCGGGTTACTGAGTTGTCCCCAGGTGTGGATAGCGGCTGCGTGCTCGAGCCAGTGGAAACCGCCAACGGATCGCATGAGGGGTGGGCGCGCATGGAGGCACTGTGGTCTACGGCACTGCCGGCGCTGCGGCAGCACATGGGAGAGCGCAACTTCGCGGCCTGGATCGAGCCAATCACGTGTCGCATGGTGGACGGCGAGCTTCGGCTCGAGGTGCCGAGTCGCTTCTTCCAGTCGTGGGTGACGCGACACTTCCTGCCGACGATCCATGACACGTTGAGCAGCTTGGCCGGCGCACCGTGCACGGTGCGCGTCGTGGTGGCGGCGGAGGGGAACGGGGTGCCGCGGCCCGCGCCCGACGCGCCGGCACCGGAACCAACGGTGCCGGCGCGGCCCGCGCGCGTCGCCAACATCGGCCGCCTGATTCCCAGCTACACCTTCGAGTCCTTCGTCGTCGGTCCGTCGAACGACGTCGCGTTCCGCACCGCGCAGGCGGTGAGCGAGGCGCCCGGCGTGCGCTACAATCCGATGTTCCTGCACGGCGGGGTGGGGCTCGGCAAGACGCATCTGATCAACGCCATCGGGCACGAGATCCTGCGCCGCCGGGCGCGCGCCCGGGTCGCCGTGCTGTCGTCCGAATCCTTCATGAACACGTTGATCGCGGCGCTGCGCAAGGACCAGATGAACGCGTTCCGCGAGAAGTTCCGGCAGGTCGACGCGCTGATCCTCGACGACGTCCAGTTCCTCGCCGGCAAGGAGCGGACGCAGGAGGAGTTCTTCCACACCTTCAACGCCCTGCACGAGGCGCAGAAGCAGATCGTGCTGACCTCGGACAAGGCGCCGGCCGACATTCGCGGTCTCGAGCAGCGGCTGCGCAGCCGCTTCGAGGGCGGCCTGATGGCGGAGATCCATCCGCCGACGCGGGAGATGCGGGCGGCGATCCTGCGCGCCAAGTCGCGCGCCCAGCAGGTGGAGCTGAGCGACCAGGTGCTCGAGCTGTTCGTGCAGCGCGGCGGCAACAGCGTGCGCGAGCTCGAGGGGGCGCTGAATCGCGCCCTGGCGCTGGCGTTGGTGCGCGGCACCGGCGTGACCACCGAGGTGGCGCTGGCGGCGCTGGGACCGTACGCGCGGGTGCGGTCGGTGTCGGTGGAGACGGTGCAGGAGATGGTGAGCGACCGCTTCGGGGTCACCATCGCCGACCTGGTCTCGCACCGGCGCGAACGCGAGGTGTCGTATCCGCGGCAGATCGCGATGTACCTCAGCCGCACGGTCGCCGAGGCGTCGTTCCCCACCATCGCCGAGAAGTTCGGCGGGCGCGACCACACGACGGTGATGTACGCGGTGAAGACCATCGAGACGCGGCGGGCGCGCGACCTGGGGGTCGATCAGCTCCTCAGCGGCTTCGAGGGCGCGCTGCGCGATCGCTGAGCGGGCCTGCGCCGCGCTGGCGCGATTGCCTTTGCTCGTCCCGGCTGGCATCTCGCCGGCAGTGGGAGGGAGGCGATGATGGCCGCACATACGGGGGTTCGCGACGCGTTCCGACGTGCTGTCCTGGTCCTGTCCGTGTTGGCGGTCGCGCTCGCGGCCGCGGCCGCGGCCGCGGCGCAGGCGCAGGCGGGGTTCCGGCCGCGGTTCCTGCCGCAGGCGCCGTTTGCGATCAACATCGGGTCCGACGCCGGCCGCCAGGCGGTGGCGCTCGCCGATCTGAACGGCGACGGGCGGCCGGACCTGGTGGCGATCCAGCCGCAGGAGGGGCGGATCGCGATCCGGTTGAACGACGGGGCCGGCGGTTTCGCGCCGGCGCAGGCCATCGCCGTCGACCCGCTGACGCCGACCGTCGTCGCCATCGCCGACGTCACCTCGCCGCTCGCCTCGCCGAGCGCGGGCGCGCCGGATGGGATTCCCGACGTCCTCGTCGGCGGCGCCGACGGCGCGCTCCTGCTGTGTCCCGGCGTCGGCGACGGCACGGTGGTCAGCGATCGCCAGGCGTTGGACGACGTCGGCACGAGCGAGACCATCGGCATCGCCAGCGGCGACTTCGACGGCGTCTCCGGGACCGACGTGGCGCTGCTCGCCGGCGACGGCGTGCGGGTGCTGTGCAACGACGGCGGCGCGCTGCGCCCGTGCGGCGACGGCGGCCTGATGGCGGTGTCCGGCGATCCGATCAAGATCGTCACCGGCGACTTCAATGGCGACACCCACGCGGACCTGGCGGTGCTCGACCGCGCCGACCAGCGCCTGCTGCCGCTGTTCGGCGACGGCACCGGCGGCTTCGCCCGCGGCGCGGCGGCGAACGTCGCCGGCGAGGCGAGCGGCAGCGCCGCGGTCGACGTCGCGGTGGCGCGGGTCGACGACGATGCCATCGACGACCTGGTGATCGCCAACCGCAACGAGCTGTTCCAGTTCCTCGCCGTCACCCTGCTCGGCACCGCGCGCGGCAGCTTCCGCACCCTGGCTTTCGTCATCGACTTCAACGCCTCGGCGCTCGCCGTGGGCGACTTCGACAACGACCGCGGCGGGGGCGTCGACGTCCTCGTCGGCTACGCGGGCGGGTCGCGCGGCGGCGTCACCGTCAACCTGGGCGACCAGACCGGCTCGTTCGCCGATCCCTTCATCCCCGTCGGCACCAACACCCTCGGCCAGGTGCGCCTGCTGCTCGCCGACGATCTCAACGGCGACGGCATCGTCGACGTACTGGCCGTCCGCGACGACGGGGCCGGGGCGCGCGTGCTGCTCAACGGCACGCTGCCGTTCTGCGCCGGCGACTGCAACGCCGACGGCAACGTCTCGATCGACGAGCTGACGCGCGGGGTCGGCATCGTGCTCGGCGAACGCGACGTCCGCGAGTGCGTCGCCCTCGACCTCGACGGCACGCAGACCGTCACCATCGACGAATTGGTGGCCGCCGTCGGCCGCGCCCTGAACGGGTGCCCGACGAGCTGAACCGATTTGACAAAATCGATGCCTGTCGGGAGATTGGGGAGCACGCAGTGACCTTCCCGCTCCACCATCTGGAACTTCACCCAACTCGCAACGTCTCCCCCTGCCACCGTCATTAGGTACCATGCCGTCTGACGCCGCTTCCCGTCCGCCGCTCGGATCGTTGGCCTGCCTCGCCGGCGCGCTCGCCCTCCTGGCGGCGGCCGCGTCGCCGGCGCCGGCGCAGTTCTCGCCCCGCTTCCGCGTTCAGCCGGTCATCGACGTCCGCATCGGCGGCGACCCCGGCAAGAACGCCTTCGTCCTGGCCGACGTCAATGATGACCGGCTGCTGGACATCATCGCGATCGAGCCCGACGAATCGCGGGTCGATGTCTACCTCAATCTCGGCAACGGCACCTTCGACCTGGTGGCGACGCCGGGCGCCGGCGACATCACGCCGACCTGCGTCGCCGTGGCGGACGTCGGGTCCACCTTCGCGTCGGATTCGGCAGGCAAACCGGACGGCAAGCCGGACATCATCGTCGGCGGCGACGGCGGCGAGGTCGCGATCCTCTACGGGCGGAATGACGGCCAGTTCGACTCCCCGACCCCGGACGAGGTGCTCGAGCCGGATCCGACGATCGAGATCGTCGGCCTGGTGACCGGCGACTTCGACAAGGGCAACGGCACCGACGTTGCCCTGCTCGACGCGGACGGGGTGGTCGTCCTGTGCAACGATGGCAATGGCAACCTCTCCGCATGCTCGGGCGAGGAGCCCCTGGCGGTCGGCGGCACGTTCCCGCACAAGATCGTGACCGGCGACTTCAATGGTGACGCCGCTCCCGACGTGGCGGTGCTCAACCCCGACGAGCAGACGGTGGCCATCTTCATCGGCAACGGCAGGGGCGGCTTCGCGGCGCCGCAGCAGGTGAACATCCAGGCCGAGGCGTCCTCCAGCGAGGACTCCGCCACCGACATGACGGTCGCCCGGGTGGACGGGGACAATCTCGACGACATCCTGGTCGTGAACAACGCCTTCTTCGGCGACAAATTCGGCGCGGTGGTCTTCGGCACGACCGGCCGCTTCCGCCAGGGCACGCTCTTCGTGACCAATTTTGGCGCCTCGGCGATCACCGCGGCGGACTTCGACGGTGGCGCGGATCGCGCCACCGATCTGCTCGTCGCCTTCGACGGCCAGGAGTCGCGGGGGATCAACGCCAGCATCGGAAACGGCGCCGGCGACTTCTCCGACAGTCCCTTCGCGCCGCTGGGGACATCGAACGCGGGCGTCGGCGCGAGCAGCGTGCTGGCGAGCGGCGCCCTCGGCGGCGACACCTTGCCGGATTTCGCCGTGCTCGACGGTGACGGGGCCAAGTTGCGGGTGTTCATCAACATCTCCAATGAAGCCACCCCGACGCCCAATCCGCTGACGCCGTCGCCCGGCACGACGCCGAGCCCGACCGTCACCGGGCTGCCGCCGCCGACCGGCACCGCCACCGGGACGCCGACGGCGAGCTTCACGCCCACCCCGACCAACACGCCGACGCCGATTCCGACCGCCAACTACGGCCGCTGCGACGGGGCGCTGGGCACCAGCCTCGCCGCCATCGCCGCCGGCGATCTCGACGGCGACGGGCGGCCCGACCTGGTGGTGTCCGACACCGGCGCCGGCGCGGTGCGCATCGTCTACAACGCCGCCAACGTGGCGCAGGTGAAGACGTGCGCGCGTTCGATGACCAGCCAGGCGCTGACCGGCGAGACCGTCTCGCTCGGCGGCCGGACGCCGGGGCCGCTGGCCATCGGCGACCTCGACCAGGACGGCGTCAACGAGATCGCCGTCGGCGCCGGCGACCGGGTGTTGCTGCTCAAGCGCTCCGGCGGCAGCTTCGCGGTCGATGGCGAAGTGGTGGTCGGCGGCACGGTGCGGGCGATCGCCGCCAGCTATCCCGATCACCCCTCCGACCCGCGGCTGCGCGGTCTGCTCGATCTGAACAACGATCGGCGCGGCGACCTGGTGATCGCCAACGGCACGACCACCCTGACCTTCGTCTACGGCGTCGCCGGCCAGCTCCCGGGCCAATCGGTCACCCAGGCGAGCTCGTGTCCCGCGACCGCGGTCGACGCCGGCGATTTCAACGGCGACGGCCGGATCGACATCGCCATCGGCTGCGGCAGCAGCGCCAGTTGGCTGCAGCAGGGGAGCAACGGCGACGTGCCGACCTTCCAGCCCAAGGGCGTCTTCGCCAGCGGCGCCCCGATCGTCGGCATCGCCGCCGGCTATCTGAACAGCGACCGCTTCGTGGACCTCCTGATCACCCGCTCGGGCAACACCCCGTCCGGGCAGTCGTACCTGTTCAGCGACGGCTCGTTCGATCCCGCCAACAACGGCACGTTCAGCGTCGGCAGCGACCCGATCGCCGGCGGCCTGGGGCGCCTGAATCCGATGCGCAACCGCTTCGACGCCGTGATCGGCGGCCAGAACGGCGGCAGCGTGTTGCAGTTCGCATACAACGACAGCAACGGCGGCTTCCCCGGCCCGGTGATCGAGCCGTTCCTCGTCCACGACACGCCGCGGGCGCTGGTGGTGGTCGACTTCGACAACGACGGTCAGCAGGACGTGGCGCTCGCCAACGACGATGGCACGGTGACCATTCTGGTCAGCAGCGAGCCGCCGCCGACGCCGACGCCGACGGTGACGCACACCGCCACGCCGACCGGGACGGCGACGATGACCGAGACGCCGAGCATCACGCCGACGCCGTCGGCGACCGACACCCCCACGCTCACGCCCACCGCCACCAACGCCGCCACCTCGACCCGCACCGTGACGCCGGGCCCGTCGCCGACGCCGACCAACACCCGCGGCGGCATCGTGCTCGGCAGTTGCGCCATCGGCGACAGCAGCGGCGGCAGCTCGCCGCTGCAGATGGCGGTGATCGCCCTGCTGCTGGCCGGCGGGCGCCTGCTGGCGGCGCGCCGCGGCGGCGCGGCGAGGACGCATGCGCGCCGCTGAGCTCGTCCGGCTGGTGGCGGCTGCCGGCGTGCTGCTGGCGCAGGGAGCGGCGCACGCGCAGGCGTTTCCGAGCTACGTGCGCTGCGGCGTCCCCGGCTCCCGCCTGGGGACCAGCGTCAACGGCTTCCAGGCCGGGACGGTGGGCTTCCTCAACGACGACCCTTCCCCCGATCTGGTCCTCATCGACGCCACCCAGGTGGTCGTCGCGCTCACCGATTCGGCGCTGTGGGTCAAGGGATCGTGCCCGGAGGCGATCGTCGAATCGCGGCCGATTCAAGCCCCCCGCGCGCAGGGCGTGACCCTGGTCGAGGGGAGCGCGGGCAGCGATCTCGGCATCACCACCCGTCCGTCGACGGCGGCGCTCTACATCGGCGACCGCAGCGGCAGCTTCGCCGTCGGGCCGACGATCACGACGCTCGAGGAGGTGGGGGCGATCACCGCGGCGCGGGTCGACGGCGACAGCCGGCCGGAGCTGATCGTCGCCGACTCCAACACCGTCAAGGTGCTGAAGCTCAATACCGCG
The DNA here is from genome assembly GCA_019637795.1 of bacterium. Taxonomy (NCBI): domain Bacteria; species bacterium. The sequence continues at coordinate 360,600 of JAHBUY010000003.1, read as the reverse complement.
ACGGCGATGTACGAGGTGATGCAGACGCTGCCGGTGGCCGGCGGCAACGTGAAGCTCATCGGCGCCGCGCCGCTCGACGCCGACGGGCGGGTCGACATCGTCGCCGTCGACGTGCTGGGCAACGTCCACATCTTCCTCCAGAGCGCCTCCGGCACGTTCGTCGACCAGGGGTCGCCGTCGAGCGGCTCGCTGCAGGTTCCCGGCGCCGCGGCGATGCAGATCGTCGACGTCGACAACGACACCACCCCCGACCTGTTGTTCGCGGTGTCCGGCGGCGCCAGCGGCAGCCTGCAGGTGTACCGCGGCAGCTCCTCGCAGAGCGGCAGCGTCACCTACGCGCTGACGCAGACGCTGCCGGCTGGCATCGACCCCTCGGCGCTGGCGGTCGGCAACCTCAACGGTGGCGGCCCGCTCGACGCCGTGGTCAGCGATCGCGCCGCCGACCAGATCCGCCTCTACCGCGGCATCGCCGGCGGCTTCGAGAATCCCGCCGCGCCGCTCGGCACCGGACCGGCGCCGAACGGTCTGCTGCTCGCCGACCTGGACCGCGACGGCCTCGACGACATCGTCACCACCAACGCCGGCGACGGGTCGCTGAGCGTGTTTCTGAGCAGCGCGCCGCCGCCGACGCCGACCCGCACGCCGACCGCGACGCCGGTCGATACCGCCACCGCGACGGCGACGCCGAGCAGCACCGTCACCGCGACCGCGACCGCGACCGCCACCGCCACCGCGACGCCCACCAACACCGGGACGGTGACCTCGACCGTGACCGTGACCCGGACGCCCATTCCGACCGCGACGGTCACCGCCACCTATGGCGGCTTCCTGGTGATGGGTTCCGGCTGTGCCGAGATCGGCCGCGGCGGCGACGGTGGCGGCAGCGCCATGCCGCTGGTCGTGCTCGCCGCCTTCGTCATCCTGCGCCGGCTCCGCCGCCTGGAGCGCGGCACTGCCGCGCGTTCGCACGACGACATCGCCTGACCGCCCCTTCCGACCCGATCCCGCGGCGCCGACGGCACGCCCGCTGAGCGGTGGTTGAACGCGCCGGGGCGGTCCATTAGAGCGGTGCGATGGTCGGCATCACCCGCTACGGTTCGTACGTTCCCGTCCATCGTCTCGAGCGGCGTCTGATCGAGCAGGCGTGGGGGACCAGACAGGCGAAGGGCGAGATCGCCGTCGCCAATTACGACGAGGACGCGCTGACCATGGCCATCGACGCGGCCATGGCCTGCCTCGGCGATCCGCCGCAGGCGGTGGACGGCGCCTTCTTCGCCAGCACCAGCGCCCCGTACGGCGAGAAGCAGATGGCGAGCGTGCTCGCCACCGCCGTCGACCTGCCGCGCGCCATCTTCACCGCCGACTTCGCCGGCTCGGCGCGCAGCGGCGTCAGCGCGCTGCTGGCGGCGTTGCGCGCCGTGCAGGCCGACGCGCGCCAGGTGCTGGTGACGGCGGCCGACGTTCGGGTGGCGGCGCCGGAGAGCGAGCTCGAGGGCGTGCTCGGGGACGCCGCGGCGGCGTGTGCCGTCGGCCGCGACGGCGTCATCGCCGAGCTCGTCGACCACGCCTCGATCGCCGAGGAGTTCACCTATCACTGGCGCACCGACGCGCAGCGCACGCTGCAGGTCGCCGGGGGCAAGTTCTCCAACGACTTCGGTTACGGGCGCGACCTCGGGGCGGCAATCCGCCTGGTGCTCGAACGCCAGGGGTTGGAGCCACGGGCGATCCAGCGTCTGGCCCTCGGCTCGCCGGACGCGCGCGCCAGCGCCGACCTCGCCAAGCAGCTCGGCTTCGATCCGAAGACGCAGCTCGTGCCGTCGCTCCACGGCGAGCTGGGCTGCACCGGCAGCGCCGAGCCGCTGCTGCTCCTGGCGCGAGCCCTGGACGAGGCCGCTCCCGGCGAGCTGATCCTCTGCGGCGGGTACGGCGAGGGCGCCGACGTCGTCCTGCTGCGCGCGACGCCGGCGATCGTCAGTGGCCGGGCGGCGACGCCGCTGGCGCGCTGGCTGGCGGCGCGCACGCCGCTCGGCTCGTACCAGAAGCTGCTCAAGTTCCGCCGCCTCGTCGAGGTGGAGGAGGTCACCGACACGGTGACCAACGTGCTCGAATTCAAGGAGCGCAAGCAGGACATCCGGCTCTACGGCAGCCGCTGCCTCGAGTGCGGCCAGGTGCAGTACCCGATGGCGCGCGTCTGCATCCGTTGCCGGGCCCAGGAGCGCACCGAGGACGCGCGCATTCCGCGCCGCGGCACCGTCTTCACCTTCACCATCGACCACCTGATCGCCAACCTCGAGCACCCGCTGCCGATGGCGGTGGTCGACGCCGAGGGCGGCGGCCGTCTCTACCTGCAGGTCGCCGACGCCGAGGACATCCAGATCGGCGAACCGGTGGCGCTCACGTATCGCCGGCTCCACGAAGGCGGCGGCAATCGCAACTACTACTGGAAGGCGCGGCCCATTCGCGAGACCTGATCCATCGATGTCCACCGATTCGCGCCTCCCCGCACCGCCGATCCACGGCCGGCGCCGCGCCGCCGCCCGGGAGGCGTGGGGAGATTCGGTGTCCGTCGGTGGCGTCCGGGGTGGGGATCGGTGGGTATCGGCATTCCACTTCAACGAGCGAGGCAGAGCATGAAGGACCAGGTTGCCGTCGTCGGCGTCGGGTGCACCAAGTTCGGGGATCTCTTCGAGCACGGCTACGAGGATCTGATCTGCGAGGCGGCGTTCGAGGCGTATCGCGACGCCGACATCGATCCGGCCGACATCCAGGCGGCGTACCTCGGCACCTACATGCCGGGGGCGGCGGGCGGCAAAGCGGCGGTGTCGCTGGGCGACGCGCTGCGCCTCTACGACCGGCCCATCACCCGGGTCGAGAACTACTGCGCCACCGGCACCGACGCGTTCCGCAATGCCTGCCTGGCGATCGCCTCCGGCACCTACGACGTCGTGCTGGTGCTCGGCGCCGAGAAGCTCAAGGATCGCGGCGGCCGCGGTCTGCCGCGCTTCGGCCATCCCCTGCTCGCCAAGGGCAACTCGGCGCCCGGCCTCTTCGCCCTGGCGGCCAACCGCTACATGCACACCTACGGCGTCGGCCGCGAGACGCTGGCCAAGATCGCGGTGAAGAACCACTACAACGGCGCCCGCAATCCGAAGGCCCACCTGCGCATGGAGGTCACGGAGGAGAAGGTGCTGGCGGCGCCGATGATCTCCTCGCCGTTCGGCCTCTTCGACTGCTGCCCGACCACCGACGGCGGCGCCGCGGCGATTCTCTGCCGCGCCGATCTGGCGCGCCGCTACACCGACCATCCGGTGCTGGTGAAGGGCTTCGGGCTCGCCGTCACCACCGGCCGGCCGTATTTCGATCCGACCTTCGACTATCTCGGCTTCCGCTCGACGCAGCAGGCGGCGCAGCAGGCCTACAGGATGGCCGGCATCGGCGCCGCCGACGTCGACTTCGCCGAGGTCCACGACTGCTTCACCTGGACCGAGCTGTCGAACATCGAGGATCTCGGTTTCTGCGCCAAAGGCGAGGGCAAGGCATTGGTGCACGAGGGGCGGACGGCGCTCAGCGGCGACATCCCGATCAACCCGAGCGGCGGGCTCAAGTCATTCGGCCATCCCATCGGCGCCAGCGGCGTGCGCATGATCTACGAATGCGTCACCCAGCTCCGCGGCCAGGCCGGCGAACGCCAGATTCCCAACCCCGAGATCGGCCTGGCGCACAATGTTGGCGGTCCGGGCGCGGTAGCCTGTGTCATCGTGCTGGGACACTGACTCGCGACGTGCAGTGTCACTATCTCGCCGGATTGGCATCCGCCGCGTGATCCGCGGCTCCTTTTGACGCCGTGCGGCGTGCCGAGGCCATGGCCGGCACGACCGCTCGGAAGCTGGCGCCCGCCTTGCATCGGATCCTGGGCGCAAATGGGGTTCGGGAGTGTCAGCAGCCCAGCGGCCGAGGGGTCGGCGGGCGGGGTCGATCGCAAGCGCGTCGTCGTCCTGCTGCGCTCGGTGGTGATCGCCACGTGCGCCTATCTGGCGCTCGCCGGGCAGGCGCCGCAGGGCGCCGCCATCGTGACCGTCGGCGTCTTCGCCCTGTCCAACGTCGCCCTCGCCCTGGCGCCGCGGCGGTTCTTCCACCTCGCCCACTTCGGCCCCTGCCTCCTGCTCTTCGACACGGCGCTCATCCTGCTCGGCATCAGCTCGAGCCACGGGGTGTCGCAGGATCTGGTCCTCGCCTACTTCTTCACCATCTTCCTCGTCACCATCGGCGAGACCGTCGGCCAGATCGCCATCGGCGGGGCGCTGATCGCCGCCGGCTATGGCTACTGGCTGTGGGTGAGCGGCAACGCGACGCTGACCTCCGAGAACTGGGTACGCCTGCCGTTCTTCTTCCTGGTCGCCGTGTTCTACGCCTCGCTCATCGACCAGTTGAAACGCGAGCAGCGGCGGCGGGCGTCGGCGGAGACCGAGAACCAGCACCTGCGTTTCGTCCTCGATCTGGCGGGGGTCTTCTCCGAGACGCACGCGACGCGCGAGTTCGTCCGCAGCATCGGCCGCTTCGTCGAGAGCACCTGTCCTGGCCTGCGCTGCCACATGGCGCTCGGTGATCCGGAGACGGTGCCGACCCGGCGCGCCGTGAGCTTCCCGCTGCGCGCCCACGGCCAGTCGTACGGCGCCTTGTTGACCGAGAGCGAGGACGGCCGCGCGCTCACGCACCGCGAGCGCTGGCTGTGCCAGATGGTCGCGCATGCCACCGCCGGCGCGCTCTACGCCGCCGAGCAGTCCGACGCGGCGCGGGTGGCGGTCGACGCCAAGGACCAGTTCCTGGCCACCATCTCGCACGAGTTCCGCACCCCGTTGCACGCCATCCTCGGCTATCTCGACGTCGTCGACTCGGCGCTGCCGAAGGACGGCGACCACCTGCTCTACGAGAGCATCGAGCGCATGCGGGTCAACGCCTGCCGCCTCCAGCACCTGCTCGAAGAGCTGCTGAGCTTCGCCGAGATCCGCTCCGGCTCGAGCCGCCGCGCGGTGCGCATCGAGCCGGTGAGCCTGCGGACGACGCTGGAGGAGCTGCTGCCGCTGACCCGCGAGCTCTGCGACGGCAAGCCGGTCACCGTGTCGTGGCAGGTCGACATCGCCGCCGACGCGCTGCGCACCGACGGCCGCAAGCTCAACCGCGCCCTCGCCTGCCTGCTCGGCAACGCCGCCAAGTTCACCGACGCCGGCGAGATCCGCGTCAGCGGCCGCTGCCTCGCCGACGGCATGGTCGAGGTCGCCATCGCCGACACCGGCATCGGCATCTCGCCCAGCGACCTCGGCATCATCTTCGACGACTTCCGCCAGGTCGACGGCTCCTTCACCCGCCGCTTCGGCGGGCTCGGCATCGGCCTGACGCTGGCGCGCGAGCTGATCGGCATGCTCGGCGGCGACCTCGACATCGAGAGCGAGATCGGCGCCGGCACCACCGTGCGCGTGCGCCTGCCGCAGTCGCTCGGGGACCCCGGGGTGGTGACGCTGGTGCCGTCGCGCGGCGCTCGCGAGCCGGCGGCCGCCTCCCCGCCGCTGGCGGAGAGCGCCTGAGCCGGCGGCGGAACCGCTACAGCAGTCCCGCGGCCAACGACGCGAACTTGCCCAGCCAGGGGCCGAGCGAGAAGACGCAGTAGACGGCGGCGAGGCCGCGCAGGACGGTGACGCCGACGCGCTTCGGCGCCTTGCTGTGCAGCAGCACCAGCAGCCCGCACGCCTTGGCCTTGAAGAGCAGCAGCGTCGGGCCGACGCCGAGCAGGCCGAACATGGTCAGCAGGATCGGATTGGCCTCGCGGACGCCGATTCGCAACCCCTGATAGGTGGCGACGCCATCGAAGAGCTGCAGCGCCAGATTGAGCAGTAGCAGGCGATAGAGGTGCAGCTCCACGTCCCGACTCTGCTCCGCGCCAGCCCCTGAGTCCATGGCGCGATTGAACACAGGCGGCGTGCGGAATTCCAGTGCCGTTCGCAGGGCGACTGCACGGGATGGCGCCCGGTCACCTCGCATGGCGGCGGCGCGGAAGGGGCGTCCGCTGCGGAAGGGGCGTCCGCTCAGGTCAGCACGCCCGCGTCGCGCAGCGCGGCGATGCGCGCGTCGTCGTAGCCGAGCACGCGCCGCAGCACGTCGTCGGTGTGTTGGCCCAGGCACGGGGCGGCGCTGCGAACGCTGCACGGCGTGTCGGACATCTGCCACGGGATGCCGAGATGGAGGCGGCTGCCGATTTCCGGATGCTCGCGGAACACGTGGAAGCCGCTGCGCCGCAGGTCCTCGTCCTCGGCGAGATCCCGGTTGGTCATCGCCGCCGCGGCGGGGATGTTCGCCGCCTGCAGGCGGGCGACGACCTCGCCGTCGGGCAGTGGCCGCGTCCAGTCACTCACCACAGCCTCCAGCGCGTCCTCGTTGGCCTTGCGCGCGGCGAGCGTCGCGAAGCGCGGATCCGTGCCCAGCGCCGGCGCGCCGATGCAGGCGGCGAAGCGGATCCATTCTTCGTCGTCGCGCACCGCGATCGCCACCCAGCGCTGCTCGCCGGCGCAGCGGAAGATGCCGTGCGGCGCCATGTGCGGATCGCGGTTGCCGGCGCGCGGCGGCTGCGTCCCGGTGAGGCTCTGCTCGAGCACGCCCTCGCCCAGGGTGGCGATGCTGGTCTCCCACTGCGACAGGTCGATGTACTGGCCCTCGCCGGTCGCTTCGCGGTGCCAGAGCGCGGCGAGCACGGCCACGGCGCCGTGCAGTCCGCCGGTCGGATCGCCGTAGGAGATGCCGACGTGCATCGGCGGCCAGCCGGCATAGCCGGTGAGCGACGACATCCCCGACAGCGGCACCTGCGCCGGGCCGTAGGAGACGAACTCGGCGTCCGGGCCGGTGGCGCCGTAGCCGGAGAGCGCGATCATGATCAGGTCGGGGCGCAGCGCGCGCAGCACCTCGTAGCCGAGCCCCATGCGCTCCATGACGCCGGCGGCGAAGTTCTCGCAGACGATGTCGCACTGCGCCACCAGATCCTTGGCGACGGCGAGCGCCTGCGGCTGCTTGAGATCGAGCGCCAGGCTCAGCTTGCCCTGGTTGTACTGATTGAAATAGCCGCTGCGGTTCGGGCCGGGTTGGCCGTCGGCGAACGGCGGCAGGAGGCGCGTGACGCAGGTGCGGGTGGCGCTCTCGACGCGGATCACCTCGGCGCCGAGATGGGCGAGCTGCAGGGTACAGAACGGTCCCGCCCACACCCAGGTGAAATCGGCGACGCGGATTCCTTCGAGCGGCAGCGACATCTAGGCACCACGGAGGCCGCGGGGACACGCAGAGGACCGCGGTGCCGTCCTGTGGTTTCCGCGGTCCATGTCAGAGCCCGATTTCACGCAGGACCTCTTCGGTGTGCTCGCCCAGTCGCGGCGCGGGGCGGCGGATGGACCAGGGGGTGGCCGAGAGCTTGTAGGGCGCGCCGGGGACGGTGACGCGGGCGCCGGGAACGTCGAGGGTGGCGAAGAAGCCGCGCGCCTGGAGGTGCGGCGAGGCCAGCAGGTCGCCCATCGTCGACACCGGCGCGAAGGGGATCCGCCGCTGCTGCGCGGCGTGGTACACCTCCAGCACCGACTGCTCGCTCGCCCACTCCTGCAGGAAGAGCTTGAGCGCGTCCCAGTTGGCGCCGCGGCTGAGGCGATCCGCGAACAGCTCGATGCCGGCCCACTCGGGCGAGCCGATCATGCGCACGAATTCCCGCCACTGGTGTTCCTCGACGCAGCAGATGAACACCCAGCCGTCGCGGCACTCGAGGAAATCGAGCGGCTGGATCGGCTTGCGCCCGAGGCGCGAGGCGACGAGTCCCTGGTAGGGCCAGTACTCGAACGTCAGCTCGAGGATCGCGGCCAGCGCCTGCTGGATCGACACCACGACGTGCTGGCCGCGGCCGGTGCGCCGGCGCGCCAGCAGCGCGCCGAGCGCGGCGACGGCGGCATTGACGCCGCCCTGGAACTCGGCCTGCAGGCCGTACGGCTTGAGCGGCGGCAGATCGTCGGCCTCGTAGCCGCCGCCGTTCAGGTAGGCGATGCCGCCCGCGCTCCACAGCGTCAGGTCCGTGGCGTGCCAGTCGCGCCGCACGCCTTCGAGGCCATACGGGGTGATCGAGGTCATCACCAGGCGCGGGTTGGCCGCGGTCAGCGCCGCATAGTCCAGGCCCTGCGCCGCCATCTCCGGCGGCGGCACGTTGTGCACCACCAGGTCGGCGCCGCCGACCAGGGCAGCGAAGGCAGCGCGCTCGTCCGGTCGGCGCGGATCGAGGGCGACGCCGCGCTTGTTGGTGTTGAGATAGAGGAAGAGACCGCTGCGCTCGGGGTCCGCGGCGCCGCCGACGAACGGCCCGCGCCGGCGCGCGAGGTCGCCGCCAGGCGTCTCGACCTTGATGACGTCGGCGCCGAGATCCGCGAACAGCTTGCCGGCATACGCGGCGGCGACGAGCTGCCCGCACTCGATGACGCGCAATCCCGCGAGCGCCGTCCGCGACATGGCGTGGCCGTCTAGCGCAGCCCCGCGCGCTCGGCAATCCGCGCTGGCATGCGGCGTCGCTCACGAGGTGCCATGTGACGCAGGGGCGCGCGAGCGCGCGCATCTGCTGCGCCTTGTGCGCCTTGACAATAATCTGGGGGGCCGGCAATGCTCGCTGCAGACTTTGCTGAAGCCGGAGACACGTCGCGACGGCCGCTGACGGGAGCCAGGCGCTCCGACCTCCCGGTCCCGCGTAATTCCGAACAGCATCAACATGACGTCGAGGAGTCAGGGGTGAGTCGCAAGCATTGGGTGTGGGGGGCTGCGTCGTTGGCGATGATCGCGGTCGCCGCGGGAGCAGGGATCGTTCCGTTGTCGTTCGCGCCGGCCGTCGACGTGCCGCTCGGGCCGAGCGGGTGCACCGCCGGCGTCGACTGTTCCGAGGGCGCCGTCGCGGTCGCCGCCGGCGACTTCAACGGCGATGGCAAGCTCGACATCGCCACGGCCAACAACGGCTCGGACAATGCCACCATCCTGCTCGGCGACGGCGCGGGCGGCCTGACGGTGCACGCGACGTTGCTCGCCGGCGTGGCGCCGAGCGCCATCGCCGCCGGCAACCTCAACGGCGATACGATGTTGGACCTGGTGATCGCCAACGAGACCGACAGCACCATTGCTGTCTATCTCGGTCACGGCGACGGAACCTTCGGGATCCCGGCCGTGTACGTCACCGGCCAGGCGCCGGAGAGCGTCGTGCTGGCGGACTTCAACGGCGACGGCATCCTCGATGTCGCCACCGCCGACCTGTTCGGTGATTCGGTGTCGGTGCGCCTCGGCGACGGTGGCGGGACCTTCGGGGATCTGATCACCACGTCGGTCGGCGGCGGGCCGATCGGCATGGCGAGCGGTCGCCTGAACGGCGACGCCAACGAGGATCTGGTGGTGAGCCAGAACGACGACGCCACCGTGGTGGTGCTGCTCAGCAACGGCGACGGCACCTTCACCGTCGGCGAGCCGATGGCGGTCGAGGAATCGCCGCAGGGCGTCGCGATCGCGCTGCTCAACGACGACGCGATCCCCGACATCGCCGTCGCCACCGAGTACTTCGACACCGTGTCGGTGCTGCTGGGCAACGGCGACGGGACCTTCCAGGACGCCGTCGGCTACGGCGTCGGCGGCTTCCCCGAGAACGTGGTCGCCGGCGACTTCAACGGCGACGGGATCGCCGACCTCGCCACCGCCGACAGCTTCGGCACGCTCGACCTCGAGGGCAGCGTCTCGGTGCTGCTCGGCAACGGAGACGGGACCTTCCAGGATGCCCAGTCCTTCGGCACCGACGTCGGGCCGTGGGGCCTGGTTGCCGCCGACCTCAACAACGATCGGCTGCCCGACATCGTCACCGCCAACCTCGACAGCGCCGACGTCTCGGTGCTGGTGAACACCGGCACCCCGCCGACCCCGTCCTGCGTCGGCGATTGCAACAACGACGGCCAGGTGACCATCAATGAGTTGATCACCGGCGTGAACATCGCGCTCGGCAGCGCGCCGGTGAGCAGTTGTCCGGCGATGGATGCCAACGGCAACGGCGAGGTGGCCATCAACGAGCTGATCGCGGCGGTCAATAACGCGCTCGGAGGCTGTCCTGCAGCATAACGGCGGGCTGCGGCGCCTTTGACAACATCACGCCTAGTGAGGTAGCAGTGGGAAACTTTTTGAAAGCCCAAAAGGCTTTGTGCCACGACACCGACATGCGGGAACCGGCGCCGCGCGGAGGGTGCCGGGGGCGACGAGGAGAGAGCGGGATCATGGTGCGAGGGTTCGCGGTGGGAGCGATGATCGGCGCCTGCGCCTGGGTCGCGACCGCGGCGAACGCCCAATGCCCCACCCCGGCCACCGTCGCGTCGGCCTGTACGGCGGAGGCGAGCTGTGCCCGTCTCACCGTCGGCAACGCCAACGGGAGCACGACGCAGGCGGGCGCCGTGTCGATCACCTTCGCGCCGGGCGCGCCCGACGGGCAGGATCAGCGCGGGCCGGATGACGTCGCCGCGATCGCCTTCACGGTCGGCATCCCCGGCAGTGGCGCGGGCGCGCCGCTGGTCTTCGACTGCGCCAATGGCAACCTCGCCGAGGGCGCCGTGACGCCGGGTGCCGGCATCGCCGACACCTTCTCGGTGGTGATCGAGAATGCCCAGTGCACGGGGCGCAACCGCTGCCTCTGCCCGGACGCCGGGGCGGGTCAGGAGCGGGACAACTTCGTCAACATCGCGGTCTACGGACCGAAGACGCTTCCAGAGCAGGGACCGGTGTCGATTCCCAAGCTGCCGAGTGGCGAGTTGGTGACGCTCAATCTCAAGGCGGCACAGGACGCCAGAGGGACGGTCCCCCTGCACGTCTTCTCGGCGCTCGACGGCAGCAGACCCCAGTTCACGGCCAATGCCTCGATCGGCGACCAGTCGGCGTGCGACGTCAGCGCCACCAGCGACGGCAAGAGCACGATCCTGTTCACTCCTGGCACGTTCACCATCGGCCAGGGTGGCATGCCCTGTCCCGGCGACTGCAACGGCGACAAGCAGGTGGCGATCAACGAGCTGATCATCGGCGTCAACATCGCGCTCGGCGCGCAGCCGGTGTCGGCCTGCCCGTCTTTCGATACCAACGGCGACGGCAGCGTGGCGATCAACGAGCTGATCGGCGCCGTCAATGCCGCGCTCAGTGGCTGCCCGTCCTAGTGCCGATCGTTTGCATCGCTGAAGCAGAAGGTAGAGTCTTCCCTGCGGCAGTTGCTTGGGCACTGGTCGCGGGGTAAGGGAACGCAACCGAGCTCCGAAACCGAACTTCCAGGGGAGGAAAGAGATGAGCAAGAGCACTTTCAGGATCGCCGCGATCGCGGCGGGCGCGTCGCTGGCGTTGGCCGCGGCGGCGCAGGCCGTCGAGATCTCGGTCGGCGAAGCGACCGGCAACCCGGGTGATACCGTGACCGTCGGCGTCTCGCTCGACTCGCAGGGATCACAGGTCGCGGGCACCCAGAACGACATCACCTTCGGCAGCGGCACCGGCATCGCCATCGTCGCCAAGTCGAACGGCAAGCCGGACTGCACGGTGAACCCGGACATCGACAAGGGCGGCACCTCGTTCGCGTTCCAGCCGGCGGGCTGCACCGCCGGGACGAACTGCACCGGCATCCGCGCCCTCGTGCTCGCCCTCGACAACGTGGATCCGATCCCCAGCGGTTCGGAGCTCTACACCTGCAAGGTGGCGATCGCCTCCGACGCCTCGGGCGGCGCCAAGACCCTGTCGAACACCAATACCGGCGCCAGCGATCCGGACGGCAATGCGCTGGACACCACGGGCACTGACGGCCGCGTCATCGTCGGCGGCAGCTCGGCGGACGTGACGATCATCGTCGGCGATGCCAGCGGCTCGGCCGGCGATACGGTCGCCGTCGAGGTATCGCTCGAGACCGGTGTCGATGTCGCCGGGACGCAGAACGACACCGCCTTCGCGGCTCCGATCGCCATCAAGGCGCGCAGCAACGGCAAGCCCGATTGCGCCGTCAACGACGCCATCGACAAGGGCGGCACGTCGTTCGCCTTCCAGCCGGCCGGCTGCACCGCCGGGACGAACTGCACGGGCATCCGCGCCCTGGTACTGGCGCTCGACAACGTCGACCCGATCCCGACCGGCTCGGTGCTCTACACCTGCCAGGTGGCGATCGCGAGCGACGCCTCGGCGGGCACCTACCCGCTGACCTGCTCCAACCCGGGCGCCAGCGATCCGAACGGCGGCGCGCTCGATACCGTCTGCCAGAATGGTTCGGTCGAGGTTGGTGGTCCGGTCGTCGACACGCCGACGGTCACGCCGACCAACACCGAGTCGCCGATCCTGACGCCGACCAACACGCCGGTGCCGACCAACACCAACACCCGCGTGCCGACGCCGACCAACACCCGTGGCGGTGGCGGCGGTGGTAACGACGACGATGGCTGCGCGGTCGTGGCTCCGGTCGAGGGCAGCGCCGCCTGGATGCTGCTGCTGCCGGCCGCCGCGCTGCTGTGGCTGCGCCGCCGCTCGCGCTAGTCGCAGCACGTAGTTGACGCACCAAGAGGGGGCTGAGCAATCAGCCCCCTCTTTCTTTTTCTGGATGGCCACGCGGTCACACGGCCGCGTTGGAGGGCCGCGCTCCTGCGCGGCCGAGAGGACAGGGGCTGCCCGGCGGCGCCCCTCCGGGTGAGGACATGCGCGTCGCGGTCTTCGGAGTCGCCAACGATCACAGCATCGCCTGGGCAATCGCCAGGCGATTCCGCGCCGAGGGCGCCGAGCTGGCGCTGACCTATCCCAACGAGGCGATCGAGAAGCGGGTGCGGCCGCTGGCCGAGTCGATCGGCGTCGACTGCGTGCTGCCCTGCGACGTCACCAGCGACGCCGAGATCGAGGCGGCCTTCGCGGCGCTGCGCGAGCGCTGGGGCACGCTCGACGCGGTCATCCATTCGCTGGCCTTCGCCGGTCGCGACGAGCTCAAGGGGCGCTACGTCGACACCAGCCGCGAGGGCTTCCGCCTCGCCCTCGACATCAGCGCCTATTCCCTGGTCGCCATGGCGCGCTGCGCCGAGCCGCTGCTGGCGCCGAGCCACGGCGCGATCGTCACCATGTCGTACCTCGGCGCCGAGCGCGTGATCCCGCACTACAACGTCATGGGCATCGCCAAGGCCGCCCTCGAAGCGAGCGTGCGCTACCTGGCGTGGGACCTCGGCGAAAGCGGCATCCGCGTCAACGCCATCTCCGCCGGCCCCATCCGCACCCTGTCGTCGGCCGGCATCGCCGGCTTCAAGACCATGCTGCACCACCACGAGGAGCACGCGCCGACGCGGCGGAACACGACGCCGGACGAGGTGGCCGCGGCCGCCGTTTTCCTCTGCAGCCCGGCCGCCAGCGGGATCAGCGGCGAGGTCGTGCACGTGGACGGCGGATACAACGTCATGGGCATGTGATGGCATCGCCGCGCCGACGGGCTCGAGGCGAAGCGCTTCACCACGGCGACACCGAGGCATGGAGACAGCGCAGTTGTCTCGGCGTCTCGGTGTCGCCGTGGTGAGCGCTGGGCATCGTCGACCCTGCCGCGCGGGCCGCGCTCGGAATCGATGTACCCCGTCCTCTTCCACGTCTTCGGCATTCCGGTCGAAGCCTTCTGGGCGACGGTGTTCCTCGGTTTCGCCGCCGCGCTGCTGGTGGTGCGCGCCGAGCTGGTCCGCCTCGGTCACGAGGCGGCGGCGGCCTATGATCTCATTCTCTGGGCGTACATCGGCGGGTTCGTCGGCGCGCGCCTGCTGCTGATCGTCACCGCCTGGGACGACTTCCAGCGCGATCCGTTCGAGCACCTGTTCTCCGGCAGCGGCTGGGTGTGGCAGGGCGGGGTGATCGGCGGCGCCATCGCCGTCGTCCTGAAGGCGCGGCAGTTGCGCCTGCCGCTCGGCGACGTCGCCGACTTCTCCGGGCTCGCCCTCGCCATCGGGCAGGCGATCGGCCGGCTCGGCTGCCAGCTCTCCGGCGATGGCGACTACGGCGTCCCGACCGATCTGCCGTGGGCCATGAGCTACCCGAACGGCGTCGTGCCGACCACCGATCGCGTGCATCCGACGCCGATCTACGAGATGGTCGGCTGTCTGCTGATCTTCGCCTGGCTGTGGCGCCGGCGCGTCCGGCCGCACGCTCCCGGAGCGCGCTTCGGCGAATACCTCATCGCCAGTGGCGGGCTGCGCTTCGCGGTCGAATTCGTGCGCCGCAACCCCGCGGTCGCCCTCGGCCTCACCATCGCGCAGTGGGGGGGCCTGGTCTCGATCGCGATTGGCATCGCGTTGGTCCGGCGACCTGGACCGACGCGGGCGGCGAGGGAGACCTGATGCGGCCGATCCTGTTCCACATCGGCGAGATCGCCGTGCCCAGCTTCTGGGCCATGGCGTTCCTCGCCTTTCTCGTGGCGCTGCTGGTGATCCGCCGCGACATGCGCGAGCGCGGCATGCCGGATCGCCACGCCTACGACATGGTCCTGTGGGCGTACGTCGGCGGCTGGGTGGGCGCCCGCCTGTTCGTGATTCCCACCGGCTGGCAGTACTTCGTCGAGGCGCCGGTCGCCTTTCTGCTCTCGGGCAGCGGCTGGGTCTGGTACGGCGGGCTGATCGGCGGCGCCGTCGCGGTGGTGCTGTGGGCGCGCCACGTCGGCATTCCCCTCCTGACGATCGCCGACATCGCCGCTCCGGGGCTGGCGATCGGTCTGGCGATCGGCCGCATCGGCTGCCAGCTCGCGGGCGACGGCGATTACGGCGTGGCCACCGATCTGCCGTGGGGCATGTCCTACCCGGAGGGCGTCGTGCCGACGACCGCCCGCGTGCATCCGACGCCGCTCTACGAGCTGGTCTGCTACCTGGCGATCTTCGTCGTCCTGTGGCGGCAGCGCCACCGTCTGCCGCCCGGCCACCTGATCGGCCAGTACCTGATCTACTCCGCCGTGGCGCGCTTCCTGGTGGAGTTCCTGCGCCGCAATCCGGACTGGCTGCTCGGGCTGACGACCGCGCAGTGGTTCTCTCTCGCCAGCATCGGCATCGGCATCTGGATCCTGAGGGTCGTCAGGAAGCCCATCGACCAGACTGCACACGGAGCAGCGGAGGAGCGGAGACCTGGCCGCTCGCACTGACGTCCCCACGATCTTCTCGAGCCGCCTCGCGCGATACCCTTCCGTGCGCGGTCGCAGACGCGCCGGGACCTCTGCTCTCGCGGGCCTCTCCCTTTCTCGGCGCCTCCGTGTGACTCCTCGTCACATCGAGGACGAGCCGTGCGAGCGGGCGCTCCGCTGCGACCTGCGTGCGCGCGGTGGTGACGCCTTCCTCTTGCGCGGCTTCGGCCGGGCCTTGGCGGCGGCGGCCTGCAGCTCGGCGAAGGACGTCTCGATCGCGCTGACGAAGTCGTGCAGGTCGGGCACCGTCTCCCAGTCGGCGGTCAAGCCCCAGAACAGGCCGCCGTTGTAGCTGAACAGGCCGACCACCAGGGCGACATTCTCGAACAGCGGCACCACCGGATAGGTGGTCAGCATCTCGCAGCCGAGGAAGTAGAGCGGGATCTGCGGCCCCGGCACGTTGGTGACCGTGAGGTTGTACGGCCGCGACCGGATGCCGAGCTTCACCGCCTGGACGAGCACGTTCGGCACCGTCCACTCGGCGATCGCGGTCATCACCTCCCCGCCGAGCGCCTGCTTCGATTCCTTGAGACCGCTCATCGTGATGCGCACGGCTTCGAGGCGGCTGACGGGGTCCTCGAGCTGGATCGGCAGCGGGGCGATGATCTCGGTGATGCGATTGCCGAGCGCGCCGTGCTCCTCGGGCGCGCGCACGCTGACCGGCACCAGGGCGCGGACGTTCAGCGTATCGGGATCGACCGCCCGTTGCAGGCAGAAGCGGCGCAGCGCCCCGGCGACGGTCGCCAGCACCACATCGTTCAGCGTGCCGCCGAGCACGTTCTTGACCGCCTTCAGGTCGGCGACCCGCATGTCGGTCCAATCGAAGCGTCGCGACGGCCCGACCTCGCTGTTGATGGGCAGTTGGGAGGCCGGGTTCAGCGAGGGCGAGAACGCCTCCGCCAGCGCGGACACCGTCTCCTCGACCTTCTCCAGCGTCTGCTCGGGGTGGCGGATCGCCTGCTGCGCGGCGCGCAGCACGTCGAGCGGCTGAGCGAGGCGCCGCCGCGCCTCGTCGAACACCAGGCGCGCGTCGCTCGGATGCGGTCGCGGGATCCACGGCAGCGGCTCGCCGGGCTCGCGGTTGGGAAACGGCTCCATGATCACCGAGATCAGGTCGGCGCCGGAGACGCCGTCGATCATGCAGTGGTGGGTCTTGCTGATGAGCGCGAAACGGCCGTCATCGAGCCCTTCGACGAACCACATCTCCCACAGCGGCCGGGTGCGATCGAGCTGCTGCGACATGATGCGGCCGACCAGCCGCTTGAGCATCCGCTCGTCGCCGGGTTTCGGCAGCGCCGTGTGGCGCACGTGATAGGCGAGGCGGAAGCGGTCGTCGTCGACCCAGATCGGCAGGCGCTCGAAGGGGAGGTAGGAGAGGCGCTGGCGGAAGCGCGGCACGAGATGCAGCCGCGCCTCGATCGCCCGCTGGATGCGGTCGATGTCGATTCCGCCCTCGGCGGTGCGCAGCGGCGCGGCGTCGAACAGCATCACGCCGCCGACGTGCATGTGGCAGCGCGAATCCTCCAGGCCGATGAACGATGCGTCCTGCGCGGTCAGGCGTTCGTAGAACGACATGGTCGGCGCGCCTCACGCGCCAGCCGACGCGCCGCCGCTGGGCAGCACGATGCGCGGCGTCTCGGGATGCGGCCGGTAGAGGATCAGCACGTGGCCGATGCGTCCGGCCACCTCGGCGCCGGTGCGCAGGGCCAGCGTCTCGCCGGCCTCGTCGCGATCGACGGGGCACTCGCCGCCGAGCCGCACCTTGATCAGCTCGTGGTCCGTGAGCGCCGCATCGACCTGCCGCACCACCGCCTCGGTCAGCCCGCGCTGGCCGACGATCACCACCGGGTGCAATGCGTGCGCGAGCCCGCGCAGGTGACGACGATCTTTTCCATTCATGGCAGGTCCCGATGTGTAGGGCGTGGCGGCGGAGAAATCCAGCATCTGGTCACCGGTCGCGGCTTCTGATTTAGACCCTCCATGACCCTCGGCAAGCTCGCCCTCAGCCTGCCCGTTCCCGGTGACGTCAACGCCTGCCTCGAGTGGGCGCGCCGCGCCGAGGACCTCGGCTACGAGAGTATCTGGATCGCGGAGACCGGCGGGCCGGATCCGTTCGTTCTGGCCGGCGCGGTGGCCCAGGTGACGAAGCGGGTGCGCATCGGCCTGGCGGTGTCGCCGGTGTACATCCGGACGCCGGCGACCATCGCGGCGGCGACGGGGACCGTGTCGCAGCTCGCGCCGGGGCGCTTCATCCTCGGGCTCGGCTCGTCCAGCCATGCCATCGTCGGCGGCTGGCACGGCATCCCGTTCCGCAAGCCGTTGACCCGCGTGCGCGAGACGGTGACCACGGTGCGCGGCATGCTCGCCGGCCAGAAGTCGAGCTTCGACGGCGAGACGCTGCGCACCCACGGCTTTCGCCTGATGGTGCCGCCGGCGGCGCCGGTGCCGATCTACATCGGCGCCCTGCGGCCGGCGATGATCGAGCTCGCGGGCGAGATCGGAGACGGCGTCGCCATCAACCTGCTGCCGGCCGCCGCCGTGGCGCCGACCAGGGCGCACCTCGCGGCCGGCGCGGCGCGGGCCGGCAAGGATCCGGCGTCGCTCGAGGTGGTCTGCCGGCAGCAGGTGCTGGTCACCGACGACAAGGCCGGGGCGCGCGACCTCTTCCGCAGCGCCCTGACCGGCTACTTCGCGACCCCGGTCTACAACCAGTATGCCGCCTGGTACGGATTCGAGGAGGAGGCGAAGCAGATCGCCGAGGGCTTCAAGAGCGGCGATCGCGCCCTCACCCGCAGGGGGATGAGCGACCGCCTGATCGACGCCATCGCCATCTTCGGCAGCCTCGACGAGTGCAGGGAGCGGATCGCCGAATACGCCGCCGCCGGCGTCGACACGACCGCGATCAGCGTGCTCTCGTTCGATCCGAGCGTCTTCGCCAAGGTCATCGAGGGGTTCGCGCCGGGGAGGTGAGCGCGTCGGCGCCTCAGCCAGGTGGTCCGCCGGCCGCCGGTCATCGTCGCGACCAGCGCCGCCGCGCCGCCTCACTCGCTCGCGGGTGACGGGCCCCTGAGCGGCAGTCCCGCCTTCCGGTACACGGCATCGATCACCGCCATGTTGGCGATCGCGTGCGGCGGATCGGTCGGCGTCGGCGTGCCGTCGCGGACGGCGGCGACGAAGGCGCGCAACTGGTGCGTGTAGGTGGCGTCGCCGGCGACGCGCTCGGACGTCCTGCCGGCCGCGGTGCGCAGGCTGAGGCGGTGGTAGAGCTGCGGCAGGTACGGGTTGAAGACGCGCATCTCGCCGCGATCGCCGCGGACGATCGCCTCGACCTTCAGGAGGCGGAGGGAGAACAGCGAGCAGGTGATGCGCCCGCTGACGCCGCCGGGAAACGCCAGCTCGGCGGTCATCGCGCGATCGACGTCGGGCCGCGCCAGCCGCGCGGTCGCCGACAGGACCTCGGGCTCGCTGCCGGCGAGGAAGCGGACAACGCTGATGGTGTAGCAGCCGACGTCCATGGTCGCGCCGCCGGCGAGCTCGAAGCGGTAGCGGATGTCGTTCGGCAACGGCAGCGGGATGCACATCGTCGCCTCGACGTGGCGCACCGTCCCGAGGACGCCGGAGTCGACCACCTCGCGCATGCGCGCCGCCAGCGGATGGAATCGCCAGTGGAAGGCCTCGACCAGGCGCCGCCCGCTGCGTCCGGCGGCCTCCGCCATCTGCCGCGCTTCGCCGGCGTTGCTGGCCAGCGGCTTCTCGCAGAGCACGTGCTTGCCGGCCTCGAGGGCGCGGATCGTCCACTCGCAGTGATGACTGTTGGGGAGTGGGTTGTAGATGGCGTCGATCTCGGGATCGGCGACGAGGGCGGCATACGAATCGTGGACGCGCGGGATCCCGTGCCTGGCGGCGAACGCGCGGGCCCGCGCCGGATCGCGCGCCGCGACGGCGGTGATCGCCGCCTCGGGCACGCGGCGGGCTGGACGGAGCAGTGCCATCGGGGTGATGCGAGCCGCGCCGAGCACGCCGATACGGAGGGGAGTCATGCAGGGCTCGTATCCCGACGGCGTCGCCGCTGCCAGCGGGTGCATGGCTCGTTTCCGCAGATCCGTCGATCCACATCCGTCGGCCGGCGCTGGGTTCCGCGACGAGGGCCGGCGCGGTATGGTGCGTCGATCATGGCGCGCCTGGATTTCATCCGGCCGGCGGTGCGGGCGATGGCCGGCTACACGCCGGGGGAGCAGCCGCAGGGCGGCGGCTTCATCAAGCTCAACACCAACGAGAATCCCTACCCGCCGTCGCCGCGGGTGCGGGTGGCGATTGCCGCCTGTGCCGGCGACGATGTGCGGCTGTATCCCGATCCGATGGCCAACGCGCTGCGCGACGTCGCGGCGCGCCGCTACGATCTGCCGCGGGACTGCATCGTCGCCGGCAACGGGTCCGACGATCTGCTCGCGATCGTCATGCGGGCCTGCATCGATCCCGGCGACCTGCTCGCCTATCCCTCCCCGACCTACAGCCTCTACGATACGCTGGCCGAGATCGCCGGCGCCCGCGTCGAACGCCCGCCGTGGGCGCCCGGATACGCGCTGCCCGCGGCGTTGGCGGCCGCGGGGGCGCGCGTCACCATCGTCTGCAATCCCAACGCGCCCTCCGGCACGTTCGTCGCGGTGGAGGCGCTCGCGGCGCTGGCGCGCCGGCTCAGCGGCCTGTTGGTGGTCGACGAGGCGTACGTGGACTTCGCCGCCGACTCGGCGCTCGGGCTGGTCCGCCGGCACGACAACGTCATCGTCCTGCGCACGCTGTCGAAATCGTTCTCGCTCGCCGGCATGCGCGTTGGCCTAGCGTTCGGTCCGGCCCCGGTGATGGCCGAGCTCGGCAAGGTGAAGGACTCGTACAACCTGAGCCGGGTCAGCATCGCCGCCGGCGTCGCCGCGCTCGAGGACTACACGGTGATGCAGGCCCACGTCGTCCGCGTGCGCGCGACGCGCGATCGCCTCACCGAGGCGCTCCGCCGCCGCGGCTACGAGGTGCCGGACAGCCACGCCAACTTCGTGCTGGCGCGCCGGCCGGGCATCGACCAGCGCCCGGTCCTCGAAGCGCTCAAGCAGCGCCGCATCCTCGTGCGCCACTTCGCCACCCCCGCGCTGCGCGATGCGCTGCGGATCTCGATCGGCACGGACGAGGAGATCGACGCGTTGCTGCGCGCGCTCGACGAGCTGACCGCTCGGGCGTGCTGAAACGAGGCCGTCGGCGGTCGGCCGTCGCTCCCCGGCGGTCTCGCTCCGGCGCGGCTCCGCCGCAGGCCGACCGCGGCCGGCGCTGACTCAGAGCGGTAGATCCCCGGTGGCGGTGCGGGTGCTGCCCTCCTTGGTGTAGGCGGCGATGGTGCGCTGCGCGATGCGCATCTGGTGCACCTCGTCGGCGCCGTCCGCGAAACGGGCCCAGCGCGCGTGCTGGTACATGTGGGCGAGCGGCGTGTCGGTGGAGTACCCGAGGGCGCCGTGGACCTGGATCGAGCGGTCGATGATGCGGCCGAGCGCGTTGGCGACGAAATGCTTCGCCATCGACACCTCGGAGACGAAGTCGAGCTTGTTGTCGATGCGGTAGGCGGCGTGCAGGACCATCAGCTTGGCCTGGTACAGTTCCATGGTCGAGTCGGCGATCATCCACTGGATGCCCTGCTTCTCGGCCAGCAGCGAGCCGTGCGCGAAGCGCTTGAGGGAGCGGTCGACCATCATGTCCAGCGCCGTCTCCGCCTGGGCCAGCCAGCGCATGCAGTGCGCCAGGCGGGCCGGCCCGAGGCGGTACTGGCCGAGTCGATGTCCCTGGCCGCGTTCGCCGAGCATGTTGGCCGCGGGGATGCGCAGGTTCTCGATGCGGATCTCGGAATGGCCGGTCGCGCCGTGCATGGTCTCGATCTCGCGGACGCGGTGCCAGCCATCGCTCGGGATGTCGACGATGAAGCCGGTATTGGCGGCCTGCGGCCGATCGGGGGTGTCCTCGGTGCGCGCGATGAGGATGGCGAACGCGGCGCGGCGGGCGTTGGAGATGAACCACTTGTGGCCGTTGACCACCCAGTGGTCGCCGTCGAGCACGGCGCGGGTCTGGATCAGGGTGGGGTCTGAGCCGGCGACCTCCGGTTCGGTCATCGCGAAGCAGCTCATGGCCACGCCGTCGCACAGCGGGCGCAGGTACTTCTCCTTCTGCTCCGCGGTGCCCCAGTGCAGCAGGGTGTGCATGTTCCCCTCGTCCGGGGCCTGGCAGTTGAGGACCCACGGGCCGTAGTAGGCCTTGGCGGCCTCGGCCTGCACCATCGCCAACTGCACGTGGCCGAGCCCCATGCCCCCCCACTCGGCCGGCATGTGCGGCAACCAGAGGCCGGCGGCTTTCGCCTCGCTGCGCATCTGCAGCAGGATCCGCAGGTAGTCGGCGCGCTCGATCTTGTCGGGATCGCCGATCCTCTCCTCGCCCGGCTTCACGACCTGCTGGATGAAGTCGCGCACGCGCAGGCGCAGGTCCTCGAGCTCCGGGCCGAGGGTGAAATCGATGGCCATGGGATGATCCTCCTCGCCCGCGGATCATGACCCAAAGCCGCGCTCAGCACCACAGACGTCGCTGGGGCCAGAGGGGCCGAATCAGCGCCTTCACGCGCCTCCGCAGCACCTTCGTGGTCGCTGCCTCACTCTTCCTCGTCGAGCGGCGCGGCCTCGTCGTCTGGCATGCCCTCCATACCGGGAGGCATGCCGGCTGGCGGCCGCGGCGGGCGGGTGAAGTCGTCCGGCTTCTTGTCCACCTGGTTGAACTGGAACTCGCCAAGCTGCATCACCGCGGGGTCGCCCTCGCGCTGCGCCGTGTACTGGGTCGCGGGCGGATGTGGCGTCATCGAGCCGATGCGCACCGTGGCGAGGCGCTCGCCGTCGCTGCCGGTGACGCGGATGGTGATCGCCGGCGGGGCGAGGCCGTAGGCGGCCAGGTCCGTCGCCGAGTCCGCGAGCACCTGCGCGCCAGCGAGTCGACTGAGCGCGCCGACGAAGGCCTGCGCCGTCGCCGGATTGGTGGGCGCGCTCGCGCCCTCGAGCGCCCACTGTCCATCCTTGGACACGAGCGTGAAATCGGCGCCGTCGGCGCGGCTGACGGCGATGGCGGCGGCCGCCGTCGGGTCGAAGGTGAGCAGTGTCTTGTCGCGCAGCTCGTTCACGCCCTTGCTCAGATCGCTCTGCACCCACTTGCCGACCACGAAAACGGTCGGCCGGTCGCTCGACTTCACGTACAGCCCCTGGTCGGTTGCGTTGCCGACGTCGAGGGTGATCGTCTTGTCGGCGCCGGCGCGCAGCGCGAGCTGGCGCTGCGGCGGCGTGAGCCCGTAGGTGGCGAGATCCGCGGGCGCGGGGTTGTCGTTGGCGAAGTCGGTCGCGCGCAGGTTGCGCACGGTCGACAACAGCGCGCGCACCGCGTTGTTGTCGGCGCGGTAACGGGCCGGCTGCTCGATCCACCAGTTGCCGTCCTTCTTCGCCAGCTCGACGGCATTGCCGTCGCTGGCACTGAGGGTGACGGCGGTGACGTCGGCATCGTTGAAGCCGACGATCGTCTTGTCGCGCAGGTCCTTGGGCTGCTTGTCGACGCCGCTGCGGAAGCTCGATGGGGCCAGGAGGACCGCTGGCTTGTCGGCGCGCTGAACGTAGGTGGAATAGCTGACCGCGGTCGTCTTGCCGACCTTGATCGCCGGCACCGCCGTGCCGTCCCTGGTGGTGATGGCGATGGTGACGAATGGCGGGGCGAGCCCGAACGGGAGCAGGTCCTGCGGCGGGTCGTCGATGGACTTTTTCACCTCGACGTCGGCGATGGCGCGCACCAGATTCTTCACCGCCAAGTCGTCGGCGGCGGCCTCGACCGGCTTGGTCATGCGCCAGACGCCGTCGCGCTGCTCGAGGGCGATCTCGTGGTCGCCGTAGGTGAGGGTGAGGCCGGCGACGTCGTCTGGCTTCACATCGAGGAGCGCCTGCTTCTTCTCGCTCTCCGCCTGCTGTTTCGACTCGACGAAGTACAGGTAGGCGCCGAGGCCGACCAGGATCAGCGCCAGGACGATGGTGTAACGGGCACGCATGGCGGGTCAGCCGCCGGCGACTACTCGCGGCGCCACCAGACGAGGAGGCCGGCGAGCAGGAGCAGCTCCGGCAGCACCAGCACCGACAGGTAGAAGATGGCGGTGCCCTCGCGCTCGGTGAACGACACCCGCGAGGCGCGCATGGCGCGCGGGCGGATCGAGACGAGATCGGACTGCCCGGCCAGCCAGCCGACCGTGTTGAGCAGCAGGTCCTGGTTGTAGAAGGTTCCCTCGAGATTCTGGTTGCTGGCGAAGTCGCTCGATCCGAACACGGCGATCCGCGCCTCGCCGCCGCTACCGCCCAGTTGCTTGAGGTCGAGCTCGGCGGCGACGGCGACGGGTACGGGTCCCTTGCGGTCGGCCGGATCGAGCGTCGCCTGCTGATTCTCGAACAGGCCCACGAGATCGGTCTCGGCCCAGCTCGAGGGGCTGGTCTTCGCCAGCTCCGTCGCCTTCACGCCGGCCGTGCCCTCGGCTGCCGAAACCGATCGGGTCATCGGGAAGATGGTGCGCCCCTTGAGTGCCCTCGTGATCTCGTGTGTGGCGTCGTACGTCTCCACCAAGGGGGTCAGGCCGAGCGCCGGGCCCTGGAACAGTCGCACCACCTGGTCGACGACGACATCCTCGCCGAGCGCGATGCCGTACGGCTTGAGGAACGCCACGAACTCCTCGGCCTTCCGCGGCGGCAACAGGAAGAGCAGGCGGCCCCCGCCCTTCAGGTAGGCGTCGAGGAGTGGCAGCTCCTGCGCCAGGAAAGGCCGGGTGGGGCCGGCGACCGCGACGATGCTGCAATCGGCGGGGATCTGGTCGACGGTCGCCAGCAGCAGCGGCTTCACCTGGTAGGTTTCGTTCTCCAGCGCCTGCTTGAAGAGCGCGTAGCCGCGCGGGCTTTCGCGGTCGTTGAGGTCGGGCTCCCCGTGTCCCTCGACCACGCACACGGTGCGCGAAGTGGTGCGGGTGATCTTGATGATCGCGTTGGTGAGGTTCTCCTCGGTGGGCTGCGTCACCTGGTTGGACGCCTCGCCGTACTGCAGGCGCACGGTGTTGTACGCCTTGATGCCGTAGCGCTCGGCCAATTCGGGCTCGCGATCGGGATCGATCATGCGGACAGTCACCCTGTCCGACGCTGCGCGGTAATTGCGCAGCAGGTCCTCGATTTCGGGGTTGGCGCCGCCCTCGACGAAGGCCTCCAGCCGGAGGTCCTGGGTGAGCCCTTGGAGCAACTGCACCGACTGCGGCGAGAGGCTGAAGACCTTCTCGCTCGTCAGGTCGAAGCGGTGGTGGTGGCGGTAGGCGAGGAAGTTGAGCACGCCGAGGATGGCGATGAACAGCAGCGAGGCGACGACGGTGTTGGTGCCATAGCGGGTCGAGCGCTCGCCGAGGAAGGTGCGGAGGCTGTCGATGCCGGTGCTGAAGTAGGCGATCAGCAGCAGCACGCCGAAGACGCCGTGCACGGCGATGTAGATGACGTCGAAGATCGTCTCGCCGCGCGTGAGGACCAGCGCGACGCCGGCGAAGAGCAGGAGGATGACGCCGATGAGGCCGAACAGGCCGCTGCTGCGCCGCACGGTCTACCTCCAGCGCAGCGACTCGACCGAGCGCTGGGTGAGGAACAGCGCCAGGACGATGACGCTGCCGAAGTACGCCAGGTCGCGGGTGTCGATCACGCCCTTCACCAACTCGGAGAAGTGCTCGGTGAGCGAGACGTACTTGAGCACCGCGCCCATGGTCTCGCCGGCGGTGTCAGCCGGCCAGGAGATCACGTAGAGGAGCAGCAGGGCGACGAGACAGCTCACGGCGGCGATGATCTGGTTCTCGGTGAACGACGAGGTCAGCAGCCCGACGGCGACGAACGCGGTGGCGAGCAGCAGCAGGCCGAGGAAGCCGCTGAGCAGCACGCCGATCTCCGGATTGCCGTAGAGGACCAGGATCAGCGGGTAGATGCCGGTGAGCAGCAGCATGAAGAAGACGAAGGCAAAGGCCCCGAAGAACTTGCCGAGGACGATCTCGGTGACCGACAGGGGCGAGGTCATCAGCAGCTCGTAGGTGCCGCTGCGCTTCTCCTCGGCGAAGCTGCGCATGGTGATCACCGGCACGAGGATGACGAGGATGACCGAGAGATTGTGGAGCAGCGGCGCGATGACGAAGTCGTTGAGGTTCAGCCGCTGCATGGCCTCAGGGTTGCGGAAGCTGAGATAGAGGTTGAGCAGGACGTTGAAGCGCGCCAGCAGGTTGAAGAAGAACCAGCCGCCGAGCAGCAGAAAACCCGTGAGCACCACGTAGGCGATCGGCGAGACGAACTGCGAGCGCAGGTCCTTGGCGGCGATGGCGAGGATGTTCCTCATGCCGTCGCCTCCTCGCCGCGACCGCGGCTGATGTAGCGCATGAAGACCTCTTCCAGCGTCGCCCCCTGCGTCAGCGTGTCGATCTGCTCCTCGACCACCACGCGCCCCTCGTTGATGATCACCACCTTCTGGCAGATCTGCACGACCTCCTGGAGAATGTGGGTGGAGAGGATGACCGTGCGTTCGGCCGCGAGCTCGCGCACCAGGGCACGGATGTCGACGATCTGGCGCGGGTCGAGGCCGATGGTGGGCTCGTCCAACACGAGCACGCTGGGCTCGTGGATGATCGCCTGGGCGAGGCCGACGCGCTGTCGGTAGCCCTTCGAGAGGTGCCCCAGCACCCGCCGGGTCACGCCGGTGAGCCCGCAGCGCTGTAGGGCGCGGTCGACCGCGTCATCGAGCGCGGCGCGCGGGATGCCTTTGATCCGGCCGACGAACTGCAGATAGCTCGTCACCGTCATGTCGGCGTAGAGCGGCGGGTTCTCGGGCAGGTAGCCGGTGCGCTTCCGCACCTCGTGCGAATCGTCGAAGATGTCGAAGTTCTCGACTTTGACCGTTCCCTGGGTGGCGGGCAGGAATCCAGTGATGATGCGCATCGTGGTGGTTTTGCCGGCCCCGTTGGGGCCCAGGAATCCGACCACCTCGCCCTTGCGGGCGGTGAAGGAGACGCGATCGACCGCGACCAGGTCTCCGTAGCGCTTCGTCAGCTCGCGAACCTCGATCATCGCCTGAACCGATCGCCTGTGACGGCGGATCCCCTCTCGATATTCACCGTCAGACAGAAAAAATGGGCCGCATTTAGGCGGGGGCAAACTACTTGTCAAGGCGGACCTCTGTCACCAACGGGCGGGCCTCTGTCGCCGGTGGGGGCCCCCTGCGCTGCTGAGCGCCGCCGGGCGCCTGAATTGCCGCCCGGCGGGGGGTCTGGTAGCGTCGCCGCCCACCATCATGTCCGGACCTCGCCCGCGTCTCGTGTTGGTGGACGGCAGCTCCTACGTCTACCGTGCGTTCCACGCCCTGCCGCCGCTGACCGGCCCCTCGGGCCTTCCCACGCATGCCGTCTACGGCTTCACGACGATGTTGCTGAAGCTGCTGAACGACGCCAAGCCGGACTACCTGGCAGTGGTCTTCGACGCGGCGCGTAAGACGTTTCGCGACGAGATCTACGCCGACTACAAGGCCCACCGGCCGGCAATGCCGAGTGATCTCGCGGCCCAGTTGCCGGACATCCTGCGTGTCGTCAGCGCGCTGCGCGTCCCCACCCTGCGGGTCGAGGGGGTCGAAGCGGACGATGTCATCGCGACGCTGCTGACCCGGTTTGCCGCCGACGACCTGGAGGCGGTGGTGGTGACGGCCGACAAGGACCTGATGCAGCTCGTCGGACCGACGGTGCGGCTGTGGGACACCATGCGCGATCGCTGGATCGATGTCGCGGCCGTGCAGGCGCGGTTCGGTGTCGCCCCGGCCCAGGTCGGCGACGTGATCGCCTTGATGGGCGACGCCAGCGACAACATCCCCGGCGTCACCGGCATCGGCGAGAAGACGGCAACCGCCCTGGTGCGCGCGTTCGGTTCAGTCGAGGGCGTGCTCGATCACCTCGAAGCGGTCGCCCAGCTTCCGCTGCGCGGCGCCAAGGCGGTCGCGGCCCGCCTCTCGGCCGAGGCCGACGCGGCGCGGCTCAGCAAGCGGCTCGTGCAGGTGCGCCACGACGTGCCGCTCAGCGTCGCGCTCGAGGATCTGCGGGCCCGCAGCCCGGATGTCGACGCGGCGCGCGCGCTTTTCACCGAGCTCGGCTTCGAGAGCCTGCTGCGCCAGCTCGCCGCCGAGGCTCCGGCGCTCACCGTCGACCTGCGGCGCTTGGAGTCGGCCGGCGAGGTCGCCGCGTTCTTCGCCGAGGCGGGGCGCGCCGGGTGGGTGGGGCTGTCGACCTTGTGCGCCGCGGGCCCACCCGCGACCACGCCCGCCGGCGAATTGGTGATGAGCGCTGGCGCCGGCGGCGCGGTGCGCGTGCCTCTGGGCCCGGCGGAGACCCTGGCGGTTGCGCGCGCTGGGCTGGCGACCCCCGGGATGGAGACGCTCGGCCATGACCTGAAGCGCGATCTGCTGGCGCTGGCGGCGGCCGGGCTCCCGCTGCCGGGGCGACTCTTCGACGTCGCCATTGCCGCCGCGTTGGTGGACGTCACCGCCGCGCCGACGCTGGAGCGCCTCGCCGCCGATCTGCTGGGCGAGCGCCCGCCGCCGTATCGGGATGGGCCCGACGGCGCCGCCGCCGGCGTGACCCTGCTGCGGCCGCTCGCCGAGCGGCTGCGCAAGCAATTGGCGGCGGGCGAGCTGACGCGTCTGCTCGACGAGGTCGAGATGCCGTTGGTGCGCGTGCTGGCGGCGATGGAGCGTCGCGGCATGCTGGTCGACGTCGAGCATCTGCGCCGCCTCGGCGCCGAGTACGGGGAGCGCATGGACGCGCTGCTGCACGACATCCACGCGCTCGCCGGCGGCGAGTTCAACATCAACTCGCCGCCGCAGCTCCGCACGATCCTGTTCGAGCGGCTGCAGCTTTCCACCAAGGGGGTGAAGCGCGGCAAGACGGGGTTGTCCACCGACGTCGATGTCCTCACCCGCCTCGCCGCCCAGCACCCGCTGCCGGCCAAGATCCTCGACTACCGCGCCCTGTCGAAGCTCAAGTCGACCTATCTCGATGCACTGCCGGAAGCGGTGAATCCGGCCACCGGTCGTCTCCACACGAGCTTCAATCAGACCGGCGCGGCCACTGGCCGTCTGAGCTCCAGCGAGCCCAACCTGCAGAACATCCCGATCCGCGGCGAGGAGGGGCGCCGCATTCGCGCCGCTTTCGTGGCCCCGCCGGGCTCGGTGCTGATCGCCGCCGATTACTCGCAGATCGAGCTGCGCATCCTGGCGCATCTCTCTGGCGACCCAGCGCTCATCGACGCGTTCGCCAGCGGCCAGGACATCCACACCCGCACGGCCGCGGAGGTGTTCAACGTCCTCCCCGGGTTGGTCAGCGCCGATCAGCGGCGTGCCGCCAAGGTGATCAACTTTGGCATCCTCTACGGCATGGGGCCGCAGCGGCTGGCCGGCGAGCTCGGCATCCCGCTCGCTGAAGCGCAGGGATACATCGCGAGCTACTTCGCCCGCTACGCGGCCGTGCGCCAGTTCATGGAAGGGGTCGTGGCGTCGGCGCGGGCATGCGGCCATGCCACCACCATTCTCGGCCGGCGGCGGGCCATTCCCGAGCTGCGCAGCCGGGAACGGAGCGTGGCGCAGGCCGCCGAGCGGGTCGCCGCGAACACGCCCATTCAGGGGTCGGCAGCGGACCTCATCAAGCTGGCGATGGTACGGATCGACCGCCGCTTGGCGGAAGAGGAGGTGGCCGGGGGAATGATCCTGCAGGTGCATGACGAGCTGCTGCTCGAAGTGACCGAAGAGGATCGTGAACGGACGGCCGCCGTGGTGCGCGAGGAGATGGAAGGGGTGATGACGCTGGCGGTCCCGCTACGAGTCGACCTCGGCGTGGGCCACAACTGGGCGGAGGCCCACTGAATATGCGCGCGGCGCTGAATACGCGCTCGGGCATGCCGTCTATGGCCGTGGGTTGTCATCGTGGAACGTAGCGATCGCGAGTTGGTTCGCGAGAGCCGTCGCGGTGACAAGGAGGCCTTCCGCGAGCTCGTCGAACGGTATCAGCGAAAGATCTTGGCGGTGGCGATGGGCATGGTCCACAACCGCGAGGATGCCCTGGAACTGGCCCAGGAGACCTTTGTCAAAGCTTACGAGAACTTAGACCGCTTCAAGGGCGAATCGAGCTTCTACACATGGTTGTACCGCATCGTCGTCAATCTGGGCATCGACTTCCGTCGCCGCGACCGGCGGCATGGAACGGTGTCACTGGCGGATCGTCCCGGTGGCGGCGAGGACATCGAAGCGGCGCTGCCGGAACAGCGATTGGCGGATCCCTATCAGCAGACGCGCTCGCGGGAGATCGCGGAGCGCATGCAGCAAGCGATCGGCGAGTTGACCCCCGATCACAAAGCCGTCATACTTTTGCGCGAAGTCGAAGGGCTTTCCTACGAAGACATCAGCCGAGTCATGCAGTGCTCGAAGGGCACGGTGATGAGCCGTTTGCACTATGCCCGCAAGAAGCTGCAGGACAAGCTGAAGGATCTGCTGTGAGCGCGACCGGCAGCATCCTGGGATGGCCCGGCGCCGCAGCGAGTGCGGCGCGAAGGGAGCAGCGATGACCACGTGTCGCGAGGCGAGGCCGCTGCTGCCGCTCTTCTTCGACGGCGAGCTCGAAGCGCGCCAGATGCGAGCCGTGGCGCTGCACAGCACGCGGTGTTCGGAGTGCGAGCACGAGTTGCGCGATCTCGAGCAGTTGCAGGAGTCGATTTCGCTTCACATCAACGAGCTGGTCGACACCATCGATCCCGGTCAGGTCTGGGCCGGTGTTGCGCCCCGCCTCTCCGGCCGCGCTCCCTCGTGGCACGAGCGTTGGGTGACCTGGTGGGAGGAGGCGCGAGCCGGCTGGCGCATTCGTGGTCCCGCCTTCGCCGGCCTCGCGGCGGCCGCGCTCCTGGCACTGATCGTGGTGCAGCGCGGGGGCGAGATGGTGCCGGCAGCCAAGCAGGTCGCGACCGCGCGCGGGCCCAAGATCGACAACTCCGCCAAGCTGGATTCCATGCAGAGCAGCGTCGATTCGGTGGCACTGGTCACCGAGCCGGAAACCAATACCACGATGCTCTGGATCATGGACGATGCCACCGGCGCCATCGAGCACGTCGCCGACGACCTGGGAGCGGCGGAGTGATCGCGCGCGCGGTGCTGCTGGTCGCCGGCTGTCTGGTGATGGCAGGGGCTGGCGCCGCCGAGGTGTTGAGCACGCCCGAAGAGGGCGTCGAGGTGCGAATCGACACCGTTCTCGCCGGCAACTCCGACAAGGGATTCGATCCGGCGCTGCGACCGCTGAAGCAGCCTTTTCGGGCCCTGTTCCCATTCTCGTCCTATCGTCTGGTGCAGGCTGAGCGACGCCGCGCCAGTTGGCGCCGGGAGGAGCAGTTCATGCTTCCCGGGCAGCGCTATCTGGTGATCATTCCACGCGGTGTCCAGGGCGATCGCGTGTCGCTGAGCCTGATGCTGATCCAGGGCTCGCGGCCGTTGCTGAACACGGTGCTGTCCCTGAAGAACAACGGCACCTTCCTGGTTGCGGGTCCGCGCTACAACGATGGGGTGCTCATCTTCGCCATCAACGCCCGCACCCGCCCCGTGCCGGCGCAGGATCTGCCGCTCCGCGCCAGTGCCAACGTCGCCACCGGCGTGCCGCAGCCGTGATGGCGCAGGCGGGGGCCGGCCTGTGGGAGCAGGCGAGCACGCGCTGGCATGATCTGCGCGGACTGATCGGCTTCGGCGACGCGCTGTCTGCGCTGCCGAGCTGGCTGGCGCCGCCGCTGGCACTGGGTTCGCTGCTGGCGCTGGTGGTGCTCGCCGGCATCGGTCTCGCCGCGCTGGGTCTGCTCCTGACGGTCCTGCTCGTCGTGCACCTGCTGCTCGATCAGGTGTTCGGCATCCACCTCGAGCTCGCGCTGCCGCGCTGATCAGTGCACGTGCGCGGCGCGCCAGCGTGACGGCGTACCGCGCTATGGCCCGCAGGCGGCGCAGTCGGAGCGGCGCGGGTACGATCGCGGCGTGAGCATCGACGTCTCTGCCGCGAACCACAGCAGCGGCGAGGCGGGGGGCTCGAGCCCGAGCGCGCATTCCAGTCCCGCGAGCGCCAGCAGCGAGCCCAGCACGCCCGTCGCGACCGCGGCCAGGCGCGTCGCTTCCGGCGCCCGCGGTATCGACGCGACGGCACGTGCGGTGCAGCCGGCGCAGCCGTCCCCGCTGGCCGCGTGCAACCAGCCGGCGTCGCCGGCGCATGCCGCTGCCGTCAACGGGACCGCCTGCGCGCGCGCCTCGCGCACGCAGGCATCGAGTGCCGGCAACGCCAGATCGGCGGCGATGATCGCGGTCGCCGCGCCCGCGCGCGGCCGTTCATCGACCCGTACCTCGGGGTTCAGCCGCCGGAGGTCGTCGCCCAACGAGGCGAGCCCGGCCGCGTCGAGATGCAGGACGCCGACGCCGGCGCCGACGAGATAGCGGGCGGCGATGGTGGCGAGCTCGCCAGTGCCGTGCAGTGCGACCACCGCCGCACGCAGCCGCTCCTGCCCGCGGCCGCCGATCTCCGGCAGGATGATCTGGCGACTGTAGCGCTCGATCTCGGCGTCGCGCAGCGCCATCCTCACTCGATGTCGCCGTGCTCGATCGGCTCGCCGGCGGCGGCGCGGCCGCACCGCCAGGCGATGCCGCGATTGCTCTCACGGCGCGTCCGCTCCGGCTGCGGCGCCACCGGCCCCATCGTGCCGGGGACCGTGGCGCCGCGGACGGCGCGCAGCGCGTCCTGCGCGCCGTTCGCGCGGATCGCCGGCTCGATGATCCGGCGCGCTGGGTCGGTGGATGCGGTCCCTTCGCGCCTCGCGGCATCGCCCATCGGCGAGCCGGCCCGCGTCGGGCTCATGCGCGCGGGTGGTGTCGTTGCCATTTCGCCCATCCCGTCCACAGGTTCGTGCTCAGGTAGCGGTCGCCGAAATCCGGGAAGATGGCCACCACCACGCCCGCGTCGATGTCGCGGGCGATGCGCCGCGCGGCGTACAGGGCGGCGCCGCTCGACTGGCCGACGATCAACCCGTGCCGCGCGCCGAGCTCGTACACGAGGTCGTAGGCGGCGTCGGTGGGGACGGGCACTTTCCCGTCCAGCTCCGTCTCGTGGTAGATGCCGGGCACGATCGACGTCGCCATGTGCTTGAGGCCCTCGAGGCCGTGCAGCGCGTCGTCGGGCTCGGCGGCGATGACCTGGATGCGCGGATTGCGCGCCTTGAGATAGCGCCCGGTGCCCATGATCGTGCCGCCGGTGCCGATGCCGGCCACGAAGTGCGTGACCCGGCCTTCCGTCGCCTCCCAGATCTCCGGGCCCGTGCTTTCGTAGTGGGCCTGTGGGTTCATGGCGTTGAAGTACTGGTCGGGCTTGAAGTAACGCTCCGGCTGTTCGTGGAGCAGGGCGCGGCACTTGAGGATCGCCCCGTCGGATCCCTCGAGGCCGCTACTGTAGACGACCTCGGCGCCGAAGGCGTTGATGATCCGCTTGCGCTCCCGACTGACGTTGTCCGGCATCACCAGCGTCACCGGGTAGCCGAGGGCGGCGCCGATCATCGCCAGCGCGATGCCGGTGTTGCCCGAGGTCGAGTCGATGATCGTCTTGCCCGGAGCCAGCGCGCCGGTCGCCAGACCATGGCGCACCATCCACAGCGCGGCCCGGTCCTTGACCGAGCCGCCGGGGTTGAAGCCCTCCAGCTTGGCGTACACCTGCACGCGCGGCGACGCGCCGCCCGCGAGCGCGGTGACGTCGAGGAGCGGCGTCCGCCCCACCAGTTCGAGGATCGAGCCGCGGCGCGCGGCGCCCTCGGGCAGCGGGACACGCGTCGCTGCCCCCGCCATTCCCTCAGCCTCCCGCGATCGCCGGCACGATGGACAGCTCGTCGCCGTCCTTCACCGCCGTCTCGAGATTGCTGAGGAAGCGGATGTCGTCACCGTTGAGGTAGATGTTGACGAAGCGGCGGACGCGTCCTTCCTCGTCACACAGGCGTTCTCTGATGCCAGCGAACTGGCGTTCGAGATCGCTGACCACGGCGCCGACGGTGGCGCCGGTGGCGCCGACTTCTTCGGCGCCGCCGGTGAAGCGACGCAGCGGGGTGGGAATGCGGACCTTGGCGGGCATGGGGATCCTCCTGGCGAGCACGCGCTCACGCGTCGCCGGCGGCACGGCGCGCCTGCGGGGTGAGCGAGTCGAAGAGATGGTCGAACTCCTGCAGCCTGGCGTTGATCACGACCGGTGACGCGACGCTGTCGCGCACCGCTTCGAGCGTCTTGTAGCCGTTGCCGGTGATGCTGATGACGATCGACTCGTCGCGCGGGATGCGTCCCTGTTCGATCAGCTTGCGGGTCACCGCCACGGTGGTGCCACCGGCGGGCTCGGTGAAGATGCCTTCGGTGCGCGCCAACAGGTGGATGGCGTCGACGATCTCCGCGTCCGTCGCGGCTTCCGCCCAGCCACCGGATTCCCGCAGCGCCTGCAGCACGTAGTAGCCATCGGCGGGATTGCCGATGGCGATCGACTTGGCGATGGTGTCGGGCTTCACCGGCTCGATGAGGTCGGTGCCGCGATGCATCGCGTGCACCACCGGCGCGCAGCCGGCGGCCTGCGCCGAGTAGATCTTCGGCAGCGGCGCGTCGACCAGCCCGAGCTCCTGCAGCTCGCTGAAGGCCCTGGCGATCTTCGGCAGGATCGTGCCGCCGGCGGTCGGCACCACGATGTGCTGGGGGAAGGTCCAGCCGAGCTGCTCGGCGATCTCGAACCCGTAGGTCTTGGCGCCCTCGGTATAGAACGGACGGACGTTGATGTTGACGAACGCCCAGCGATACTTGTCGGCGATCTCACTGCACAGGCGGTTGACGTCGTCGTAGTTGCCGCGGATCGCCACCGTGTGCGGGCCGTAGATCGCCGAGCCGAGGATCTTTCCCTGCTCGAGATCGTCGGGAATGAAGATGAAGCAGTTGAGCCCGGCGCGGGCGGCATGCGCCGAGACGCTGTTGGCGAGGTTGCCGGTCGAGGCGCAGGAGACGGTGTCGAACCCGAGCTCGATGGCCTTGGAGATGGCGACCGACACGACCCGGTCCTTGTACGAAAACGTCGGATGATTGACCGAGTCGTCCTTGACGTACAGCTCGCGCACGCCCAGCGCCGCCGCCAGCCGATCGGCCCGGACCAGCGGTGTGCAGCCGGAGTGCGGCCCCACCACCGGGTCGGCGAGCACCGGCAGCAGCTCGCGGTAGCGCCAGAGGTTGCGCGGCCGCGCCGCGATGGTCTCACGGCTCACGACGCGCCGGATGGCGGCATAGTCGTACTGCACCTCCAGCGGGCCGAAGCACTGCTCGCAGACGTGCAACGGTTCGTGCGGGTAGTCGGCGCCGCACTCGCGGCAGCGCAGCCCCAGAACGTAGGCCATGGACCCTCTCCCTTATCGCGCCGCATCCGCGGCATCCAGACGCCGCCGGACGGTTGGCGCGCAGATCGGGCAGCGGGGACTGCGCGACAGCCGCACTCGCCTCCAGACGCCGCTGCGCGCGTCGATGGTCAGCAGCCGGTCGAGGAGTGGCTCGCCCCGACCAGTCAGGTGCTTGATCGCCTCCCCGGCCTGGATGGCGCCGATGGCTCCGGCCAGCGGGCCGATCACCCCCGCGTCGCGGCACGAGACATCCTCCGCCTCGCTCGGCGGCTCCGGGAACAGGCAGCGGAGGCAGGCGCTCCGGCCCGGCACGACGGTCATCGTCTGGCCGAGGAACCCGAGGATGCCGGCGTGCGAGAAGGGCGTCCCGATGCGGACGGCGCCGTCGTTGATGAGGAACTTGCTGGCGGCGCCGTCAGTGGCATCGATCACGAAATCGACGCCGGCGAACAGCTCCGGCAGATTCGCCGCCTCGAGCCGGACCGCGTGCGCCTCCAGCCGGAGGTTCGGGAACTCCCGCTGCAGGGCAGCGGCCGCGGAGGCGACCTTGAGCTCGCCGATGGCGTCCGTCGTGTGCAAGGGCTGTCGGTGCAGATTCGAGAGCTCCACCCGATCCGGGTCCACGAGCGCGATGGTGCCGACGCCCGCGGCGGCGAGAACCCGCGCCGCCGGACACCCCAAGGCGCCGAGGCCGACGACCATCGTCCGCGCCGACGCCAGCCGCTCGCTGTCGGATGTCCAACCTCGTCCGTTCATCAGGTCCAAAAAAGAAAGCCTCTGCCCACCGGGGCAGAGGCCAGAACGTGTGCTCGCTCTCGCCTTATCTCCCCGGGTCTCCCGGCTGGAATTAGCACCTGCATCGGCTGCGTATCGCTCGCCGATCGGTTGCTGTGGCTTCGTCGGGCCAGTCCCTCAGCCACTCTGGATAAGGTATGTGTCTACTTCGCTGCGGCGATCTAAGCCGGCGTCCTCCGCAGTGTCAACAAACGCCCTCTCGACGACCGTGGCGCCCTCACGGTCCGCTCCAGGTCACCTGATGGGCGGTGAAGTTGAGGTAGAAGTACCACCCCGGTACGCCGTCGGGTCCGATGTCCTTGGCGGTGTGGGAGGCGCAGTTGCCGGTGCCACCCGGCAGCGCGACGCTGACGGGTTTCCCCGCCAGTCCGACGAGCTGGAAGGTCGGGTCGTCGGGCAGGAAGATGTTGTCCGCCGCCGCTTCGCTGAGGAAGCCAACCAACAAGCCGTTCATGATCTGGTTGGCGGGGGGGCCGCCAACGTAGGTGCCGGACGCGCGCACGTCCTCGAGCGGCAGCTCGAACAGTCCGATCGGGAACGTGATCGTGGCGGGATCGGTCCCGAAGCACGGGGCG
This sequence comes from bacterium, assembly GCA_019637795.1. Classification (NCBI taxonomy): domain Bacteria; species bacterium. Next base: position 324,445 of record JAHBUY010000003.1, on the reverse strand, counting down.
CCCGAGTTGGTGATCGGGGGACTGTACGGGGTCGCATTGTTGATCCCGCTCGTGCCTGGCAGCGGCGCCCCGCACGAGCCGCTGCCCTGGTTGCCGTAGGTCACGGTCGAGGGCGTGTTGGCGCCCAGGCTGCAGACGTCGGCCGTCGTGCAGTCGCCGAGCGTGACCTGGATGTCGGCGCCGGGGAGCGGCGGCTGCTGCAGCGGACGGAACAGCGCCAACAGGCTGAGATCGAAGAGCCCATCCATGTCCGAATCGCCGCCGATGAGGGTCGCGATCTGGCCATTGGCGGACAGGTTCGCGACGCCCGGCGGATCGGTGACATCGAAACAGCTCACGCCGAACAGCAGCGGAATGAGATGCGGATCGCGCAGCGAGAGGGAGTCGACCCGGAACGCGGTGGCGGGTGCCAGGGTGGGCGTCACCGTCGCGGTGCTCCCGGGCGGCACGGTGAAGGTCGCCGTGCGCGTCGACGACGGGGTCAGGGTGATGGTCGCCGTCGCCGTCGCGCTGGCGGTCAGGGTGATGGTCGGTGTGCTCGACGTCGTCGGCGTCCGCGACGGCGTCGGCGTCTCGGTGACGGTTGGCGTGAGCGTGATCGTCGGCGTCGGCTGCAGGCACGCGCTCGACGGGCCCTTGATGAGGATCTGGTCCGGGTCGTTCTTGATGAACGGCGAGCTCGGCGGCGCGAAGCGGCCGCAGTAGCCGCCGCCGTCGGCGACGATCTGCACTTCCAGGAAGCCGATCGGGCCGCTGATCGCGTCGACGCCGTAGCCGTCGCCCTTCAGCTTGATCAGCAGCTTGCCGCCGGTCGGTTTGCTCGCGAGCTTGATCGTGGTGACGCCGCCGGCGCTTCCGCTCGCGTCCTTGTAAGCGTAGCCGCTGCCGCCGCTCGCCGACCAGAAGCTGCAGTCGAGGTCGATGAGCAGGTCCTTCGTGTCGGTCTTCAGCCGCACCGTCGATGCCGCCGGGCACAGGGGGCTCGGCAGGGTGGTGATCAGTCCCGATTCCTTCACGAACTTGACGATGACCTGGTCGCCTGCCGTGCCGTCCTTGTCCCTGATCTTGACGAGGCGGCCGAAGCGCAGCGTGGTGTCGATGCCGATCGCCGGCAGACACCAGATCGCCACTGCAAATGCCAACACCACCCCAACTGCTCGTCGCATTGCGCCCCCCTGAGCTGATTCCGCACGGCCCCGGAGCCGTGGTCGCTGTCGGATCCGCTACCGCCGCCCACCGGCCAGGCAGACTCTGCGGCAGCGGGGGGGCGACAGTCAATGCGGAACCGCCACCCTGAGGCCTGGAATCGTTGGGAGTGCGGCCGCGCTCAGTAGCGGCCGCCGTACGGCCCAGCCCCCTGGCCACCGAACGGCCCGGCGCCGCCAGGGAGGCCGAATCCGGTGCCGGCCGGCGGGGGACCACCGCGCTGACTCTTCTGGACCGGCTTCGGCGCTGCCTGCGTCGCCGCCAGATCGCGGGTGCGCCCGGTCTCGGCGCGCAGCAACACGAGCGGGTCGCCGCTCGGCGCCGGGTGGTCCTTCTCCAGTCGGTCGAGCGCCTCCTCGGCCTGGCGCGCCGCCTCGTGGTCCGGGTGGTGGTAGACGACCGCGGTGTACGCCAGCACGGCCTTGTCGGGATCGTCGACGCGCTCGTACAGCGCGCCGAGATCGAGCAGCGCCTGTCCGGCCACGTCCGTCTCCGGATACCGGTTCACCAGGTCGATGATGCGGATCTCGGCGGCGCGGTCGTTCTTCTGGTGCTCGTAGAACTTGGCGACGTCGAGCTCGTGCGTCGCCAGGGTCTCGCGGGCGTAGGCGAGGCGGTCGCGCGCCAGCAGCGCGTATGGGCTGGTCGGATACTGCTGGATCAGCGCCTGGTAGTAGGCCTGGGCGTTTTGCGAGGCGCTCTGGTCGCGGTCGGCGGTGCGCATCTGCAGCTCGGCGCACTGCCCGAGGAGGTAGCCGACGAAGGGCAGGTAGGGGCTCGTCGGATGCCGCCGCTGGAAGTCGGTCAGCGACGCGCTCGCTTCGGGACAGGCGTTGTCCTTGTACTGGGCGACGCCGATCTCCAGCTCCGCTTCCTCGCTGTGCTCGTTGAACGGGTGCTCGTCGAGCAGCGACTTGTAGCCCTGGATCGCCTGCGTGTACGAACCGAGGCGCATGTTCTCGGCCGCGGTGTTGTAATACTCCGCGGCGCTGATCTGCTGTTTCGGCCCGCAACCGGCGCCCATCGCGGCGGCCGCCGTCGCGACCACCAGCATCGTTGCCCTTCGCATGGGGCAACTATGCAGCAAGCCGCGGAACGCCGCAAAGTCGACCGGTCAGCGGGCAGCGGGGGGCGAATGCCAGGGGGGCGGCGCCAGCCGCGCCAGGGGCACGCGCGTGCCCGGGCTAGTGGAATGCCGGCAGGACCCGTTCGGCGACCAATTCGAGCAGCTCGATCAGATGGCGGGGGCTGTCGTGCGTGAGCCCGAGGTGGACGGCGTCGGCGCCGGCGTCGCGCCACGCGGCTGCGGTGGCGATCAACTGCGCCGGATCCTCGACCCGCCCGGCGGCCACCGGCGCGACCGCCGTGAAGGTCCCGCCGCGCCCGGCGGCGCGATGTGCCGCCCGCGCCTGCGCCGCCTGTGCCGCGAAGTCCTCGCGCGTGATCTGCCAGGGCACCCAGCCGTCGCCGCAGCGGCCGGCGCGCTCGGCCATCGCCGGGGTGTTGCCGCCGATCCACAACGGCGGGCGGGGCTGCTGCAGCGGCCGCGGCGACACCATCATGTCGCGCCAGCGGACGAAGCGGCCGCTGAAGCTGGAGACGTCGTTCGCCAGCGCCGCCGCCAGCGCCTCCAGGTACTCCTCGCTGATCGCGGCGCGGGTCGCGTGATCGATGCCGAGGGAGCGGAACTCGGGCTTCAGGTGACCGCTGCCGGCGCCGATGATGACCCGACCGCCGGACAGCCGGTCGAGGGTGGCGAAGAGCTTCGCCGCCAGCAGGGGATGGCGGTAGGGGAGCACCAGGACGTGCGACATCAGCCGCACGCGCTGGGTCGCCGCGGCGACGAAGGCCAGCGTCGTCGCCGGCTCGTACCAGGTGGCGCCCATGCTGGCGGCATAGGCGGCGGGGACGGCGACGTGATCGCTGCACGTCACCCAGGCGTAGCCGAGGCGGTCGGCGGCGCGGGCCACGGCGACGATCTCCTCCGGCCCGGCGTCGCCCTCCCACGCCTGGGTCTGCGTCGGCACCTGCTGCACCACCGGGAGGCCAATGCCGAAGGAGAGCGCGCGCCGCATTGCGCCGCAGCAGTACCATTTGCTAGCCGAGGCCGGGAAGCATCATGAGCGAGCTCGAACTGCCCGTGCGTCGCGCCGCGCTGCTGCTGGTCGAGCTGCAGAACGACATCGTCCACGAATCGAACGTCGGCGCCCCCGGCTTCCGCGGCATCCTCGCCGCCCAGGTGCAGAAGCGCGGCGTGCTCGGCAAGGCGCAGGCGCTGGCCGCGGCAGCGCGCGCCGCCGCGGTCCCCGTCGGCTACGTCAACTACGCGCGCAAGCCGGACTTCCCGCGCCCGCGCACCCTGCTGCATCGCCGCACCGGCGCGACGCCGACCCTCATCGAGGGCACCTGGGGGGCGCAGACGCACGCCGCGGTCACGCCCGACGAGCGCGATTTCGTCTTCACCCGCTCCATCGGCATCGACGGCTCCTACGGCACGCAGCTCTACCCGGTGATGCGCATGCTCGGCCGCGACGCCCTGCTGGTCTGCGGCGTGTCGACCAACCTCGCGGTCGAGGGGTTGGTGCGCGCCTCGGTGAACCGCGGCTTCGAGATGTTCGTCATCGAGGACTGCTGCGCTGGCTTTCCCGATGCCTGGCACGATTTCTCGGTGACCAACATCCTGCCGCTGCTGTCGACGGTGACCTCGTCCACCGCCGTGCTCGCCGCGCTGCAGGCGGCGTCCGTATGAGCCATCCACTGGCGGGCGCGGTCGTCGTAGTCACCGGCGCCTCGAGCGGCATCGGCCGGGCGCTGGCGACTGCGCTCGTCGCCCGTGGCGCGCGCGTGGTCGCGGCAGCGCGCTCCGCCGATCGTCTCGCGGCGCTCGCCGAGGAGCTCGGTTCGGCGCTCATCCCGGTGGTGGCCGACGTCGCCAGTGCCGCCGCCGCGCAGCGGCTGATCGCCGCCGCCGGCCGCGTCGATGCCGTGATCAACAATGCCGGGATCGGTCAGGTCGAACCGTTCCTCGAGTCGGACCCCGCGGTCTGGCAGGCGACCCTCGACACCAATCTGATCGGCGCGCTGCTGGTGACCCGCGCCGCGCTGCCGGCGATGCTCGACGCCGGGCGCGGCGTCGTCCTCAACGTCGGCTCGGCCAGCGCCGCCGGGTGGCCGTATCTGACGCTCTACGCGGCGTCGAAGGCGGCGCTGCACGCCGCCAGCATCGCGCTCGACCGCGAATACGCGGAGCGCGGCGTGCGCGTGCTGCACGTCGAGATCGGTCCCACCCAGGGGACGGACTTCGGCAGCCGCTCCGACCCGATCCACCTGCCGGCCGCGGCGCGCGCCTGGACCGCGCTCGGCATCCCGTGGAACCGCGGCGTCACCACTCCTGCCGACTCCGCCGGGGTCATCCTGGCCGCGCTCGAGCGGGCGCTGGCCCGGTGCGCGGGGTGATGCGCTGGCGGGCGCTCGCGGTCGTCGGCCTGGCGCTGCTCGCGCTGGCGGTCGCGGCGCTGCCGCTGCTCGCCGCCGCCGGCCGCTTCCTGGTCGAGGACGACCCGCTGCGGCGGACCGACGCCATCGTCGTCCTCACCGGCTCGTACCCCGATCGCATCATCGAGGCGGCGACGCTCTACCGCGAGGGCTGGGCGCCGCGCATCATCCTCTGCCGCGAACCGGAGAATGCCGGCTTCGCGCGGCTGCGGTCACTCGGGGTGACGGTGCCGCGGCTGTTCGAGCTCAACCGCTCGGTCGCCGAGCAGCTCGGCGTGCCGGCCGACGCCATCACCGTGCTCGATCGACCGGCGGGCAGCACCTACAGCGAAGCCGAGGTCGTGCTCGGCGACGCCATCGCCCACGGCTACCGCTCGATCCTCATCGTCACCTCGAAGTACCATTCGACCCGGGCGGCGCGGATCTATCGGCATCTCGCCGCCGGACGGCTGGAGATCATCGTTCGCGGGGCGCGCGACGACGACTTCCAACCCGCCGGGTGGTGGCGCGACCGTCCGAGCACGCGCCGGGTGGTGATCGAGTACCAGAAGCTGCTCACCTTTCTCCTCCTCGATCGCTGGAAGATGGCGCCCGTCCCCGACGCCGCGACCCCGGCGCCGACGCCGGCATGAACGCGATGGCGGACGTCGGCGGTCTCGAGCCGATCTTCCTGCGCGTCGCGCCGATCGACATCGCGCTGGTGAAGTTCATCTTCGAATCCTACGAAGGCGTCGGCATCGTCCGTACCCTCGATCGCCGCGCCGCGGTCATCGTCGCCCTCATCAGTCGCGACTTCCTCGCCGACGCCCGCGGCATCGTCGCCGACCTGCAGGGCCGCATCGGCTGCGAGGTGATCCCCCCGCCGCCCGGCGCCGGCGACGACTGGCTGCTGGCGCTGATGGAGGATTCCTCCGGCGAGTGAGGGCCGCCGCGCGAACGCGCGCGGTCGTCAGCCCTCCGCCGCGCCCCTGTTCTGAATCCCCACCACGTCCACCGGCTCGCTCCGCCCCCGCACCGCGACCGGTTCCAGCTCCTGCAGCGCGCTGGCGAAGCCGCCGTCCGCGGCGAGCTGGCGGGTCACCGTGGTGGCGAGGAGCGGGTGGGCGCGCTGCTTGGCTGCCTCCTGCAGGCGCGCGGCGACGTTCACCGCGTCGCCGATCACGGTGTACTCGTAGCGGTCCTCGGCGCCGATGGTGCCGGCGATGACGACGCCGCTGGCCAGGCCGATGCTGAGGGCGAGCGGCGGCGCGCCGCTCGCCGCGCGCGCCGCGTTCAGCGCCGCCAGGCGGGCGGGCAGGCCGAGGGCGCAGCGCAGCGCCGCCGCCGCCGATTCGCGCCGCGCCGGTAGGTCGCCGTCGCCGAACAGGCCGAAGACGGCGAGGATGCCGTCGCCGATGAACTTGTCGACGTGGCCGCCCTCGACCCGCACCCAGCTCGCGACGGCGGAGAAGTACTCGTTCAGGATCGCCACCACCTCGCCCGGCGGCAGCCGTTCGCCGAGGGCCGTGAACCCGCGCAGGTCGGCGAACAGCACGGTGACGAAGCGCTCCTCGCCGCCGCGCCGCAGGTCGCCGGCGAGCAGCCGATCGCGCACCGCCGGTTCGACGACGCGGCCGAAGGTCTGCAGGATGCGCTCCCGTTCCTGCAGACCCTCCGCCATCGCGTTGACGCCGTCCTGCAGGACGCCGAGCTCGTCGCTCGCGGTCGACTGCAGGCGCGTCGTCAGGTCGCCGCGGCGCAGACGGCGCAGCGCCTGCGCGATCTCGGTCAGCGGCAGGGTGAAGGTGCGCGCCAGGATGACGGTGAACGCCATGCCGAGGGCGACGAAGACGAGAAACGTCACCTCCCCGGCGTGGGTCAGCGCCGGCACGACGGTCGCGATGTCGCCGCCGGCGCCGATCCGCGTCGCCGCGGCGCGGATCAGCCCGAGCATGGTGAACAGGGGGACGAAGGCGACGGCGATGAGGAAGATCAGCAGCCGGGCGCGGACGCCGAGCGCCCAGGAGCCCGGGACCTCCACCAGGCGCCCGGCGGGGAACACGCGTGGCAGCACCATGGCGCGGAACAGCCAGTCGAGCAGCAGGTAGGTCGTGGTCGCCGCCAGGAAGCCGTTCACCACCGGCGACAGCATCTGCTGCGAGGCCAGCTCCGGCTTCCAGGCGCCGAACGTGAGGAGGGTGGCGGTCGGATAGACGACGATGTTCAGCAGCCACGGCAGCAGGCCGATGCCGGCGACCACCGCCGGGGCGTTGAGCGCCCGCCGCTGCACCACCGGCGGGGCCGTCTGCGCCGCGTCGCAGCGGAAGAACGCGAAGATCGGCCACAGGTAGGCGAGCACGGCCGTCGTCGCGACGGCGTACGCGATCGCCTGATAGTAGGGCAGGATCCGCAGGTCCTGCAGCCGCACCGCCTCGGCGAACGGCGTCCGGCTGCGCATCAGGTCGATGGTGATGCGGGTCATCGCCGACGCCAGGGTGTTGGCGCCGAGGGCGATGACGATGGCGAGCAGGGTCCAGCGCGGGACGGTTTCACTCCGCGCTGTCATCGGCGGCCTCGGCGGCGGGAGCCGGAGCGCGCGCGAAGACGTACGCGACGCCGATGCTGAGCACGTACAGCACCAGCAGGGGTCCGGCCATCAGCATCTGCGACGCGACGTCGGGGCCCGGCGTGAGCACCGCCGCGACGATGACGATCACCAGCACGGCATAGCGGAAGTAGCGCAGCATGCTCCGGTGCGTCACCATCCCGAGGCGGGCGAGGAAGAACGTCACGACCGGCAGCTCGAACGTGACGCCGAAGGCGAGCAGCATGCGCGCCGTGAACGACAGGTACTCGCTGATGCGGATCGACGGCGACACCCCGATCGTCGCGTACTCGGCGAGAAAAAAGCGGTAGCCGACCGGGAAGACGACCACGTAGCAGAAGGCGGCGCCGAGCGCGAAGAAGACGGTGGCGAAGAACACGAACGGCCGGGCGTACTTCTTCTCGGCATCGTACAGACCCGGCGCGACGAACATCCAGAGTTGGTAGAAGATCACCGGACTGGCGACGAAGAGCGCGGCGATCGCCGAGACCTTGAGCTTGGTGAAGAACGCCTCGGTGACGCCGGTGCCGATCAACTGCACCGAGCCGTCGTGCAAGCCGATCAACGGCCGCGTCAGGACTTCGAAGAGCAGGTCCGAGAAGTTGTAGACGGCGATGAAGGCGACGGTGATCGCCAGCAGCGCCTTGATGAGCCGCCAGCGCAACTCCTCGAGATGCGCCGTGAGCGGCATCTGGACGTCGGACATCGGTGCCGCTGCGTGGGGGGCCGGCGTTCAGTCGCGCGGAGGGTCACCGACCGGCGCGACCACCGGCTCGACGGCCTCGCTCGCCGGCGCGGCCGCGGGCGCCGGCTCGACGCGCTGCTCGACGCCGGCCGGCATCGGTCGACTGGCCGCGGGCGGCCGGGTGGCGCGATCGGTTTCGCGCGCCTCGCGCTCGATCATGGTCTGCGCGCCGCGCAATTCCTCGGTCAGGTCGGCGGTCGCCTTGCGGAACTCCGCCAGGCCCTTGCCCAGGGCCTTGGCGACCTCGGGCAGCCGCTTGGGACCGAGCACGACCAACGCCACCACGAGGATGACGAGCAGCTCCGGCATACCGATGCCAAACATGACGCTCTCGGAGACTAGAGCCGCCGGCGGGTGGAGTCAATCAACGGAGATCGTCAACGGGGATCATGCGAGCGCGGCGCCGGCGCCGTCGGAACACGGATGGACACCGACCCCGCCCCCCACCCGCCGATGAACACGGAGATCCCCATCCACGCCGGCGGCCCCTGGGTGGCCTGGGCTTCGGTGTCCATCGGCGGGCGGGGGGCGGGGTCGGTGTCCATCCGTGTTCCCGTGTTTCCATCCGCGTCCGTCTGTGGTTTTCACGGGACATGCAGACCGGCGTCGTCCTCGATGCGCGCTACATGGCGCACGACACCGGTCACGGGCATCCCGAGCGGGCGGAGCGCATCGCCGCCCTGCTGCCGGCGATCGGCGAGCGTCCCGACGTGGTCCACGTGCCGCCGCGGCCGGCGACCGGCGACGACATCGTGCTGGTGCACGGCGAGGGCCACTTCGAGCGCGTGGCGCGCACCGCCCGCCACGCCCACGACGCCTTCGACGCCGACACGCCGGTGTCGGCGCAGTCGTTCGCGACCGCCTGCCTCGCCGCCGGCGGCCTCCTGGCGCTGCTCGACGAGGTCATGGCGGGCCGCCTGCGCAACGGCTTCGCCCTGGTGCGGCCGCCCGGCCATCACGCCGAGCGCGAGCGCGCCATGGGCTTCTGTCTGTTCAACAACGTCGCCATCGGCGCCGCCCATCTGCGCGCCCGCCATCACCTGGACCGGGTGATGGTGATCGACTGGGACGTGCACCACGGCAACGGGACCCAACAGGCCTTCGCCCGCCAGCCCGAGGTGCTGTTCGTCTCGACCCACCGCTGGCCCTTCTATCCCGGCACCGGCGGCATCGACGAGGTGGGCAGCGGCGAGGGCAGGGGCTTCACCGTCAACCTGCCGTTTCCCGGCGGCTTCGGCGATGCCGAGTACCTCGAAACCTTCCACGCGGTGGTGGTGCCGCTGGCGCTCGAATACGAGCCGCAGCTCATCCTCGTCTCCGCCGGCTTCGATGCGCACCGCCGCGATCCCCTCGGCGGCATGGCGGTCACCGAGCACGGCTTCGCCGGCATGGCCGGCGCGTTGCGCCAGGTCGCCGATCGGGTCTGCGGCGGCCGCCTGGTCGCCGTGCTCGAGGGCGGCTACGACCTGCGCGGCACCCGCGACTCGGTGGAGGCGGTGCTCGACGTCTTCTGCGGCCGCGCCCTGCCGCCGCCGCCGCCCCTTCCGCCCAGCCACGCCGGCCCGCTCCTGGCCGCCGTCAAG